>NZ_JBEOUW010000025.1:78607-139623 GCF_040303045.1 Kitasatospora sp. NPDC096140
GGGCGCCCGAGGGGCTGTAGCTGAAGCTCATGGCGGTGATGCCGGACAGGCCCGGGATCATGCCGTCGTGCCAGCCGGTGGCGTCGGTGTAGATCTCGTGCAGCTCACCGTTCTCGATGGCCTCGATGACCCGGTTGCCGTTGGCGTTGTAGGTGAAGCTCATCGCCGTGACGCCGGAGACGCCCGGGACGGTGCCGTCGTGCCAGCCGGTGGTGTCGGTGTACACCTCGTGCAGCTGGCCGTTCTCCACGACCTCGATCGTGCGGTCGAAGCCGGCGTTCGGGTTGCAGACCAGCTTCATGGCCTTGTCGGCGTCCGGGGTGCCCAGACCGGTGGCCATGTCGTAGCCCGACCCGGCCCAGTACAGGCCGCCCTGGATGCCGATGTCGTTGTTGCCGGAGGTGACGTCGCGCAGCGCGCCGATGCCGTGCTTGTTGGCCCAGTAGAACGCCGGGGCGATGAAGCCCACGCGGCCGGTGCAGCCCGGGTTGTTCTGGTGCGCCGTCATGGCGGCCCAGAGCGGAGCGGCGCCGCTGGTGCCGCCGATGATCATCCAGGAGCCGGCGCCGGTGGCGACCACGTAGCCGGTCGACGGGTCGGCGTTGGCCGCCACGTCGGGGACCTGACGGCAGGTCGTACCGGCCGCGCCCTGGCACTGGTTGGTGTAGCCCGGGCCGTAGAAACCGGCCTGGTAGGAGTTGCCGTTGAGCGACCAGCGGGAGACGCCGCCGCCGCTCGCACCGCCGTTGCGGTTCCACACCGACTCGGAGACGACGCCGCCGTTGCTGCTCAGCGTGGTGCCGCCGACACCGGTGACGAGCGGCTGGCTCGCCGGGTCGGAGGTGCTCAGCAGGTTGGTGATGTTCGCCGGAGCGCCCATGTTCTTCAGGTAGTTGCAGCCGCTGGAGCCGTCGTCACCGGAAGCCGCCACCACGGTCTGGCCCTGCAGCGCGGCCTGCAGGAAGATGTCCCGCTCGGCATTGAGGTCGCTGGTCGCCATGACCTGGTCGCAGACGCCCCAGCTGGTGGTGACCACCTGGGCGCGGTTGTCCGAGACGATCTGGCGGTAGGTGTTCTGGATGTCCGCCTGGGTGGCGCGCGAGGCGTCCGGACCCTGGTAGACCAGCACGTTCGCGCGGGGCGCGAGACCGATGACGGTGTCGAGGTCCAGGGCGGTCTCGACGCCGACGCCGTTGTTGGTCGGCGGAGCCTGGTAGCCGCTGTTGACCCGGACCCGCTGCACCGAGGCGTTGGTGCCGAAGCAGGACTGGAAGGTGCTCAGACCGGCGTCCGAGTAGTCCTCCAGGGCGAAGACGGCGACGGTCGTGCCGAAGCCGCCGTCGGTCATGCCGTTCAGGCCGTAGGCCGAGGCGAGCGCGGAGGGGCTGAAGTAGTCCTTGCTGTCCGACTTGCCGGGGAACGCCGAGGCGGCGCCGGCGCACATCGCCGGGTAGGCACCGGCGGCGGCGGTCGCGGCCGGGTGCGCGAGGCCGGTGCCGGCCTGGCCGGTGGCCCCGACCACGTGGCTGCTGTGCGCCTGGGCCAGGGTGTTCAGGCCGACGACGCCGGTGATCGCGCCGGCCACGTCGGAACGCACCGCGGGGGCGGCGGTGTTCAGGAAGCCGGTCCGGCCGTCGGGCGTCGTGTAGCCGGCCAGGTCCACGTCGAAGGACTTCTTGGCCTGGGCGACGGTGGTGGAGACCGGGATGGTCAGGCCGTCGGCGTCGAGCTCGCCGGGCTTCAGGCCCTGCGCGGTGAGGGCCTGCTTGACCTTGGCGACGGTGGCCTGGTCGGCGCCGAAGCGCTTCGCGAACTCACCGGTCTTCAGGAAGCGGTGGTACTGCGGCGACGTCTTGTCGCTCACCGCGGCGGCCAGCGCGTTGGCGCCGGCCTCGTCACGCGACTTCAGGTGCACGCTCAGCTGCACCGGGGTGTCGTCGGCCGGAGCGGCGGTCTTGGTCGCGTCGGCCGGGATCGCGGTCGGCACGCTGCCGACGCGCTGCGTGGTCGGCGCGTCGGCGTGGGCGGCAGGCAGACCGGCGTAGGTGACCACGGCCGCGGTGGCTATGGCCAGGGTGGCCGCGCGCGACAGCGGATTGGCGCGCTGCGGCCGGGCGTGTGGCGTCGGATGGGACATCCGCGCTCCCCCCAATTTGATGATTCGATGGACTTTCGAACGAGAGTCCGACGGGAGTTCTATCAGGTCGGGCCGACACCTCCGCAAGGGAATACCCGGTTGAGCGCCCAGGGGGGCCGCCGGAGCGTCACCCGCAGGGCCGTCGGCATGCGACCGAGCACGGCCCCGGACCAGCGCCGACGGCGCCGGAAGCCGGTCCGGCGGCCCGGGGCCGGCGGCGGTGTGAGATCGTCATCACGCCGCCCCGGCACCCTAGTTCGCACTCCCGAGCGGACCGGACGCCCGGCGCTACGGGGCCGCGATCGCGAACCCCAGCATCACCGCGGCCGAGACCACCACGGCGCCCGGCGCGAGGTCCGCCTCCGAGGCGCTGTCCGCGGAGCCGTGGCCCCGGTAGCGGCCCCCATCGATGCTCTCGGGATCGACGTCCTCGATGTGGACCACGGCGCCCAGCTTCACGCCCGCCGCCGCCGCGTACAGCTCGGCCTTGGACCGGGCCGCCCGTACGGCGCTCTCGCGGGCCCTCGCCCGCAGCTCCGGCTTGTTCCGCACGTCGAAGTCGACGCCGTCCAGCTCGTTCGCCCCGGCGTCGACCGCCGCGATCAGGAACGGTTCGAGGGAGTCCAGGTCGTGGTACTCGATGGCGAACGCGGCGTGGCAGCGGTAGCCGGTGAACTTCCGGTCCGCGCCGTAGCCGCTCCACGCGGTCTGCAGGTCCAGCCGCGACGCCGACACCTGCGCGTCCTGCACGCCGTGGGCCCGCATCGCTTCGCGCAGGGCGGCTATCGCCGCGCGAGCGGCCGCGAAGGCCTCCTGCGGCGTCGGTTCGGTCCGCTCCACGCCGAGCCGGATCCGGGCGAGGTCCGGCGCCGCCTGCACACTGGCCGCACCGTAGCCGGTGACTCCCCACGGGGACTTGATCGTTGTCTGCATGGCGCGCAGTCAACCACGAAGCCTCGTACCGGGCAGGCGAGTTGTCCCGGGGCGGGGACGGCGGCCCTCCCGTTGCGGCGGGGGCCGCTCCGCCCGCCGGCGCGGGCGGAGCGGGGCCGCCGTTCAGGAGTGGAGGCGGTTCAGCGCGGCGGTGACGACGCCTTCGAGCTGGGCCGGGGCGTCGGTGGGCCGGCCGGTGAGCTCGACGATGCCGACCCGGGTGCCGCTGCGCAGGACCGCGACCCCGCCGGTGGCGGTGCCGTCGCCGTTGTAGGCCGGGTACCAGCGGGCGGTGCCGCCGGCGGCGGTCAGGGTGTGGGCCGCGCCGTAGTACCAGTGGCCGGCGGGCTCGTCCTGGCAGTCCTGGACGAGCGAGACGAGCTGCTTCTCCCAGGTGTCGGCCGTGGTCCCGGTGGGGGCGCTCGCGGCCGACTCGGTCAGCAGACCCTCGGTGTCGAAGGTCCAGGTCACGGACGCGTACGCGGTGGCCTTGTCCTTGGTCAGGTCGCGCATCGTCTCCTCGCCGGAGCACGCGGACAGCGCCTGGCGTCCGGTCAGCGCAACGGTCGCGCCGACCGGGTTCAGGCCCTGCCGGAAGTCCTCGCTCTGGACGAGGTGGGCGGAGCCGAGGCCGGGCGCGGTGACCGCGGCCGGGCGGCCGGCGTTGTGCGCGGCCCCGTCGGCGGCGGCCGACTGGGCGCCGACGACGCCGACCGTGATCAGTGCGGCGGCGACGCAGGCCGCGGCGGCGAAGCGGTTGCGGCGAACGGACTTCTGCTGGACGGCCTGGTTCTCGGTCATCTGGTCCCCCTGCTGGTCGGGACGCCTGCTGCGTCCTCGTACAACCGGGGAGATGCCGCCGGAGGAAGGAAAGTCGGAGCCCCGACCCGCTGTTTCACAGCTGTGACAGAGCGGCCCTGACGACGCGGTCCATCGCGGCCGTGCCCAGGCAGGCGTCGACCTCCAGCACCCCGTAGTGGGTGCCGCTGCGCAGCACGGCGATGCCGCCGCAGGGCTCCGTGCCCTCGGGCGCCGTGCCGGTGGTGTTGAGGTCCCCCCGATAGGAGCCCATCCAGTTCCCGACGACGTCCGGAGCGAGCCGCACCGTCGTGGTCTTTCCGTAGACCCAGTGCCCTGGCACCTCCTCCTGGCAGGGCACCTCCTCCAGCAGCAGGCGGTCGGTGAAGTTCTGCGCCAGGGAAGGGGTCCGGGCGTCGGCGGCGACCTCGCGGGCGACCTGGTCGCCGTGGCCGGTGGCGGCCAGCGTGGTGTCGTCCGGGTTGGTGCGGGGGGTGGTCATCAGCCCGCGGAAGTGGGCACCGGGCCCACCCAGGGTCTGGGTGAGGGTCTTCTCGCCGGAGCAGGCCGCGTTGGCGTAGGCCCCGTCGCCGTACCGGTCGCTGACGTGGATCCGCCCGCTGCCGACGTCCGGGTCGAACGCCGCCGGGTCCAGGAGGTTCGCGGTCGTCACCGGCCCGGTCGCACCGGTCACACCGGTCGGCGAGGCGGAGCCGGAGGCCGAGGCCGGGGACCCGGGCGTCGGGACGGACCCGCCGGGCGTCGCGGGAGCGGACGCGCCCTGGGACGCCCCGCCGGCCGCCGCACTCGACCGTGCTGCCGGGTGCGCGGTGGAGCCGGGGGGCGGTGGCAGCACGAACCGGCCGGCCGCCAGCCCGAGCGCGGCGGCCGCCACCACGGCGGCGACGGCGGACCGGCGCCGGACGACGGTGCGGCCGCCGCCCGCCGCGGGACCGTCGTTCACGGACCGGTGACCAGACGCGCGCGCATGAAGTGGCGGGCCCGGTCGATACGGTCCTTGACCGTGCTCAACGGGGCGTCCAGCTCCTCGGCCACCTGGACGTAGGTCAGGTCGCCCAGGTCGCGCAGCACGAACGCCTCGACCAGGGCGGGGTGCTGCTCCTCCAGCGCGGTCAGCGCCTCCATCACGTCGAGCCTGGTCCCGGCGATGACGCTGGTGGTGCGCGGGTCGACGGACTCGGGGAGGTCGGCGTGACTGTCCTCGGCGCGCCGGCGCATCGAGCGGTAGGTGGACCGGGCGGCGTTCGAGGCGATCACCGTCACCCAGCCCTGGAAGGAGCCGTGGCCGCCGTACCGGCCCAGGTGCGTGCTGATGGACAGCAGCGCGTCCTGCGCGGCCTCCTCCGCGTCGGCGTGGTGGGGCAGGAAGCGCGAGCAGCGGCGCAGGACCACCGGTCGCAGCCTGGCCAGCAGGTGTTCCAGCGCCTCCGGGTCACCCGCCTGAGCGGCCGTCACGAGCCCCTCCAGCTCACCGTCCTCGTACACCCGGATCCCCCCGTTTCGTCCCGCCTGCGGCCCGCCCGTCGGGCGGGAGTTCCGCACGCCCCCCGACTCCGGCAGAATGCTGCCACATGCGCAAGCTCGGCCGTTACCTCCTCGTGGAGCGGCTCGGAGCCGGCTCCTTCGCGACGGTCTGGAAGGCCTACGATCCGGAGCTCGACACCGAGGTCGCGGTGAAGGTGCTGGCCGAGAACTGGGCCGCCAACGCGGATGTGCGCGAGCGGTTCCTGGCGGAGGCGAGGCTGCTGCGCCGGATCGCCAGCCCGCGGGTGGTCCGGGTGCACGACGTCGGGGTGCAGGAGGACCGGCCCTACTTCGTCATGGACTACGTACGCGGCGGCACCCTGGCGGACCGGGTCGGGCAGTGCGACCCGCAGGAGGCGCTGCGGCTGGCCGCGGAGGCGGGCTACGCGGTCCAGGTCCTGCACGAGGCGGGCGTGGTGCACCGCGATGTCAAGCCGTCCAACCTGCTGCTCGCCGCCGGCCCTGCGCCCGCCGCGGTGCTGGTGGCGGATCTGGGCAGCGCCAAGCAACTGGCGGACGCATCCGGGCTCACCGTGACCACGGGCACGCCCGCCTACATGGCACCGGAACAGGCCTTCCAGACCGGCGGGTTCGACGGGAGGGCCGACGTGTACGCGTTGGCCGTGGTGGCCTACGAGCTGCTGACCGGGCAGAAGCCGTTCGGCCCGGGCGGGCGCGCCACAGCCCTGATGACCGACTGGCCGGCCGCCTCGACGCTGCCGGCGCTCCCGGCCGGAGCGGAGCTCCCGCCGAACGTCGCCCTGCTGCTGCGGACCGCGATGTCCGTCGAGCCGGCGGACCGACCGCCGACCGCCCAGGCCTTCGCGGACGCGCTGCTGGCTCCGGCCCCGCAGTCCCGGCCCCCGGAAGGCCCCGGGTGGCTGACCCCGCGCGCGGTCTGTCTGGCGTCGGGCACGGTGTTCACGGCGACGACCCTGCTGGGCTGGCTCCTGCGTTGAACCCGCGTCGACGCGGCTTCGTTCCGGGGCGGAAGGAGGTCGTCACGTCACGGGGCGCCGGCCGCTGACGGCTACCGTAGGGTCGAGCACATGCGACTGAGCACGGTGATCCTCCCCATCCACCGGTGGAGCGAGGGGCAGAAGATCTGGCGGCGGGCCGAAGACCTCGGCTTCCACGCTGCGTACACGTACGACCACCTGTCCTGGCGGAGCTTCCGGGACGAGGCGTGGTTCGGGTCGGTGCCGACCCTGACCGCGGCCGCGACGGCGACCGAGCGGCTGCGGCTGGGCACGCTGGTCACCTCGCCGAACTTCCGGCACCCGGTGACCCTGGCGAAGGACCTGATCACGCTGGACGACGTGTCCGGCGGCCGGGTCACGCTGGGGATCGGGGCCGGCGGGACGGGCTACGACGCGACGGCGATGGGGCAGGAGGCGTGGTCGCCGAAGGAGCGGGCGGACCGGTTCGGCGAGTTCCTCCCGTTGCTGGACGAGTTGCTGCGCACCGACGCCACGACGCGTGAGGGCACCTACTACTCGGCGGTCGAGGCGCGGAACATCCCCGGCTGCGTGCAGACGCCGCGGGTGCCGTTCTACGTCGCCGCGACCGGCCCGCGCGGGCTGAAGCTGGCGGCCGAGTACGGGCAGGGCTGGGTGACGTACGGGGACCCGAAGGGCCCGGCGGACGTGCCGGTCGAGCAGGCGCCCGGGGTGATCGCGCAGCAGATCGAGAAGCTGGCGGCGGCCTGCGAGGCCAAGGGCCGGGACGTGGCCACGCTGGAGAAGATGCTGCTCCAGGGCTCGACCGCGGAGAAGCCGCTGCAGTCGCTGGACGCCTTCGTCGACTGGGCCGGCACGTACCGGGAGCTGGGCGTCACCGAGCTGGTGGTCCACTGGCCGGTCCCGGACTCGATCTTCGAGAACGACCTCGCCGTCTTCGAGCGGATCGCCACCGAGGGCCTGGCGCAGCTCGGTTGATCCCGCTCCGCCGGGGCGCCGTGCCGCCGGGCGCCCCGGCGGCCGGTGCGGTGATCCCCGGGGTCGGCGTCGGGGCGAGGCGCTAGTCTGTCCGCCGCACCATCAATCTGATCATGTGTGACAACGGGGGTTCCTTCGCCATGTCCGTTTCCAGGAGACTGCTCGCCACCGCTCTGGTCGCCACCGCCGCGTTCGGCCTCGCGGCCTGTGGACCGGACGACTCGTCGGACCAGGGCGCGGGTGGCGGGTCGGCCACCGCGACGGCCGCCCCGACCGGCGCGGCCCCGGCCCCGGCGTCGCCCACCGCCGCCCCGGGCGGCACCGGGAAGCCCGCCGCGCCGACCGGCACCCCCGGCGCCTCCGGCGAGCCCGAGGGCTTCTGCACCCACGGCCCGCTGCCGGCCGGCCAGAAGTGGATCTACCCGGCGAAGGGCACCACCACGACGACCCTGGTCTACAAGGAGACCAAGGACGCCTGCGGTGTCAACGACGTCGTCTTCGAGCCGGTGGGCGCCGACAAGACCGCCGCGTTCGCGCCGACCGCCAAGGGCCACCTGAGCTCGGTGCTGACCGCGCCGAAGGACGTCAACCTGGCCGACCTGGTGAAGCACGTCAACGAGTGCATCGCCAACCCGGACAACCAGAAGGGCTCGTACCCCTGCTCGGGCGGCGACTACAAGGTGGCGATCGACGCCTCCGGCAAGGTCACCGAGCTGTGGGAGCGCGCGCACTCCTGAGCCGGGTCGGACACGGCGCCGGGCCCGCTCACCTCAGGTCGAGCCGCCCGGCGCCGTTCGCGCACCCGAGCGGCTTCCCGGCGGCGGGCGCGGTGGTGGGCGGCCTCCGGTTTCCGCCGACCCCTAGGGGAGAGAGGCCCCGGCGTCATACCGCAGCAGCAGAGGGGCTCGTCATTCCAGCTCATGACCCGTACCGCGCAAGGCCGTTACGTTGATGGGCGTGTCCACAGCTGTCATCAAGACGGACGGCCTCACCAAGAGGTTCCCCCGGGTCACCGCCCTCGACCAGCTCACCGTCGAGGTGCGGCCCGGGGTGGTCGGGCTGGTCGGGTCCAACGGTGCGGGCAAGTCCACACTGATCAAGATCCTGCTCGGGCTCGCCCCGGCGACGTCCGGCCGCGGCGAGGTCCTCGGCCTGGACATCGCCACCCGGGGCTCCGAGATCCGGGAGCGGGTCGGCTACATGCCCGAGCACGACTGCCTGCCGCCGGACGTCTCCGCCACCGAGTTCGTCGTCCACATGGCCCGGATGGCGGGCCTGCCGGCCACCGCCGCCCGTGAGCGCACCGCCGACACCCTGCGGCACGTCGGCCTCTACGAGGAGCGGTACCGGCCGATGGGCGGGTACTCGACGGGCATGAAGCAGCGGGTCAAGCTCGCCCAGGCGCTGGTGCACGACCCCAAGCTGGTGCTGCTGGACGAGCCGACCAACGGCCTCGACCCGGCCGGCCGGGACGAGATGCTGGGCCTGATCCGCCGCGTGCACAGCGACTTCGGCATCTCGGTGCTGGTCACCACCCACCTGCTCGGCGAGCTGGAGCGCACCTGCGACCACCTGGTCGTCATCGACGGCGGCAAGCTGCTGCGCTCCTCCTCCACCGCCTCCTTCACCGAGGCGACGGCCGTCCTCGCGGTCGAGGTCACCGACCACCCGGAGGACCACGCGGTCGAGCCCGCCGCGGTGGTGCGCGAACGCCTCGCCGCGGCCGGCGTCGACGTCCAGTCCGAGGGCTCGCACCTGGTGCTGGTCCGGCTGGCCGACGAATCGACGTACGACACCATCCGTGACACCGTCGCCGAACTCGGCCTCGGCCTGGTCCGGCTGGAACAGCGCCGGCACCGGGTCGCCGAACTCTTCACCGAGAACCGCGACGACCGTGACGAACAGGCCGGCCGTGACGACCCGGCCGGCCGGAACGCCCAGGACAGCAGGGGAGGTTCGGACGATGTCGCTGCCTCCTGAGACCAGGCCCGCCGACACCGGCGTCATCCACGACATCGGCTACCGCGGCTACACCGGCCCCCGGCTCGGCCGCGGCTACGCCACCCGCGCGCTCTTCACCCAGAGCCTGCGCGCCGCGTACGGCCTCGGCCGCTCCGGCAAGTCCAAGGTGCTGCCGATGCTGGTGCTGGGCGCGGTCACCGTGCCCGCCGTGATCTTCGTGGCGATCGCGATCACCCTGAAGCGCGACGAACTGCCCGTCGAGTACGCGGGCTACCTCGCCAGCCTCAACCTGGTGATCTCGGTCTTCCTGGCCTCCCAGGCGCCGGTGCTGCTCTCGCGGGACCTGCGGTACCAGACCGTGCCGCTCTACTTCTCCCGCCCGATCACCCGCACCGACTACGTCCGGGCCAAGTTCGCGGCCATGGTCTGCGCCCAACTGCTCCTGATGACGGCCCCGTTGCTGGTGCTGTACGCCGGTGCGCTGCTCGGCGGGATGGACTTCTCGTACAACACCGGGCACTTCCTCTACGGTCTGGTCGCGGCCGTGCTGTACGCCCTGGTGCCGACCTCGGTGGCGCTGGTGATCGCGGCCGCCACCCCGCGCCGGGGCTTCGGGGTCGCCGCCATCATGGGCTACCTGGCGATCAGCGCCGCGGTGGCCGGCATCGCGGTCGGCATCAGCGACCCGGGCACCACCGGCTCCGACGGCGCGCAGTGGACGTCGCTGATCTCGCCCACCAACCTGGTGGAGTCCCTGGTCAACGAGCTGTTCGACCTCGGCACCGGCCTCGACCGCCGGCACGCCCCGGGCGGGCTCGGCCTGACGGTGTTCGCACTGGTGGCCGCGGCCCTGGTGGTCGGCTCGTACCGGCTGCTGCTGAGCCGCTACAAGAAGGTTTGAGAGAGGGCGGCATGGCCACCATCAGCATCGACAAGGTGTCCCGCTGGTTCGGGAACGTGGTCGCGGTCAACGACATCACGATGGCCGTCGGCCCCGGCATCACCGGCCTGCTCGGCCCCAACGGCGCGGGCAAGTCCACCCTCATCCACATGATGAGCGGCTTCCTCTCCCCGTCCAGCGGCTCGGTCACCCTGGACGGCGCACCGATCTGGCGCAACCAGCAGGTGTACCGGCAGATCGGCCTGGTCCCCGAACGGGAGTCGATGTACGACTACCTGACCGGCTGGGAGTTCGTCCTCGCCAACGCCGAACTCCACGGCCTGCCCCAGCCGGGCGCCGCCGCCCGCCGGGCCCTGGACCTGGTGGAGATGGCCCACGCCAAGGACCGCCGCACCGGCACGTACTCCAAGGGCATGAAGCAGCGGGTCAAGATGGCCTCCGCGCTGGTCCACGACCCGTCCGTGCTGCTGCTGGACGAGCCCTTCAACGGCATGGACCCGCGCCAGCGGCTCCAGCTGATGGAGCTGCTGCGCCGCTTCGGCGCGGACGGCCGCACCGTGCTGTTCTCCTCGCACATCCTGGAGGAGGTCGAGCAACTCGCCCGGCACATCGAGGTCGTGGTGGCCGGGCGGCACGCGGCCTCGGGCGACTTCCGCAGGATCCGCCGACTGATGACCGACCGCCCCCACCGCTACCTGGTCCGCTCCAGCGACGACCGCCGGCTCGCCGCCGCGCTGATCGCCGACGGCTCCACCACCGGCATCGAGGTGGACGAGCGCGAGCGGGCGCTGCGGATCGAGGCGGTCAACTTCCAGGGCTTCACCACCCTGCTCCCCAAGGTCGCCCGGGAAGCCGGCATCCGGCTGTACACCGTCTCCCCGGCCGACGAGTCGCTGGAGAGCGTCTTCTCGTACCTGGTCTCCGCATGACCGCCGCCGTGACCGTTGCTGCCCAGGAAGGGGCCGACCGACCATGAACCCCACCGTCGCCAGGCTCACCCTGCGCGGGCTGCTGGGCCGCCGCCGCGGCCTCCTGCTGCTGGTGGTCCCCGCGCTGCTGCTGCTCGTCTCCGCCGTCGCGAGCGGGTCGACCGCCGACGCGCACGGCCTGACCGTCAAGATCCTCGGCCAGCTCGGCCTCGGCACCCTGGTCCCGATCCTCGGCCTGGTGGTCGGCACCGGCGCCATCGCCACCGAGATCGACGACGGCTCGATCGTCTACCTGCTCGCCAAGCCGATCCCGCGCTGGCGGATCATCACCACCAAGCTGGCCGTCGCGATCGGCGTCACCTGGCTGTTCTCGGTCGTCCCGACGATGCTGTCCGGGCTGATCCTGTACGGCAACCGGGACAACACGGTGCTCGGCTACACCGTGGCGGTCATGGTCGCCGGGGCCGCGTACAGCGCGCTGTTCCTGCTGCTCGGCGTGGTCACCCGGCACGCCGTGGTGGCCGGGCTCGGCTACGCCCTGATCTGGGAGTCGGTGGTCGGCAACTTCGTCGAGGGCGCCCGGACGCTGAGCGTCCAGCAGTGGGGCCGGGCGGTGGCCGAGGCCGTCGCCGGGGACACCGCGATCGGCGCCGACGTCTCGCTCGGGGCGGCCGTCCCGCTGCTGCTGGCGGTCACCGTCGGGGCGACGGTGCTGGCCTCGGTGAAGCTGGCCGGGCTGACCCTGGCCGGCGAGGACTGAGCCGCGCGCCGACGGAGCCGCGCGCCGGCGGAGCGTCCGGCAGGAAGCCGAACGGCGCTCCGGCCCGCTGGACTGCGGGCCGGAGCGCCGTCGAAGCGCTGTACGGAGATCCCGGGGGCTCAGAGCGTACGGTTGCGGCCCGCGCCCCAGCCGGCCGCGCCGACCACCACGACCAGCGCCAGCATCAGCACCAGGGTGGTCTCCCAGCCGCCGGTGAGCTGGTGCAGCGCACCGGCGCCGACCGGGCCGGCCGCCGCGACCAGGTAACCGATCGCCTGCGACATCCCGCCCAGCTGGGCGGCCCCGGCCGCGCTGCCGGTGCGCAGCACGATGAACGCCAGGCCCAGGCCCAGCGAGCCGCCCTGGGCCACGCCGAGCACGGTCGCCGACACCCACGCCGCGGACACCGGCGCGACCAGCAGCATCGCGATGCCCAGCCCGTTCAGGGCCGCCATCGTCACCGCCAGGGCGCGCTGGCTGGTCATCCGGCCGGCCATCAGCGGCACCAGGAAGGCGCCGGCCACCTGCACCAGGTTGGAGAAGGCGAAGACCAGGCCGGCCTGGCCGCGGTCCATGCCGTGGTCGGCCAGGATGGTCGGCATCCAGGCCACCAGGGTGTAGACCAGCAGCGACGAGATGCCCATGAAGAGGCTGATCTGCCAGGCCAGCGGGGACTTCCAGATGCCCTCGACCGGCTTGCTCGGCGCCGCCGGCGCAGCCGCCGAGCCCCGTTCCTGACGGCTGCGCAGCACCT
Organism: Kitasatospora sp. NPDC096140; assembly: GCF_040303045.1. Lineage (NCBI taxonomy): Bacteria > Bacillati > Actinomycetota > Actinomycetes > Kitasatosporales > Streptomycetaceae > Kitasatospora > Kitasatospora sp. NPDC096140. The sequence goes on from NZ_JBEOUW010000025.1 coordinate 91,264, forward strand.
GCGGCAGCCACGCCACCGCCGCGACCAGCGCGAGCAGTGACCACGCGCCGAGCGAGGCCCGCCAGCCGCCGCCGAGCGCGTGCTCCAGCGGGACGGAGGTGCCGGCGGCGAGAGTCGCCCCGACCAGCATGGTGGTCGAGTAGACGCCGGTCATGGTGGCCGCGCGGTCCGGGAACTCCCGCTTGACCAGGCCCGGCATCGACACGTTCAGCACCGCGATGGCCACGCCGATCACCACGCAGCCCGCGTACAGCGCCGCCACCGACGGCAGCACCCGCAGCAGCACGCCCGCGCCCAGCACCAGCACCGCGCCCAGCACCACCCGCTCGGCACCGAACCGGCGGGTCAGCCGGGGGGTGAGCGGGGCGCCGACGCCCTGGAACAGCACCGGCACGGTCGTGATCAGGCCGCTCGCGGTCGCGGAGAGTCCGAGGGTCCGCTGGATCTCGTTGACCATCGGGGAGATCGCGGCCAGGCAGGCGCGCATGTTCAGCGCGACCAGCAGGATGCCGGTCAGCAGCAGGACCGGATGGGCCAGCCGGGAGCGGACGGGGAGCGGGGCAGGGGTGGTGACAACCGGCTGCCGGGCACGGGTGACGGCCATGGGTGTGCTGTTCTTTCCTGAATGTGCGTGGATGCGGGCGGGAAGGCGGAGGCTCGCGCCGTCCTACTTCCGGGCCGCGATGGCCGCGAGCAGCTGCTCGACGGCCGCGGTCGGGCCGGCGAGCAGCGAACGACACGCCGCCTCGGCCCGGTCCGGGTCACCGCTCTCGATCGCGTCGACCAGCGCCTCGTGGGTGGCCACGACCGCCTCGGGCATGTCGTGGTCGCCGAAGGCGGAGGTCATCGCCTCACGGACGGAGGCGCCGAAGTACCGGTAGACCTCGGTCAGCGCGGGGTTGTGCGCGGCCTCGACGACCGCGGTGTGGAACTCCAGGTCGTGCTCGACGGTGGCCTCGCGGCTCGCCCGCTCGGGGTGCGCCGCGAACACCTCGGCCTCGCGGGCCAGCGCGGCCCGCATCCGCCGGACGTCCTCGGGGGTGTGCCGCAGCGCGGCCAGCCGGGCGCCCTCGGTCTCCAGCGCCGCGCGGACCTCCAGGACGTCCCGGATGCCCGAACGCTGGACGCCCCGCAGGACGGAGGCCGGGTCGCTGGTCGAGCGGACGAACGTCCCCTCGCCCTGGCGGGAGACCAGCATCCCGGCGTGCACCAGCACCCGGATCGCCTCCCGCACGGTGTTCCGCCCGACCTGCATCTGCTCGGCCAGCTCGTGCTCGGTGGGGATCCGCGACCCCACCGGCCAGACCCCGCCGGCCAACTGCTCCCGCAGCTGGTCGATCGCGGTGTCCACCAGGGATCGCCGCCCGGCCGCCTGCAGGCCGTTGCCCTCGCCGCTCATTCCGGACTCCCTCCCTCGCGCACGTCCACACCAGTCGTAGGTCATCCTACAACCACTTGCCCGGTCATCCTACAACTGGCGACGAACACTCCGTGAACGCCCGACCACCGACCCGCTGCCTGCTCCCGAAGCCCGACCGCGCCCCCGGGCCCACCTCGCGCTCGACCCCACCCGCGGCGACCAACCCGAGTTCCCCGCCCCGAAAGGGGCGCGGGGAACTGCGCGCGGCGGAAGACCACCGACGCGAACGTGCCTCACGCCCCGGTTCCCCACCCCGGCTCCCCCACCCCGGTTCCCCGGGCCGCCAGGCCCGGTCAGCGGGGCGGGTAGAGGCGCTCCAGGACGACCGCGACGCCGTCCTCGTCGTTGCCGGCGGTCACGGTGTCGGCGACGGCGAGGAGTTCCTCGTGGGCGTTGGCCATGGCGACGCCGTGGGCGGCCCAGCCGAACATCGGGACGTCGTTGGGCATGTCGCCGAAGGCGATGGTGTCGGCGGCGCGCAGGCCGAGGCGGCGGGCGGCGACGGCCAGCCCGGTGGCCTTGGAGAGGCCGAGCGGGAGCAGTTCGACGACTCCGGGCCCGGCCATCACGACGCCGACGAGGTCTCCGGCGGCGCGGCGCGCGGCTTCGGCGAGGGCGTCGTCGGTCAGCGCGTGGTGCTGGATGTAGAGCTTGCTGACGGGGGAGGCGAGGAGTCCGCCGCGGTCGACCCGGACGACGGGCAGGTCGGAGCCGATGAGCAGCTCGTAGCCGGGGCCGGCCAGGACCTGGCCGTCGAGACCGTCCTGGTTGGCGGCGACGGCGAGCGGGCCGGTCTCGGCCTCGATCTTCTCGACGGCGAGCGCGGCGAGCCGGCGGTCCAGGGTGAGCGAGGTGAGCAGCTTGTGCGCGCCGGCGTCGTAGACCTGGGCGCCCTGGCCGCAGACGGCTATCCCGGTGTAGCCGATCTCGTCGAAGACCGGGCGGGCCCAGACGGCCGAGCGGCCGGTGACGATGATGTGCAGCGCGCCCGCGCCGGTGGCCGTGGCCAGGGCGGCGCGGGTGCGCTCGGAGACGGTCTCCTCGCTGGTCAGCAGGGTGCCGTCGAGGTCGGTGGCGACCAGCCGGTAGGGCAGGCCGCCACCGTCGCGGGTGTCCTCCGGGGAGACGGGGCTGGGGCTGGTGGTGCTCATGGGCCGGTCGTCTCCCGGGAGTTGCGGGTGGAGCGGGTGGTGCGGCGGCTCCCCGCGAGGGGAGCCCGGGGGCCGGGCCTACTTGACCGGCTGGAGGACGGTCCGTCCGCCGAGGAACGGGCGCAGTGCCTCGGGGACGACGACGGAGCCGTCGGCCTGCTGGTGGTTCTCCAGGATCGCCACGATGGTGCGCGGGATCGCGACCAGGGTGCCGTTCAGGGTGGCGAGCGGGCGGGTCTTGCCCTCTTCGCGCATCCGGATCGACAGGCGGCGGGCCTGGTACTCGGTGGTGTTGGAGGTCGAGGTGACCTCGCGGTACTTGCCCTGGGTGGGGATCCAGGCCTCGATGTCGAACTTGCGCGCGGCCGAGGCGCCGAGGTCGCCGGAGGCGACGTCGATGACCCGGTACGGCAGCTCCAGCGCGTTGAGGAAGTCCTTCTCCCACTGGAGGAGGCGGCGGTGCTCGTTCTCGGCGTCCTCGGGCGTGGTGTAGACGAACATCTCCACCTTCTCGAACTGGTGGACGCGGATGATGCCGCGGGTGTCCTTGCCGTAGGTGCCGGCTTCGCGGCGGAAGCAGGACGAGTAGCCGGCGTAGCGCAGCGGCAGCTTGTCGGCGTCGAGGATCTCGTCCATGTGGTACGCCGCGAGCGGGACCTCGCTGGTGCCGACCAGGTACCGGTCGTCCTCGGCGAGGTGGTACACGTTCTCGGCGGCCTGGCCGAGGAACCCGGTGCCGTCCATGGCGGCCGGGCGGACCAGGGTCGGGGTGATCATCGGGGTGAAGCCGGCCGCGGTGGCCTGGGCGATCGCCATGTTGACCAGGGCGAGCTCCAGCAGCGCGCCGACGCCGGTCAGGTAGTAGGAGCGGGCACCGGCGACCTTGGCGCCGCGCTCGGTGTCGATCGCGCCGAGGATCTGGCCGAGCTCGACGTGGTCGCGCGGCTCGAAGCCCTCGGCGGCGAAGTCGCGCGGGGTGCCGATCTCTTCGAGGGTGACGAAGTCCTCCTCGCCGCCGACCGGGGCGGCCGGGTCGATGAGGTTCGCCAGCGAGCGGAGCAGGCGGTCGGCCTCCTCCTTGGCGGCGCCCTGTTCGGCGTCGGCGGCCTTGACCTCGGCGGCCAGGTCCTTGGTGCGCTGGAGCAGGGCGGCCTTCTCGTCGCCCTTGGCCTGGGCGACCTGCTTGCCGAGCACCCGCTGCTCGCTGCGCAGTTCGTCGAAGCGGCTGCCCGAGGACCGGCGCCGTTCGTCGGCGGAGAGGAGGGCGTCGACCAGGTCGACGTCCTCGCCACGGACGCGCTGCGAGGCGCGCACTCGGTCAGGGTCCTCACGGAGCAGGCGAAGGTCAATCACAGGCCCAAGCGTACCGGGCGGGCGTTCCTCCACCGGTACCGGTTTTCCCCTGGGGATAACCGCCCCGAACCTGTGGATAACTTCTGTGGGGAACTCTCCCGGGGCGGGTTATCCACAGGCTGGGGGCAGGGGCTGTGGATCGAAGGGGAGGGTCACCCTCCGCGCGATCGAACCAGCGAATTGAGGTTTCAAACCTCATTGGACCTTCCCGAGTGAGGGAATTGAAGCACTCAGACGGGTGATTTGCTGGCAACCGGGTGACTCTGGTCCGATTAGTCATCTCTGCGACGCAAACCGATGGTCCGACCGGTTCTGGGTAATGGCTATACCGGTTTGTCGACTCGTCCCCAGACCTGTGGATAACTTCCGGCTGTGGACAGCGGGGAGGCCTGTGGACAGCGGCCGCCGTCGTCGGACCGGCCTGTGGATGACGGGTGCGGTCGTCCGCCCCGCCTGATCGGACCGATCCAAAACGGTCGGAAAAGGTCAGAAAGACGGAAGGTGTCGCTCGGGTGACTCAGATGTCCCCGCGCCCGTCGAGCGCGCGGGAGAGCCAGTCCGCCGCCGAGCTGAAATCCTCGTCCGAGGTCCCCGGCCGCCGGTGGGTGGACACCTGCCGGTCGGCGCGCGGATAGGAGCCCAGGTACCGCACCTGGGGGCAGATCCGCTTGAGCCCCATCATCGCCTCGGCCACCCGGCGTTCCGAGAGGTGGCCCTCGCAGTCGATCAGGAAGCAGTAGTTGCCCAGGCCCTCACCCGTCGGCCGGGACTCGATCCGCATCAGGTTGACCCCGCGCACCGCGAACTCCTGCAGCAGCTCCAGCAGCGCGCCCGGGTGGTCGTCCGGCAGCCAGACCACCATCGAGGTCTTGTCCGCACCGGTCGGCGAGGAGACCCGGCCCGGGCGGCCGACCAGGACGAACCGGGTGGCGGCGCTCTTGGCGTCCGCGATGTCCTTGACCAGCGGGTCCAGCCCGTAGATCGGCGCCGCGAACTCGCCCGCGAAGGCCCCGTCGTAGCGGCCCTCGGCGACCAGCCGGGCGCCGTCCGCGTTGGAGGCCGCCGACTCCCAGGTCGCCTCCGGCAGGTTGGCCGCCAGCCAGCGGCGCACCTGCGGCTGGGCCACCGGGTGGCTGGTCACCGTCTTGATCCCGGACAGCTCGGTGCCCGGCCGGACCAGCAGCGCGAAGGCGATCGGCAGCAGCACCTCCCGGTAGATCATCAGCGGTGCGCCGGAGGCCAGTTCGTCGTTGGTCGCGGTGACCGCGCCCTCCACCGAGTTCTCGATCGGCACGAACGCCCCGGCGGCGTCTCCGCCGCGCACCGCGTCCAGCGCCAGCGCCACCGAGGACAGCGGCACCAGCTCGCGGGTCGCCGCCTCGGGCAGGGTGTGCAGGGCCGCCTCGGTGAAGGTGCCGGCCGGGCCGAGGTAGGTGTAGCGGGTGGCCGACATGACGCCTCCGTGGGAACTCGGTGCTGCCTGGACGGGTGGTGCCGAAACAGTCACCCTAACGATTCCGCGGCCCCGGCAGGAAAGCGTTCCACGGGCCGGGACCACCTGTGGTAGCGGCCGCGGGGCCGCCGGGCGCTACCCGTCGAGCAGCTGCTGGCCGAGGTGGCCGCCGACCGGCGCGGCCGGAGGCACCGCGTACACGCCGCTCGCCTCGTGCCGCAGGAAGCGGGAGAGGCCGTCGCCCCGGGACAGCTTGCGCTGCACCGGGGTGAAGCCCTTGCGCGGATCGGCCTGGAAGGCCATGAAGAGCAGCCCGGCGTCCGGCGAGCCGTCCGGCAGCAGCCCGTCGTGGTACGAGAAGCCGCGCCGCAGCATGGCCGCCCCGCCGTTGGCCGTCGGCGCGGCGACCCGGATGTGGGCGTCGGAGGGGATCGCCAACGCGCCGTCCGGGCCCTGGGCGGACAGGTCGACCGGGGCGTGCTCGCCGGCCCCGGCGGGCGTGCCGAGCGGGGCGCCGTCCGCCTTGCGGCGTCCGATCACCCGCTCCTGCCGGTCCACCGGGAGCGCCTCCCAGTGGTCCAGCAGCATCCGGATCCGCCGGAACACCAGGTACGAGCCGCCGGCCAGCCAGCCCGGCTGGTCGCCGCCGGCGGCGCAGAACACCTTGGCGGCGAAGCCGTCCTCGCCGGGCTTCGGGTTGTTGGTGCCGTCGACCTGGCCCATCAGGTTGCGGCCGGTCACCGGCTGCGCGGCGGCCCCGGGGGTGCGGGCGAAGCCGGCCGACTGCCAGCGCAGCGCCGCCGTCCCGGCCGCCAGCCGCTGCAGCACCCGCAGGGCGTGCACCGCCACCAGCGCGTCGTCGGCGCCGATCTGGACGAACAGGTCGCCGTCGCCGCGGGCCGGGTCGAGCGCGTCGCCGGGGAAGGCGGGCAGCGGTTCGAGCCCGGGCGGGCGGCGGTCGGCCAGCCCGGCCTTGTCGAAGAGCCCGGCGCCGAAGCCGACCGTGAGGGTGAGCGAGCAGGGGCCGGCGTCCAGCGCGACCTGGTTGTCGAACTCCTCGGCCGGCTCCCCGGCGGTCAGCCGCTCGGCGGCCTTCGTCCAGCGCTGCAGCAGGGCGCGCAGCCCGTCCCGGCCCGCCCCCTCGACCAGGTCGAAGGCGGCCAACTGGACCCGGGCCTGCTGCGGTTCGAGGATCCCGGCCTGGTGCTCGCCGCGGAACGGCACCCGGGCGGCGCCGAGCACGCCGCCCGGGGTCGCCGCGCCGGTGGTGCGGTCGGCCCGGTCCAGGGCGACCGCCCCGGCGACGCCGGCCCCCGCGCCGACCAGCAGCCCGGCACCGGCGGTGCCGAGCAGGGCACGCCGGGTGAAGCCCGCCCGGTCCGCCGGGGTCTGCCCGGCCGGGGCCTCCCCGGCCGCGGCCGGTTCCGTCGTCGTCACGTCGTCCACCGCCGTCAGCCGATCTTGAACTGCTGGGTCGGGGTGGTCTGGTCGATCTCCGAGGAGCGGACCTGCACCGACACCACCCAGGTGCCCGCCAGCGGCAGCTGCGCGGTGCCGCTCCAGCGGCCGGTGCCCTCCGGGGTGAGCGCCACCGGCAGCGGGCCGAGGTCGCGGTCCGGCAGGGTGAAGGCCAGCTGCACCTCGGGGACGTCCACCGGCTGCCCGTCCGCGCCGTCCAGCGCGAGCTTCACCTCGTTCGGGCCGGTCCGGGCCGGGTTGAGGGTGACGGTCGCGGTGCCCTTGGCGTTCGGCGTCCGGCCCTTGGTGTCGTACGGGAGCTTGAGCTCGACGGTGCGGCCCGGCTCGGTCTGCGGCGCGGCCGCGGCCCCGCCGCCGGCCGGAGCGGCGGCCCCGGCCGTGATCTCGCCCGCCACCCGGCCGGGCGGGGAGTTGGTCAGCATCGTGGTGACCACCAGCACCGCCACCGCGACCAGGGCCTCGACCAGCACCGAGCGGCGCAGCCCGGCCCGGTTCGGGGTCAGCCCGCGCTCGCGCCCGGCGCTCTCCCGGGCGGCCCGCTGGCGGTCCAGCTGCGCCCGGCGGACCGGGTCCTCGCTGTGCGCCGCGACGCCGACCGGCTCCGGCACCTCGGCCTGCTCGACCTCCGCCGCCTCGGCCGGGGCCGACCGCAGCCGGGCCAGCCGGCTGCGCGAGATCCAGGCGACGCCGAGCATCACGACCACGCAGCCGCTCTTCACCAGCAGCAGCCGCCCGTACTCGGTGCCGGTCAGCGCGCCCCAGCTGCCCAGGCCCCGCCAGGACTGGTAGATCCCGGTCACGGCCAGCACGGCCACCGAGCCGAAGGCGACCTTCGAGAAGCGGTCCACCACGTCGGCGCCCACGCCCTCGCGCAGCGCGGCCAGGAGTGCGGCCAGCCCGCCCAGCCAGAGCGCCATCGCGATCAGGTGCAGGATGCCGAACGGCAGCGCCAGCCAGACCTGGATGCCCACCGAGGCGTGGTCGGCGCCGACCCAGGTCGCCGCGAGGGCGACCGCCAGCACCAGACCGGCCACCCCGAGGCCGAGCCGGGCCTCCCGCTGCGGCCGCTCGGCGGCCCGCTGCTCCAGCTCGCGCAGCTCGGCGTCCTCGGCGTCCTCGCCCCTGCCCTCGGCGCCCTCGCCGTCGGCCCGCCGGTCCTCGGCGGGCTCGGCGGGGAGTGGCCGCGGCGGCTGCCCCAGCTGGCCGACCAGCAGGGACAGGAACACCCCGCCCGCCGCGAGCAGCAGCAGCCGGGCGGCCAGCGCGGTGCCGATCCGCTCGTCCAGGGTGGCGCGCACCAGCGACAGGTCGAAGGCCTGCCCGATCCCCGAGCCGCGCTCGTACGGCCCGCGCAGCATCAGCACCGCGACGGTGGAGACCAGCAGCGCCGTCCAGCCGGTCATCAGCAGCCGCTGCACCGGGCGCCGGGCGGTGCCGGCCGGCCAGCAGATCAGCACGAAGGCGGCGACGCCGGCCAGCAGCGCGAACGCCGCGTAGGCGACGGTGCGGCCGGTGCCGTACAGGGCGGCGACCAGGCCGTCGGCCTTGGCGCCCTGCAGTGCGGTGGCCGACACCGAGGTGTCCGAGGGCGCGCCGATGGAGAAGGTGAACGCCCCGCCGACGGGGTGCGAGTCCTCCGAGACGGCCCGCCAGGCGACGGTGTACGTGCCGTTGGCGAGCCCGCCCTTCAGGCCGACCCGGGCGGTGTCGCCCTTGCCGTCGGCGTGCGCGGGGTTGCCGGTGTCCACGGCCTTGCCGGCCGGGTCGAGCACCCGGACGGAGTCCGAGGAGAGTGACACGGACTCGCTGAAGGTCAGCGTGACCTCGGCCGGTGCGGTGGCGACCACCGAGTTCTGCCGGGGGTCGGTGGAATCCAGGGTGGCGTGCGCGGAGGCCGGTCCGGCGCCCGCGAGCATCAGCGCGAGCAACGCGCCGAGCATTCCGAGCACCCCGGCGATCCGGCGGTGCGAGGCCTTCTCCAGGCCGGCCGACTGCATGGTGACGGTCCCCTAACTCTGGCCGGGGCGGTAGGTGAGCTCCTTGACCGGCACCTTGACCGCGATGGTGCCGGACTTGGCGAAGGTGAGGTCCAGTTCGAGCTCGTCGCCGAGTGCGGGGGCCTTCTGCCAGCCCATGATCATGAGGTGGGTGCCGCCGCGCGCGAACTGCAGCGCGCCGTGCGCGGGCACGTCCAGACTGTCGACCTGCTCCATGCTCGACGGGGTCGAGCGGTGCATGGTGACCGACTCGGCGCCGGGGCTGGTCACCTTGACCAGCTCGTCCCGGCCGCCGTCGTTGCGGACGGTCAGGTAGCCGGCGGCCATGCCGCCGGCCGGGGGCAGCGGGATGTAGGAGTCGGCGACGCTGAGCCTGGCCGGCCCGCTGCCGGCAGCGCTCGGGCCGCTCGGGCCGTTCTGGCCGCCCTGGCCGCCCGTTCCGCAGGCGGCCAGGATGGCGCCGCCGCCCAGGACGGTGGCCAGCACCGCACCCGTGAGGGCGGTCCGCCGGAAGCGGTGCGTTCCGTTGCCCGCCATTACGCCGCGACCCCCTTGGCGAGCAGCGCCAGGTCGTGCTCGTAGGTCTTCTCCTCGGTGCCGCTCATGTAGAGCACGTGCGCCTTGTCGTCCGAGGGGAGGAAGGCCAGCACCTGCGCGCCGTGGGTCGAGGTGACCGTGCCGTCCGCGTTGACCACCGGGTCCTCGATCATGATGCCGAGCGACTTGGCGGCGGTCTTCACCTTGGCCAGGTCACCGGTGAGGCCTATGAAGTCGCTGCCCATCGAGTCCAGCCAGGTGCGCAGCACCTTGGGGGTGTCGCGCTGCGGGTCGGTGGAGACGAACACGACGTTGATCTTCTGCCGGTCCTCCGCGGGGAGCGCCTTCATCGCGACGCCGATGTCGCCCATGGTGGTCGGGCAGACGTCCGGGCAGCTGGTGTAGCCGAAGAACAGCAGGGTGGCCTTGCCGTTGGTCTGCTGCCGCAGGTCGAAGGGCTGCCCGGAGGTGTCGGTCAGCTGGAGGTCCGGCTTCTCGAAGTTCTTCGCCAGCTTGGTGCCCTGGTACGGGGTGTTCTCCTTCTGCTGGGTGACCTTCGCGGCGGTGGAGCCGCCGCCGGAGGAGCCGCAGGCGGACAGGGTCAGGGCGGCGGTCAGCGCGAGGGCGGCCGCGCCGGCCAGGCGGGCCGTGCGGGCGGGACGGGCGGTGCGGGACATGCGGGTTCCGATCGTGCGCGGTGGGCCGCCGGCGGGGCCGTACCCGTGGTGGGGGTACGGCCCCGCCGGCGCGGGGGTCAGGAGGCGGAGCCGCCGTTCTTGCGACGCAGGCCGAGCACGCCGACGGCGGTGCCGATCACGCCGACCACGATGCCGACCACACCGAGGGTGCGGGCGGTGGAGTCGCTGGCCTTGCTGCCGCTGTCCGAGGAGGCGGCGTGGTCCGAGCTGTCCCCGTGGGCGCCCGCGGCGGGGGAGGCGGTGACGCCGTGGGCGTCGTCGCCGGCGGCGGCCTTGGTGAGCTTCAGGACGGGCGCGGGCTTGGCCGGCTCGGGCTGGCCGTCCTTGCTCTCGTCGATCCAGCGGACGACGTCGCCGTTGTCGTAGCTCTGCAGGGCCTTGAAGACCAGGCTGTCCGAGTCGGTCGGCAGCGGGCCGAGCGAGACCCGGAACTCCTGGAACTGGCCGGGGGCGATCTTGACGCCGGCGTCCGCGGTCCAGGTGATCTTGGAGACGGCCTCGTTGACGTCGTTGCCGTGCACCTTGATCGGCTTGTCGAGCTTCGACTTCTCGATCGTGGCCGTCCAGCCCGGCATCGGCAGGGTCCGGACCGAGGCCAGCGGGTGGTCCAGCGGGAGGTTGACCTCCAGCTTCACCGTGCTCGCGGTGTCGCTCTCGTTCGGCACCCGGAAGTCCACGGCCGTGTAGCCGCCCTGCGGGGCCGCACCCGGGTTCACGGTGACGTGCGCGAACGCGGGGCCGGCCAGCGCCACCACGGAGGCGGCGGCGGTCAGGGCGACGGCGGCGAGACGACGGGCGGGAAGGGAACGCATGATGCGGGGTCTCCGATCGGAGTTCGGCGGCAGGCCGGGGCCGGGCGACGGACCGGGCCGCGCCTCGGCCGCGCTCGTGGTGCCGCGCGTGGGGACGTGTGGGGGCAGAGCCTCGGGCCGGACCCGGTGGTCGGGAAACGGCCCGGACGGTGCGCACACCCGCGCCCGGCACGGCCCGCAGGCCACCGGGGATCGCGGATCAGTACGCGAAGGCCCCGCACGGCGGACCGCGCCGCACCACGCTGTGCCGCAGCACGGCACCCGCCGGGAGCGGGCTCTCGCCGCCCCGGGCCCCGAACCGGCGGACCGGACCGGCCGCGCCGAACAGACCGCGCAGCAGCACGGCCACCAGCGCGAACGCCGACCGCAGCGGCGCCGCCCAGTGCTCCCGGGCCGCCGTCGCCGCCACCCGCAGCAGGCGCCACAGCGCCGCCTCGCCGCGCCGCAGCCACCAGCCCGCCACCAGCGCGGCGGCCAGGTGCCCGGCCAGCATCGACGGGGTCATCCCGAACACGCCGGTCTGCCACCACGGCGCGGCGGCGAACGCGTGCGGGTCCAGGCCCGCCGAGGAGACCAGCTGCTCCGGGGTCGGGCTGCCGGGCAGGCCGACCAGCGTGCCCGGGCGGGCCTCGTTGCAGATCAGCCGGCCGGCCACCTGCGGAACGGTCATCGCACCGGAGGCGCCGTGGTGCATGCCCGACATCGCGGAGGAGCCCGTGAGGCCGGCGAAACCGCCGAAGCCGTGGAAGAGGACGTGCAGACCGAGCTGCCCCGCGCCCAGCGCCCCGGCGATGCCCGCCAGCGAACGCTCCCGGCCGCCGCAGGCCGCGGCGAACGCCAGCACCGCGGCGAAACCCGTCGCCAGCGCGGTCACCGGCACGTTCCCGCCGCCGGCCAGGGCGTGTCCGGCGGCCGCTATCAGCGTGCAGACCAGCGCGAACGGGACGGCCCGGGCAAGCCGCAGGTCCCAGGCGGCGGACCCCGCCGGCTGGGCCGGTCCGGGGGCGCCCGGGAACGGGGCGGCGGCGAGGGCAGTCATGGCCGGGCCATCCTCTCATTGCGTACGCCGCCGACACCGGCAGGGTGGGAAATCCCTACGAATGCCCCTTTCGGCGGCGGCGTGCAGGAGGGGGTGTGCGCCGCTCGGCACAGACCCCGTCCCCCAGTCCATCCGCCGAACGGGCGGTAGCGGCCCCCGGGCACGGTTCACCGCCGAATCGCCCGGAGATACCTAGTTGTATGTGGAGCCGCAGCCAGGAGGGACCTCCCGTGGACATCTGGTGGACTCTGCACCTCAAGCGCGATCCGGCCAGCGTGCCGCTGGCCCGGCGCATCCTGCTCGGTGCCATGGCGACGGCGGGCGTCGACCCGCAGATCGCCGACGACCTCGGCGTCGCCCTCAGCGAGGCCTGCGCCAACGCGGTCGAGCACGGCGCCACCGGGCGGCCCGACGACGGCTTCCAGGTCACCGCGTCGATCAGCGGCGACCGGCTGCGGATCGAGGTCACCGACTCCGGGCCCGGCCTGCCCGCCCCCGCGTCCCCGCCGGTCCGGCGCCCGGCCGCCGCCCCGAGCCGCCCGGCCGCGACGGGCCGGGCGCCCGGCCGCTCCCGCCGCGGCCGCGCCACCGTCCCGGCCCGCGTCCTCACCGGCCACCGCCCACGCCGCGACGACCACCCGTACGACACCCACGTCCTCCCGTGCCGCCCCACGGCCCCCACCCTCCGCCCGGTCGACCTCGACACCCTCCCCGACCTCACCGCCGAATCCGGCCGGGGCCTCTTCCTCATCCACGCCCTCACCGACCACGTGCAGCTCCGCAACCACCCCCTGCGGGGGGCCATCGTGAGCTTCGACAAGATCCTCAAGTGGCAGGACGACGCGCTGCTGCGGGCCGCGTCCTGAGGGCGCTCGCGGGCCTTCGCGGGCGTCGGCGGGGCGTCCTCCTCCCGGGTTGCCGGGGGTGGGGGCGAGCCGGACGATGGGGGGCATGAAGCACCAGATGCGAGCCGAGTACGGCGCCGGCGGTGCGGCCGAGGGGGTGCGGCTGTGGCACGTGGTCCGGGGCGAGGAGAGCGTGGCGATGTGCGGCCGGGAGCTCGATCCGCAGGCGCCGGTGCGGGACGCGGTGGACTGGGGGAAGACCCCGGAGCTGTGCTGCCACACCTGCGGGGCGTACTTCCTGCGCGAGGCGCCGTACCTGTCGGCCGAGCACCCGTAGCCGCCGGTCCGGCGTTGCCCGGCATGGAGGAGCCCCTCGTCCGGCCGCGGTCGTTGGCCGGCGACGCCGCCGGGCTGCGCGCGGGCCGCCCGGAACTGCCCGAGTACGTCGACCGCTTCTGCGCGCTGGTCGAGCGGGTGGACCCGCTGATCCACGCGTTCGTGCCGGAGCCCGGGCGCCACGACCGGCTGCGGGCGCAGGCGGGGGAGCTGGCCGCGCGGTACCCGGACCCGGCCGGGCGGCCGCCGCTGTACGGCGTGGCGGTGGGGGTCAAGGACGTCGTGCACGTGGACGGGCTGCCCACGCACGGCGGGTCGGCGCTGCCGCCCGGGGTGCTGGCCGGGCCGCAGGCCGCGGTGGTGGACCGGCTGCGCGCGGCGGGCGCGCTGGTCGCGGGCAAGACGGTGACCGCCGAGTTCGCGGCGAGCGCCCCCGGGCCGACCCGCAACCCGCACCATCCGGGGCACACGCCGGGCGGCTCCAGCAGCGGTTCGGCGGCGGCCGTCGCGGCGGGGCTGGTGCCGCTCGCGGTCGGCACCCAGACCGTCGGCTCGGTGATCCGCCCGGCCGCGTACTGCGGCGTGGTGGGCTTCCGGCCGACGTACGGGCGGATCCCGGTCGACGGCGTGATCCCGAACGCGCCGAGCCTCGACACCCTGGGGGTGTTCACCGCCGACCTGGCGGGCGCGGCGCTGGCGGCCCCGCTGCTCTGCGACGACTGGCGGCCGGTGGCGGACGGTGCGGTGCCCGTGCTCGGGGTGCCGGACGGGACGTACCTGGAGCACGCCGAGCCGGCCGCGCTGCGCGCCTTCGAGGAGCAGCTGGAGCGGCTGGCGCGGGCCGGGCTGACGGTGCGCCGGGTCGAGCTGTTCCCCGACTTCGACGAGGTCGGGCGGCGGTTGCAGACGGTCAACCGCTTCGAGATGGCCCGGAGCCACGCCGACTGGTTCGCCCGGTTCGGCGGCCTCTACCGGCCGGAGACGGTGGCGGGCATCCGGGTCGGCCGGGGCGTCGCGCCCGAGGACCGGGCGGCCGGGCTGCGGTTCCGGGAGCGGCTGCGCGAGCGGGTGGCCGGGGCGGGTGCGGAGGCCGGGGTGGACCTGTGGCTGGCGCCCTCGGCGACCGGCGGGGCGCCGGAGGGCCTGCACGGCACCGGCGACGCGGTGATGTCGCTGCCGTGGAGCTTCCTGGGCCGGCCGGCGCTGAGCCTGCCGGCCGGGCGGACGCCGGGCGGGCTGCCGCTGGGCCTCCAGGTGGTCGGTGCGGAGGGCGGGGACGAGCGCCTGCTGGCCCAGGCGGCGGAGCTGGAGCGGGTGCTGGCAGAGCGTTAGGCGAGCGCCGGGTCGGCCGGGTCGGCGGCCTCGGCGCGCAGCAGGCGCAGCAGGAGGCGGCCGGCCCGTTCGTACGGGGTGGTCTCGTCGTGCAGCACGGCCTGGGAGTTGGCCGCCTCCAGGACCGCGATCAGGGCGAAGGCGAGGTCCCCGAGGTCGGTGTCCGGGCGCAGGGTGCCGGCGGTGCGGGCTTCGGCGAGGGCCTCGACGATCGTGTCGGACCACTCCCGGGCACAGTCGGCCAGGGCGTCCCGGACGGCGCCGGGGCGGGCGTCGAACTCGGCGGTGACCTCGTGGAAGAAGCAGCCGCCCGGGAAGACCCGGGCGCGCGAGTAGCCGAGCCAGCCCTCGCACAGGGCGCGGGCCCGGGGGAGGCCGGGCGGGGTGTCGGCGACCGGGGCGACGACGGCGTCGGCGAAGATCCGGCGGGCGGCGCGGACGGTGGCGAGCTGCAGCTCCTCCTTGGAGCCGAAGCCGGCGAAGACGCCGCTCTTGCTGAGTCCGAGGTCGGTGGCGAGCCGGCCGATGGAGAGCGCGTCGAGGCCTTCGACGGAGGCGATGCCGACGGCGCGGTGCAGGACCGCCCGGCGGGTCTCCTCGCCGCGCAGGACCCGTCCGTCCGTGGTCGTTCGGGCCATCGTCCGCCCCCGTTCTCGTCGCTGTGCGTGTCGCCCAGGGTAGTGCGTGGGCCGGTCCGTGCCCGTGGAACTGTCCCTAAAACTGCACGAACGGTCGTGCTAATATCTCGCCGCGAGCGCGAGCACCACGGCCCCACCCCGCCAGGAACACCCGTCCGTACGACAGGGAGACCCGATGGCCCCGGCCCAGGCACCGATGGCACCGAAGGCACCGAAGGCACCGAAGGCACTGATCCGCACCGTCCTCAACCCCGCCGCCCGCATCGCCCCCGGCGCGGCCGGGCGGGCCGCCTACCAGCTGTTCGTGCACCCGTTGCGGCGCAGCCGGGTGCGACCCTCGGAGGCGGAGGTCCACCGACGGGCCGTCACCGAGCGGCTCACCGTGAACGGCAAGCCGGTGGTGGGCTACCGCTGGGGCAGCGGCGAGCGGCCGGTCCTGCTGCTGCACGGCTGGCGCTCCCGGGCCTCCCGGTACGCGCCCCTGGTGCCCCGGCTGCAGGAGCTCGGCCTCAGTGCCGTCTCCTTCGACGCGCCGGGCCACGGCGACTCCGGCGGCCGGACCACCGGCGTGCCGGAGTTCCGCGAGCTGGCGTTGCGGCTCCAGGAGCGGTACGGGCCGTTCGAGGCCGTCGTCGCGCACTCGCTGGGCGTCTGCGCCGCCTTCGGGGCACTGGCCGACGGCCTGCGGGCGGGCCGGCTGGCGGCCGTCGCCGGGGTGTCCCGGGTCGGCTTCTTCCCGGCCGCGTTCTGCGCCGGGCTCGGCCTGAACGCCGAGGTCGAGGGGGCGCTGCGGGCCCGGATCGAGCGCGAGCTGTTCGGCGGGGACGCCGGTGGCTGGGAGCGCTACGACGCGGCCCGCCGGGCTGCGGAGGTCGACCTGCCGGTCCTGGTGGTGCACGACGAGGACGACGACGTCGTCCCGCTGGGCCAGGCGCACCGGCTCCGGAGGGCGTACGGGGAGCGACTCGACCTGGTGGTCACCCGGGGGCTCGGCCACCGCCGGATCATCGCGGAGCCGACCGTCGTCGACCGGGTGGCCGGATTCCTGGCCGCGGGCCTGGAGGTCGCGGCCGGATGAGTACCCTCGACCGCATGGAGATCGTCGAGCTCGTCGAACTGCACGCACGCTCACTGGAGTTGGCCGTCGAGGTGGTCGACGGCGTCCGGCCGGAGCAGCTGGACCTGCCGACCCCGTGCGCCGGCTGGACGCTGCGCCACCTGCTGGCGCACGAGATCGGGCAGCGCCACGGCTTCGCGGCTGCCGCGCGCGGGGCAGGCCCGGATCCGGCGCTCTTCGCGCCCGTCCCGGTCGGACCGGACCCGGCGGGCACGGTGCGTCGGACGGGCACCGAACTCACCGCCGCGTTCCGGGACGCGGCCGCGGCGGGCCGGGCGCTCTGGCTGCCCGAGATCCGCGACGGCGGCCCCTTCCCGCTCGACCGGGCGGTGGGCTTCCACCTGCTCGACACCCTGGTGCACGGCTGGGACCTCGCCGCCGCGCTCGGCACGCAGGACCGGCTGGTCGAGCGGGTGGAGGGCGACGGGGAACTGCTGTCGGTCCTGGAAGCGGTGACGGACGCCGTCCCGGACACCCCGGAGGCGCGGGCGCCGGGCCGGGCCTTCCGTCCCGGCCTGCGGCCCGGGGACGGCACGGGCCGGTTCGAGCGGGTGCTGGCGCTGCTCGGCCGCGATCCCGCCTGGAAGGGGTAGGTCAGCTCCGGTCGCGCTGCTCGTCCGGGAAGCGCGGACCGCCGATCAGGTACAGCAGTGCGGCCGTCGGAAAGCCGAGCGAGGCGGCCACCACCACGATGAACTGCCAGAACATCTTCCGCTCCTCGTCAGTCACGGGCCGCCCGGGCACCCGAAGGTGATCCCAAACCCGACCCGCCCCGATTGGCCGAATTGTCCGGTCACTTTCCGACGGTATGGCCGAATCACCCCGGCTGCCACCGGGCGCCGGGCCCCGGCCCGGCGCCCACCGGCGCAGGGGTCTGGGCGCGGGCCGGTGGCGGCGGCCACACTGTCGGGATGCAGCTACAGCTCGCAGGGGAAGCACGGCGGCCCGACCGGGAGAGCGAGGACTTCGCGGCGGCCTCGCCGGAGGCGCTGGTCCTGCTGGACGGCGCGAGTTCGCCGGCCGGCCTGGAGTCCGGGTGCCGGCACGGGACGGCCTGGTACGTCCGCCGGCTGGGCGTGCACCTGCTCGCCCGGCTCACCGACCGGGCGGACCGCTCGATCGCCGAGTGCCTGGCCGACGCCATCGCGGAGACGGCCGCGCTGCACGGCGGCCGTTGCGACCTGGCCCACGCCAACACGCCCGCCGCGATGGTGGTCGCGGCCCGGCGGCACGGCGAGGCGCTGGAGTACCTGGTGCTCGGCGACTCGCTGCTGGTGCTGGAGTTCAAGGACGGCCCGCCGAAGGTGATCGGGGACAACCAGCGCTTCCCCGGCGGGGAGGAGCTGCGCCGCCAGATCTGGGCGACCGTGCCCGGCTCGGCCGAGCGGGCGGCGCTGCACCTGGAGTACGCGCTGGCCGTCCGCGCCGCCCGCAACCGGGGCAAGGGCCCGTGGATCGCGGCCGCCAGCCCGCGCGCGGCCGAGCACGCCGAGACCGGCTTCGTCCGGCTCGACCGGCTGCACGCGCTGGCCGCCCTCACCGACGGCGCCTCGCGCTTCACCGAGCGCTTCGGGCTGGGCAGTTGGGGCGATGTGCTGCGGCTGCTCGCGGAGTCGGGCCCGGGCGAGCTGATCGCCCAGGTCCGCGCGGTGGAACGGGCGGACGCCGCCTGCGAGCGCTGGCCGCGCGGCAAGGCCCACGACGACGCGTCGGCCGTGTACGCGCTGCTGTAGACGACCGGACCCGCCGTCGCGACGGCGGGTCCGCGCAACGATGCGAGGGCGGGTCCGCGCAACGATGCGAGGGCGGGTCGGCCGAAGGCGGGACCTTCGGCCGACCCGCCGTACCGGTGGCCGGAGCCACCGGTCGGGCCTACTTCCCGGAGGCCGGGACGGTGCCGAGGCGGCCGGCCTGGAAGTCCTCCATGGCCTGCTGCAGTTCGCGGTGGCTGTTCATCACGAACGGCCCGTACCAGGCGACCGGCTCGCGGATCGGCAGGCCACCGAGCAGCACGACCTCGAAGGTGGCGTTCCGGGAGTCCTGGCTCTCGTCGGCGCGGATGGTGATCGAGTCGCCGTCGCCGAACAGGACCGCCTGGCCCGTGCCGAACGGGCGGCGCTCGGCGCCGGCCGAGCCCTTGCCGGCCAGGCCGTAGGCGAGGGCGTTGAAGTCGGAGCGCCAGGGCAGGGTGATCTGGGCGCCGGGGCTGACCGAGGCGTGGATCATGGTGATCGGCGTGTGGGTGGCGCCGGGCCCCTGGTGGCCGTCGAGCTCGCCGGCGATCACCCGCAGCAGGGCGCCGCCGTCCTCGGTGCTGAGGAGCTTGACGCTGCCGCCGCGGATGTCCTGGTACTTGGGGGCGATCATCTTGTCCGAGGCGGGCAGGTTCACCCACAGCTGGAGGCCGTGGAAGAGGCCGCCGGACATCACCAGCGACTCCGGCGGGGTCTCGATGTGCAGCAGGCCGGAGCCCGCCGTCATCCACTGGGTGTCGCCGTCGGTGATGACGCCGCCGCCGCCGTGCGAGTCCTGGTGCACGAAGGTGCCGTCGATGATGTAGGTGACGGTCTCGAAGCCGCGGTGCGGGTGCCAGGGGGTGCCCTTGGGCTCTCCGGCCGCGTAGTCCACCTCACCCATCTGGTCCATCATGATGAACGGGTCGAGGTACTTGGTGTCGATCTTGGCGAAGGCGCGGCGGACGGGGAAGCCCTCGCCCTCGTAGCCCTCGGGGGCGGTGACCACGGTGCGGACCGGGCGGGCGCTCGTGACGGCGGCGTCCGGCGTGGTGACGCGCGGGAGGGTCAGCGGGTTGTCGACGGTCACGGCGGGCATGTCGGCCTCCTTCGAGGGGGTGTTCTGCGGCCTACGTCCACGAGATTAGTTCAATCCTCAACAACAAGCAAGTTGAAAGTTGAACCATATGTCGACGGAGGAGCGCGGCTCCTCTTTCTCCAGGATGGGTCGGGCGCGGGTCCGGCGCACCGCGGGGCGGCCGTGCGTCGGGGTGGTCGCCGGTCGGGGGCGGCCGTACGTCGGGGGCGGCCGTCAGCCGTACATGCGGCGCATGGTGAAGTCGACCATCTGCTCGACGGCCTTGGCGTCGAACACCATCCGGTGCTCGCCCTCCATGTCCAGCGCGAAGCCGTAGCCGGTCGGCAGCAGGTCCAGGACCTCGGCGCCGGTGACGGTGAAGTGCTTGGAGTCCTTGCCGGCGTAGCGGCGCAGCTCCTTCAGCGAGCTGAACATCGGGATCACCGGCGTCGGGGTGTTGTGCAGCGCGAGGAAGCCGGGGCGGTCGCCGCGCGGGCAGTGCACCTTCGAGGTGATGAAGATCGCCTGGAAGTCCTCGACCGCCATCGAGCCGGTGGTGAAGGCCCGGACGGCGTCCGCCAGCGACGGCGGGGAGGGTTCCGGGTAGAGGGACTGCTGCGACCCCGGCGCCTGCGCGCCGTAGGCGTCGGGTCCGGGCATGCCGTTCATGCCCGGCTGCGGACCCGCCTGCTGCTGGTAGGGGTCTCCCGGGTATGCGTTCTGGTCATATCCGTACACACGGACAGGCTAGCGGGAGCGCACCCGCCCGCGCTGGCGCCGATCCTGACAAGGAGTGGTCGCCCCGACTGTGGGACGTGACCACGTTCATAGCGGATTCACCGTCGAGGGCTTGCCCAAGTTACCGCTGGGTAGCATCATGATGCCTACTGGTGGGTACGGGACGCCCGAACGCGGCGGTCTCCCGGAAGCGACGAACCGGAGAAAACGGCCATGGGTCACTACAAGTCCAACCTGCGGGACGTGGAGTTCAACCTCTTCGAGGTGTTCGGCCGCGAGCAGGTCTACGGCACCGGACCGTTCGCGGACATGGACGTCGAGACCGCGAAGAACATCCTGAGCGAGATCTCGCGCCTGGCCGAGAACGACCTCGCCGCGTCCTTCGTCGACGCCGACCGCAACCCGCCGGTCTTCGACCCGGAGACCAACACCGCCCCGATCCCGGCCACCTTCAAGAAGAGCTACCAGACCTTCATGGACGCCGAGTGGTGGCGTCTGGGCATCCCGGAGTCGATCGGTGGCCAGGTCACCCCGAACTCGCTGATCTGGGCCTTCGCCGAGCAGATCCTGGGCTCGAACCCGGCCATCTGGATGTACTCCTCCGGCCCGGCCTTCGCCGGCGTCATCGCCGAGGAGGGCACCCCGGAGCAGCTGGAGGTCGCCAAGCGGATGACCGACCGCCTGTGGGGCTCCACCATGGTCCTCACCGAGCCCGACGCGGGCTCCGACGTGGGCGCCGGCCGCACCAAGGCGATCCAGCAGGAGGACGGCTCCTGGCACATCGAGGGCGTGAAGCGCTTCATCACCTCGGGCGAGCACGACATGTCCGAGAACATCATCCACATGGTCCTGGCCCGCCCCGAGGGCGGCAAGCCGGGCACCAAGGGCCTGGGCCTCTTCATCGTCCCGAAGTTCGACTTCGACTGGGAGACCGGCGAGCTCGGCGAGCGCAACGGCGTCTACGCCACCAACGTCGAGCACAAGATGGGCCTCAAGGCCTCGAACACCTGCGAGATGACCTTCGGTGCCAAGCACCCGGCCAAGGGCTGGCTGCTCGGCGAGAAGGTCGACGGCATCCGCCAGATGTTCAAGATCATCGAGTTCGCCCGCATGATGGTCGGCACGAAGGCCATCGCCACCCTCTCCACCGGCTACCTGAACGCCCTGGAGTACGCCAAGGAGCGCGTGCAGGGTGCCGACATCTCGCAGTTCCTGGACAAGACCGCCCCGCGCGTCACCATCACCCACCACCCGGACGTGCGCCGCTCGCTGCTGACCCAGAAGGCCTATGCCGAGGGCATGCGCGCGCTGGTGCTGTTCACCGCGTCCACCCAGGACGACATGATGGCCGCCAAGCTGCGCGGCGAGCACGACGAGGCCTCCGAGCGCCTGAACGACCTGCTCCTGCCGATCGTCAAGGGCTACGGCTCGGAGAAGTCCTACGAGCAGCTCGCCCAGTCCCTGCAGACCTTCGGTGGCTCCGGCTACCTGCAGGAGTACCCGATCGAGCAGTACATCCGCGACGCCAAGATCGACACCCTGTACGAGGGCACCACCGCCATCCAGGGCCAGGACTTCTTCTTCCGCAAGATCGTCAAGGACGGCGGCCAGGCGCTCACCGCGCTGTCCGAGCAGATCCAGAAGTTCCTCGGCTCCGCCGCCGGCGGCGACGCCCTGGCCGCCGAGCGCGAGCTGCTCGCCAAGGCCGCGGGCGACCTGGAGGCCATCGTCGGCAAGCTGCTGGCCGACCTGACCTCGGTCGAGCAGGACGTCAAGAACATGTACAAGGTGGGCCTCAACACCACCCGCCTGCTGATGGTCTCCGGCGACGTCGTCGTCGGCTGGCTGCTGCTGCGCCAGGCCGCGGTGGCCCTGGCCAAGCTGGAGGCCGGCGCCTCGGAGAAGGACGTCCCGTTCTACCAGGGCAAGGTCGCGGCCGCCCGCTTCTTCGCCAAGAACGTCCTGCCGACCGTCGCGCCGCAGCGCGTGATCGCCGAGGGCATCGACAACGAGATCATGGAGCTGGCGGAGGAGGCCTTCTAAGGCCACCACCCTTCCGACCGCCTGACACACCCTCACACCGAAGGGCCCGGCTGCCACCGGGCCCTTCGGTGTTGCCCGGGGGCTGCGCCCGGCCGCTTCCGCCGGACCGTCACATGCCCCGGTGCGCGCCCGGCCGCCGTGCCGCCGGCGCCGGGCCGCCGCGTCGGAGGTACCCCGCCGACGCGTTTCCGACGCCCTGCCGACGCCCTGCCGGCGCCCTGCACGCGCTCCGACGACCGTGCGCGACCAGGGACTATCCGCCGTGCGGACACCGGGTGTTGTGGCCGGTTCGCGGTCGAGAACGGTTGGGATGCTTCCGAATGCCCTGTCCGTGTACGGGCATATGCTCAAGGTGCGAAGCCGACTCCCCATCCGGCTTCGGCCCTCCCTCGACCCAGGAGCAGTATGTCGACCGCCGCCCGACAGGCATTCTTCGACCGGACGCACAGCGACGATCTGATCGCCTTCCTCGGTACCTCGCCGTCCCCGTACCACGCGGTCGCGAGCGCCGCGGAGCGGCTGGAGAAGGCGGGCTTCCGGCAGGTCGCCGAGACGGACGCCTGGGACGGCGCCGCCGGCGGGCGCTACCTGATCCGCGGCGGTGCGCTGATCGCCTGGTACCTCCCCGAGGGAGCGGGCCCCGAGACCCCGTTCCGGATCGTCGGCACCCACACCGACTCGCCCAACCTGCGGGTCAAGCCGCTGCCGGACACCGGCTCGGCCGGCTGGCGGCAGGTCGCGGTGGAGATCTACGGCGGCGTGCCGCTGAACAGCTGGCTGGACCGCGACCTCGGCATCTCCGGCAGACTCGCGCTCAAGGACGGCACCGCGCGGCTCGTCCAGCTGGACGAGCCGCTGCTGCGCGTGCCGCAGCTCGCCATCCACCTGGACCGCCAGGTCAACGACGGCATGAAGCTGGACCGCCAGCGCCACCTCACCCCGATCTGGGGCCTCGGCCCGGTCGACGAGGGCGCGCTGATCTCCTACGTCGCCGAGCGGGCCGGCCTGGCCGTCGACGACGTGGTCGGCTGGGACCTCATGACGCACGACGTCCAGCCCGCCTCCTACCTCGGCCGGGACCGCGAGCTGCTGGCCGGCCCGCGCCTGGACAACCTGCTCTCGGTGCACGCCGCCACCGCGGCGCTCGCCGCCGTCGCCACCGCCGCCGACGCCACCGAGCTGCCGTACATCCCGGTGCTGGCCGCCTTCGACCACGAGGAGACCGGCAGCGAGTCCGACACCGGCGCGCAGAGCCCGCTGCTCGGCAACGTCCTGGACCGCACGATCCACGCCCGCGGCGGCTCCCTGGAGGACCGCGCCCGGGCGCTGGCCGGCACCGTCTGCCTCTCCTCGGACATGGGCCACGCCGTCCACCCGAACTACAGCGAGCGGCACGAGCCGGGCCACCACCCGCTGCCGAACGGCGGGCCGATCCTCAAGGTCAACGTCAACAACCGCTACGCGACCGACGGCGTCGGCCGGGCGGTGTTCGTGGCCGCCTGCGAGAAGGCGGGCGTGCCGTGGCAGAGCTTCGTGTCCAACAACGCGATGCCCTGCGGTACGACGATCGGCCCGATCACGGCGGCGCGGCTGGGCATCAGGACGGTGGACTGCGGCATCGCGGCGCTCTCCATGCACTCGGCGCGCGAGCTGTGCGGCGCGGAGGACCCGTACCTGCTGGCGAGCGCGATCAAGGCCTTCCTGGAGGGCTGAGCCCCTCCTCCGGTACGACCGGGGCCCGGCGGAGGAACGCTCTCCGCCGGGCCCCGTCGTCGTCGCGGGCCGGGGTCACTCCATCCCGGCGAGGACCAGCGGGAGGCGGCGGGCGCCGTCGGCGACCAGCTTCACCGGCACGCCCCAGTCCTGCTGGTGCACGTGGCAGGCCGGGAACTCGATCTCCGGGTCGTCGTCGCAGGAGGCCGCCATCGCCGAGACGTGCAGCACGCCCTCGGCGACCTCGTCGGAGAGCACCAGCTCGCGGGAGAGGTCGCTGTCCGCGCCGGCGCCGGAGACCAGCAGCTCGGGCGGGGTCGCGCTGACCAGCAGCCGGGTGGACGGGCCGTAGCGCTCGTCCAGCTTCTGCCCGCTCGGGGCCGAGAAGACCACGTCCAGCCGGAGGGCGCCCGGCGCGACCTCGGTGGCCGCGCGCTGGGTGCGGTGCGCCACGGACTCGACCCGCACCGCCTCCTCCGGCAGCCGCAGCCTGGTCAGCCGGTGCCGGGCCGACTCGACCACCACGATGTCGTCGTCCACCAGCACCGCGCCGGAGGGCTCGCGCAGGTCGGTGGCCAGCGTGCTGACCTCGCCGGTCGCCGGGTCGTAGCGGCGCAGCGCGTGGTTGTAGGTGTCGCTGACGGCGACCGAGCCGTCCGGCAGCACGGTGACGCCCAGCGGGTGCTGGAGCAGGGCCTGGTCGGCCGCGCCGTCGCGGTGGCCGAAGTCGAACAGGCCGGTGCCGACGGCGGTCTCGACCGTCCCGGTTTCACGTGAAACCGAGCGCAGCGCGGAGGTCTCGGAGTCGGCGACCCAGAGCTTCCCGCCGTCGGCGGAGACCGCGAGGCCGGACGGCTGGGCGAACCAGGCCTCGGCGGCCGGACCGTCCACCAGGCCCTCGTTGGTCGTGCCGGCCGCGACCCCGACCTCGCCGGTGGCCGGGTCGTACGCCCAGAGCTGGTGCACGCCCGCCATCGCGATCCACACCCGGCCGTCGAACCAGGCGACGTCCCACGGCGAGGAGAGGTCCACCTCGCGGGCCGGGCCCGCGGTCGCCGAGCCCTGCCACCACTGGCGGCCGGTGCCGGCCAGGGTGGTCACGCTGCCGTCGGCGAGCCGCAGGCCGCGCAGGGCGTGGTTGACGGTGTCGGCGACGATCACGTCGTAGTCGTGGGGGTGGCCCTCCGGCAGCAGCGCGAGGCCCTGCGGCTCGCTGAACCGGGGGCTGGTGCCGTCCACCAGGCCGCGCTGTCCGTCGCCGATCCGGCGCACCACCGTCTCGCCGTCCTCGGCCAGCTCGACCAGCGAGTGGTGGCCGGAGTCGGCGACCAGGAAGTGGCCGCCCGGCAGCCGGACCGCCTTGCCGGGGAACTTGAGGTCCCCCGCGGTCGGCTCCGGCGCCACGTACGGGCCGTCGCCGCGGCGCAGCGTGCCCTTGGCGGCGTGCTCGGCCTCCAGCTCCTCGACCAGGCGGGCGATCGCGTGGGCGTGGCCCTCACCGGCGTGCTGGGCGACGACGTAGCCCTCCGGGTCGATCACCACCAGCGTCGGCCAGGCGCGGACGGCGTACTGCTTCCAGGTGGCCAGCGCCGGGTCGTCCAGCACCGGGTGGTGCACCTCGTACCGCGCGACGGCGTCCACCACGGCCTGGTGGTCGGCCTCGTGCACGAACTTCGGCGAGTGCACCCCGACGATCACCACGGTGTCGCGGTGCTTCTCCTCCAGCTCCCGCAACTCGTCCAGGACGTGCAGACAGTTGATGCAGCAGAAGGTCCAGAAGTCCAGGACGGTGATCTTGCCCCGGAAGTCGGCGAGCGTGAGCTCCTTGCCGCCGGTGTTCAGCCAACCGCCTGCCCCGACGAGCTCGGGGGCGCGTACACGTGCACGAGATGCCATGCCCCAATGAAACCGCACGGCCCGGGTCCGCATTCCGGGCCCACCGGGTTCAGAAGTCCGGCTGACGGGCGGCGCTCAGCTCCACGGCCTCCCGGGCCGCGTGGAGCGAGACCCCGGACGGGCCGAGCAGGACCCGGGTGACCAGGATCGCGGAGATCATGCTCACCTCGCGCTCGACGAGCAGCCGCTGGACCGCCTCCATGCCCTGCTCGGCGAGCACCGGGCGGCACTCCTCGGCGACGGCGGTCAGCCGGGCGGCGTGCTCGAACGTCATGCCGATGACGTCCGGGAAGAGGTCGGGGCGGGTGAGGTCGGCCTGCCAGCGGGTCTCGCCGTCCTGGACATGGGCGGTCGGACGCAGGCCGACGGCGTGGGCGACCCTGCGGGAACCGCGGTGGTCCGGGTGGATGTGCGCGACGGCGGTGGTGACGCCGACGGCGGTGAGGTGGGCCAGCAGGGCGCGGGCCGCCTCGGTGGCCAGGCCGCGGCGCTGCCACGGCGTGCCGACCACCCAGGCGACCTCGGTCTCCTCGGGGCGGACGGTGGCCTGCACGTAGCCGACGAGGGCGCCGTCGGCGCGCAGCCGCAGGACCCAGTTGCCCCAGCGCTCGGCCGGATCGGGGGAGCCGGCGGCCAGCCGGGCGCAGCGAGCGCGCATCTCCTCCGCCGTCGCCGGCCGGCCGCCGGTGAAGGCGTGCAGGGCCGGATCGGCGAGCACGGCCGCCAGCTCCTCGGCGTGCTCGGCGGCGATCGGCAGCAGGTCGAGGCGCTCGCCGTGCAGCGGGACGGTGGTCGGATCGGGGCTCATGGCGGTATTGAACGCGAGCGGGTGCCGCCGTGCGACGGGGTTTTCGGCGGGTGCTTCGTGGCGGTGCTTTTCGCCGGGTGGGGGATCGGGGTCGAATGGGGCCGACGTCAACACGGAGGAGGTCCTGCGGTGCGGTATCTGGTCAGGGAGAAGCTGTTCGCGGTCGGCGACGACTACTGGATCGAGGACGACCGGGGCCACAAGGCGTACCTGGTGGACGGCAAGGTGCTGCGGCTGCGGCACACCTTCGAGCTGAGGGACGCGAACGACCGGGTGGTCGCGGTGGTCAAGGAGAAGATGCTCACCGTCCGCGACGCGATGAAGATCGAGGACGCCGACGGCGAGGTGATCGCGACCGTCCGGGAGAAGCTGTTCACGCCGTTCCGCGACAAGTACCTGGTGGACCTGGCCTCCGGCGGCGAGCTGAAGATCCACGGCAACCTGATCGACAAGGACTACCGGATCGAGAACGACCACGGCGACGAGCTGGCCCGGATCAGCCGCAAGTGGTTCCGGATCCGGGACACCTACGGGGTGGAGATCGCGGACGGCGCGGACACCGGGCTGCTGCTGGCCGTCGCGGCCTGCGTCGACCACCTGGCGCACGAGGAGGACTGACCCGTCCCGGGTTTCCGGATCCCGGTCCGCCTCTCACCCGTGTGGGGTATCTTTTGCCACCCCTTGACCAGGCCGGTCGAGGGGCCCTGACCGCCGGTCGAGGGCGCACGGCGAGAGCGGACCGGGGGCTGGAACCACGATGAACGACATCCTGCACGGGCTGGGCGCGGCGGCGGCCTACGGAGCCCTCGGGGTGGTGCTGCTGCTCCTCGGCGTCGGCCTGGTGGACGTGCTCACACCCGGCCGGCTCGGCCACCAGATCTGGGTCGAGCGCAACCGCAACGCCGCGGTCCTGCTCAGCTCCGCGCTGCTCGGCATCGGCGGCATCGTGTTCACCGCGATCATGTACACCTACGCCGACTTCGCCAAGGGCCTGATCTCGACGGCCTGTTACGGCGTGCTCGGGCTGGTGCTGATGGCCGTCGCGTTCTGGCTGGTGGACCTGCTGACGCCCGGCAAGCTCGGCGCGATCCTGGTCGAGCCGGAGCCGCACCCGGCGGTGT
The DNA here is from genome assembly GCF_040303045.1 of Kitasatospora sp. NPDC096140. Taxonomy (NCBI): domain Bacteria; kingdom Bacillati; phylum Actinomycetota; class Actinomycetes; order Kitasatosporales; family Streptomycetaceae; genus Kitasatospora; species Kitasatospora sp. NPDC096140. The sequence goes on from NZ_JBEOUW010000025.1 coordinate 118,601, forward strand.
GGGTGTCGGCGAGCTGCAACATCGCGGTGGCGGCGGTGGTGTCGGCCGCGATCGCGTAGCAGCTGCGGCCGGGCGGGGCCCGGCCGCGCCACGACGGGTGCCCGGCCGTGCTACGAGGGGTGGGGCGCCCCGCCCAGGACGTGTTCCCGCCCCCAGCCCCCCAATGGCCCCAGCGCCGTGTTGAGGCGCTGACCGGCCTCGGTCAGCGCGTACTCGACCCGGGGCGGCACCTCGTCGTACGCCTCCCGGTGCACGATGCCGTGCGCCTCCATCTCGCGCAGGTGCGCGGCCAGCACCTTCTCGGTGATGCCCGGCAATTGCCGGCGCAGCTCGCCGAAGCGGCACCTCGGGCGCTCGCCCAGGGCCCAGAGGATCGACACCTTCCATGCCGCCGGCACCCGGTACGTCGGCGCGGACGCCGGGCACGCGGCCCTGCACGACGTGGCGCTGCTCAGCGCGATGTACGGCATGTTCGCCGGGATCGCGCACGCCTTCGCGCTGGTCCGCGGCGAGGCCGTGGCACCGGGCGACCTCGCGCCGCTGCTGGCGAGCTGGCTCACCGCGATGTCCGGCTCGGTGGCCAGGACCGCGGAGCAGCTGGAGAGCGGCGACTACACCAAGGACGTGGTGTCCGACCTGGCGATGCAGGTGGCCGGCAAGGGCACGCTGCTGCGCACCGCCGAGGAGCAGGGCGTGAGCGCCGAACTGCTGGAGCCCTACTTCCGGTTGATGGGGCGCCGGTTGGCGGTCGGCGTCGGCGAGGAGGACCTGACCGGGGTCGTCGACCTGCTGCGACGGTGAGGGGCGGCCGGTAACGTACCGGCATGACAGACCTCGAAGAACGCGCCAGTGTCGTCGCGTCCGACTCTCCGCAGTCCGGGACGGGAGTGCTGGTCAGACCGCGCCGCGGTGACGACCTCGTCGCCTGCGTCCGGGTGCTGGACGACGTCCACCGCGCCGACGGGTACCCCGTCGACTGGCCCGACCGCCCCGCCGCCTGGCTCACCCCGGACGGCCTGCTGGCCGCCTGGATCGCCGAGTCGGACGGCCGGCTCGCCGGCCACGTCGGCCTCACCCGCAGCGCCCCGGGTGATCTCGCCCCCACCCGGTGGAGCCACCGCACCGGCGGCCGTCCGGAACTCGCCGCCGTGATCGGCCGGCTCTACGTCGACCCCGCGGCGCGCGGCCACCACATCGGTGCCCGCCTGCTCGCCTGCGCCGTGGCGCACGCGCGGGCGCTCGGCCTGCACCCCGTCCTCGACGTCCTGGCCACGGACACCGCGGCCGTGGCCCTCTACCGCCGCCTCGGCTGGACCCACCTCGGCAGTGGTGAGCAGCAGTGGCCCTCCGGCCGCACGGTCACCGTCCACTCCTTCGCCGCCCCACGGGGGTAGCACCCGCCCGGACGCGGCCGACCCGCCCGGACGCGGCCGACCCGCCCGGCCGCTCCGGCCCGGGGCCGAGCGGGGTCCGGCGGCGGCTGAGCCGGGCCGTCCGGCGGACGGGCCGATTTGCTGGGGTGGCAACAAAGCTTGCCGCCGGGCGGGGGCTGGTCGCAGCCTGGCGGAGGAGGGCCGCGGACGGGCACCGCGCCCCCACCGCGCGTCCGGCGCCGCGGTGCCCGCGTGAGCGGGGAGGCCTTCGGCACCCACGAACGGAGAGATCGGACATGACCTCGCACCACCACCAGCACGGGCACCAGCACGGCCACGGCCACGGGAACGTCCCCGCCGCCGACTTCGACTGGGACGCGCTCGCCGCGCACCTGGAGCACGAGGCCGACCTGCGCGCCGGCGCGGTCACCGAGGCCGCGCGGTGGCTGTCCGGCCTGGCCGGCGACGGGACGGCCGGCGCCGTCCGGAGGATCCTCGACGTCGGCAGCGGGCCCGGGGTGATCGCCGGCATCCTGGCGGACACCTTCACCACGGCCGAGGTGGTGGCCGTCGACCAGTCGGCCGCCCTGCTGGAGCGCGCCCGGATCCGCTCCGGCGGCCGGCTGGGCACCCGGCAGGTCGATCTGCCCGCCGAGTTCGACAAGCTCGGCGAGGCCGACCTGATCTGGTCCGGCAACGCGATCCACCACCTGGGCGACCAGCAGGCCGGGCTCGCCTCCCTCGCCGGGGTGCTGCGGCCGGGCGGACTGCTCGCCGTCGCCGAGCGCGGCCTGCCCGCGCGTTTCCTGCCCCGGGACTTCGGCCTCGGCCGGCCCGGGTTCCAGGCCCGGCTGGACGCGGCGCACGAGGACGGCTTCAGCACCATGCGGGCCGAACTGCCGGGCAGCACCGCGGAGATCGAGGACTGGCCGGCCATGCTGGAGCGCGCCGGTCTGACCCCGAGCGGCACCCGCACCTTCCTGGTCGACCGCCCCGCCCCGCTCGACCGCCCCACCCGGGAGTACCTGCACACCCAGCTCCGCCGCCTGCACGACCAGCTCGCCGACAGCCTCCTCCCGGAGGACCGCGACACCCTCGAAGCCCTCCTCGACGAGGAGGCCCCCACCGGCATCCTCCACCGTCCGGACGCCTTCTACCTCTCCGCCATGACCGTCCACACGGCCCGCCGGGCCTGACCGCCGCCGCCCGGTGACGGCCGCCCCGAAGGGCAGCCGCCACCGGGCCGCCACCACCGGACGGACGCTCCGCACGGGCCGTCCGGCCGGCGGTGGCCGGGATACCGTCGGGGCATGACAGCGAGCGAGCAGCGCTTCGTCGTGGTGACCACCACCCACGAGAGCGAGGAGCAGGCCCGGGCCCTGGCGTCCGCCGTGGTGCGGGAGCGGCTGGCGGCCTGCGCCCAGGTGTACCCCGTGCGGTCGGTGTACTGGTGGGAGGGCGAGGTGCAGGACGCCGAGGAGTGGCGGATCGACCTCAAGACCCGGGCCGAACTGGCCGACCGGCTCGGCGCCTTCGTCGCCGGGCGGCACTCGTACGCGACGCCCGAGGTGATCGCCGTGCCGGTGGTGGCCGGCAGTCCCGGCTACCTGGACTGGCTGGCCGCGGAGACGGCCGGGTAGCGCGGCTCACGCGTCGGATCAGGGCGCGACGTCCAGGAAGGCCAGCACCGCGAGCACCCGCCGGTGGTCCTCCTCGGAGGGCGGCAGGTCGAGCTTGAGGAAGATGTTGGCGGTGTGCTTCTTCACCGCCCGCTCGGTGATCACCATCCGCTCGGCGATCGCCCCGTTCGAGCGGCCCTCGGCCATCAGCTCCAGCACCTCGCGCTCGCGCGGCGTCAGCCGGTCCAGCGGCTTGGTGCGTTCGGTGTTGCTGACCAGCATGGCGATCACCTTCGGGTCCAGTGCGGTGCCGCCGGCCGCCACCCGCCGGACCGTCGCCACGAACTCGTCGGGGTCGAAGACCCGGTCCTTCAGCAGGTAGCCGATCGCGCCGCTGCCGTCGGCGAGCAACTCCTTGGCGTAGAGCTGCTCGACGTACTGGGAGAGCACGAGCACCGGCAGCCCCGGGATCCGCCGCCGCGCCTCCAGGGCGGCCTGCAGGCCCTCGTCGGTGAACGTCGGGGGCAGCCGCACGTCGACGACGGCCACGTCCGGGCGCTCGGTGAGGAGGGCCTGCAGGAGGTCCGGTCCGGTGTCCACCGCGGCCACGACCTCGAAGTCGTAGGCCTGCAGCAGCCGGACCAGACCGTCCCTCAGGAGGAAGAGGTCCTCGGCGAGGACAACTCGCACGGCAGCTCCATCGTCAGGGTCGTGGGGCCGCCGAGCGGACTGCGGACGGCCAGGACGCCGTCGAAGGTAGCAAGCCGCCGTTCGATGCCGCGCAGGCCGGTGCCGCGCGAGGGGTCGGCGCCGCCGGCGCCGTCGTCGGTCACCTGGGCCTTCAGCAGTCCGTCCTCGTACCAGAGTTGGACGTCGACCCGGGCGGCGCCGGAGTGCTTGGCGGCGTTGGTGAGCGCTTCGGAGACGGCGAAGTAGACGGCCGACTCGACCGGCGGCTCGGCGCGGCCGGGCAGTTCGGCGGAGACCGTCGCGTTCAGCGGGCTGTTCATGCCCAACGCCCGTACGGCATCGGCGAGTCCGCGATCGGCCAGGACCGGCGGGTGGATGCCGCGGACCAGGTCGCGCAGTTCGTCGAGGGCGCTGGCGGAGGCCTGCCTGGTCTCGGCGAGCAGCTGCTTGGCGGCCTGCGGGTCGCGCTCGACCAGCCGTTCGGCGACGCCCAGGTTCATCCCCATGGCCACCAGCCGGGCCTGCGCGCCGTCGTGCAGGTCCCGTTCGATCCGGCGCAGTTCGGCCGCCTGGGTGGTCAGCGCGTCGCGCCGGGTCTCGGTCAGGTGGGCGACCTTGCGCTGGGCGGCCAGGGCCTCGGCACGGGGGCTCGGACCGAGCAGGGACTTGGCGAGCGCGGTGTGGGCGCGCAGCACGGCGGGCGCGACGGCCAGGCCGGCCAGCGCGAGCGGGACGGCGAACACGGCGCAGAGCCGGCCGCTCGCGGCGTCGGTCACGTGGATCCACAGGTACCAGGTGTTGCCGCCGGCCGAGACGATCGGCTCCCAGAGCCACGGCAGCAGCAGGCCGAACGCGCCCCAGAGCACCAGCCCGATCGGGACCAGCGCCAGTCCGGCGCCGATCGCCGGGTCGACCACCAGCCAGGCGAGGTCCCGCCAGGTCGCCGGGTCGGCCAGCAGCGCCAGGCAGCGCTTCCAGTCGCCGCGGAAGCCCGGTTCGGCCTCGGGCTGCGGCAGGTACGGGTCGGGGATCCGCACGCCGGACCACCGCTCGGCCAGCTCCCGCCGCATTCCGGCGAGCCGGCGGACCAGCATCGCGGTCGGCACCACCAGCAGCGCGCCCACGCCGAGGCCCAGCAGGCTCGCGGTGACGGAGGCGGCGACGGACAGCAGCAGCTGCGGGAGCGCGAACCAGGACAGCGCCGCGCTGCGCAGCATGTCCCGTACGCCCGTGCGCAGGAAGTCGATCGGGTCCCTCCGGGTGTCGCGCTCCTCGTTCCCGACCGTGGTGCCGTCGGTGCCGTCCATGACCGTGCCTCCCCCTCGGTGCCGGCCTCGCGGCCGCCGTCCCTGCCCTTCGGTCACCCAGACTGCCGTACTCCCCCGGGGGGATCACTGGTCCCCGGACCCCTGTCGGGGGTACCTGGGTACACCCCCCGATCGACGCCCAGGGACCATGCCACGGCGTCCGGCCCCCGGCCTAGTGTCCTGGCATCGGGAAGCGGCCCGCCACGGGGTCTCCGAGCTTCCACAACCACGCCTTCCGTCCAGGGAGTTCGCCATGCCCAAGCGCCCCGCCGCCCGTCGTCCGCTGATCCGTCTGATCCTGGTCCTGGCCGCCCTCGGCCTCTTCCTCTACGGCCTCACCCCGGCCCACGCGGCCGGCGGGTCCGCCACCGGGCCGGCGGCGGGTGGCGCCGGTTCGTCGGCGGGTGGCTTCGGTTCGGCGCCGGGTGGCTCCGGTGCGCCCGCACCGCCGGACACCGCCGCGGTCAGGGCCCTCTTCGACCGGCTCGTCCCGCAGTTGCTCGCCGACCACCGGATCCCGGGCGCCGCGGTGACCGTGGTGGCCGGCGGTCGCGAGGTCTTCTCCGGCGGGTACGGCGTGGCGGAGGTGCGGACCGGCAAGCCGGTCGACCCGGCCCGGACCGCCTTCTTCATGGGCTCCGACGCCAAGGTCTTCACCGCGATCGCCGTCCTCCAGCAGGTCGGGGCAGGGAAGTTGGACCTGCAAGCCGACGTCAACCGCTACCTGACCGGCTTCCGGATCAGGGACGGCTACCCCGGTCGGCCGGTCACCGTGGAGAACCTGCTCACCCACACCGGCGGCTTCGACGACACCTTCATGGGCCTCGCCGAGGCCGGCCCCGAGCACGGCGGGAGCCTCGGCGCCTCGCTCGCCGCCCACCAGCCCGACCGGGTCCGGCCCCCCGGCACCGCCGCGGCGTACGACAACTACGGTGTGGCGCTCGCCGGTCACCTGGTCGAGGTGGTCTCCGGACAGCCCTTCGACGAGTACGTCGCCCAGCACGTCCTGCAGCCCCTCGGCATGGACCGCACCACCTTCACCCAGCCCCACCCGGCCGCCGTCGACGCCGAACTCGCCCACGGCTACCGCCCCGAGGGCGACGGCCAGACCGAGACCAAGGGGCTCTACGGCCCGTGGACCCCGACCGGCGCCGCCGCCGTCACCACCGCCGCCGACATGGCGAAGCTGCTGGTCGCCCTGCTCCCGCAGGGCGGTGCGGACGGCCGGCGGATCCTCGACCCGGCGATGGCCGCGCAGCTGCTCGCCCGCCACTACGGCCCGGACCCGCGGCTGCCCGGCATGGCCTACCTGCTCGAACAGCGCACCCGCAACGGCGAGCAGCTGCTGGTCAAGGACGGTGACGTGCCCGGCTTCCACAGCAACCTGGCGCTGCTGCCGCAGCGCGGCGTCGGCCTCTACGTGACGCTCAACGGCGACGGCACCGACTCGACCGGCGGCTGGGCCACCCAGCAGGTGCTCAACGCCTTCGTCGACCGCTTCTACCCGGCCGCCCCGGCCGCCGCCGCGACCGCGCCCGTCACCGGCGGGCTGGACGCCTACACCGGCGACTACCGCTCCACCCGCACCAGCCACTCCGAGTTGACCAGGGCCGCCGCCCTGATGGCTTCCCTGCACGTCACCGCGGAGCACGGCCGGCTCACCGTCACCGGCCCGGTCGGGCGCGACCCGCAGGTGAGCGAGACGCACTGGGAGCAGATCGAGCCCGGCCTGTTCCAGGAGGTCGGCGGCACGGCCCGGATCGCCTTCCGGGCGGGCTCCGACGGCGACATCGTCTCCCTGCTCACCGACTCCGACCCGACCATCGCCTTCGAGCGGCTCTCCTGGTACCAGGCGCCCGGTCTGCACCGGCTGATCGCGGTCGGCAGCCTGACCGTCCTCGTGCTGACCCTGATCGGCTGGCCGGTGGCCGCGGCGGTCCGCCTGGTGCGGCGCAGGGGCCGCGCCGACCGGCCCGCCGTCCGGCTGCTCGGCTGGGCCACCGGGGCGCTGCTGGTCGCCGCCACCGGCTGCTTCGCCCTGCTGACGGCGGACTCCAACGCGCTCAACCAGACGCTGTTCCTGGGCGACTCGCCGCTGCTGACCGTGGTCCCGGTGCTGGTCGTGTCCGCCCTGGTGCTCGCCCTCGGGATGGCGCTCTGCGCGGTGCTGGCCTGGCGCGGGCGCTGGTGGACCCTGTTCGGCCGGCTGCACTACACCGGGCTGACGCTGGCGGCACTGCTCTTCCTGCTCCTCGCCGGGGCGTACGACCTCACCGGGACCGGCGCGCTGGACCTGATCGGCTGACCGGCCGGGCGCGCACCGGAGGAGACCGCACCCAGGTGGAGGCCGCACCGGACGCGGCAGGGCCCGGAGGTGATCCTCCGGGCCCTGCCGCGTCGTGCCGTCCTCAGCCCTCCGAGCCGCCGAAGCGCGCCGTCCAGGCCGCCAGGTCCTCGTCCGTGATCTTGGCGAACAGCACCGGCGGCACGGTGAACGCCGTCCCGGCCGGCACCAGGTCCAGTGCCCGCGCCTCCTCGCGGCCCACCCAGCTGCGGGTGGCCGCCGGGGAGTCCGCGGGCAGTGCGAACGCCCCGCGCATGGCCGCCGCCGCGGCCGGGATGAACGGCTCCGACACCACCGCGTACAGGTGGATCAGGTTCATCGCCGTGCGCAGGGTGAGCGCCGCCGCCTCCGGGTCGGTCTTCACCTGCAGCCAGGGCGCCTTCTCGTCCAGGTAGGCGTTGCCGGCGCTCCACAGCGCGCGCAGCGCCTGCGCCGCCTTGCGGAAGTTGAGGGCGTCCAGCTGCGTCTCGTACTCGGCGAGCAGCCCGGCGACCTGCTCACCGAGGCGCTGCTCGGCCTCGCCGGCCGGGTGGCCGCCGGGGACGTCGTCGCCGAAGCGCTTGCGGCTGAAGGTGAGCACCCGGTTGACGAAGTTGCCGAGGGTGTCGGCGAGGTCCTTGTTGACCACCGAGGCGAAGAGGTCCCAGGTGAAGCTGGAGTCGTCCGACTCGGGCGCGTGCGCCATCATGAAGTAGCGCCAGTAGTCGGCGGGCAGCAGTTCCAGCGCGACGTCGCTGAAGATGCCGCGCTTCTGGCTGGTGGAGAACTTCCCGCCGTAGTACGTCAGCCAGTTGAAGGCCTTGACGTAGTCGACCGTCTTCCACGGGCGGCGCGAGCCGAGGATCGTCGCCGGGAACATCACCGTGTGGAACGGGACGTTGTCCTTGCCCATGAACTCGGTGTAGCGGACGGTCTCGTCGGCCTCGTACCACCAGGACTTCCAGTCCCGCAGCTGCCCGGCCGGGGCGGCGTCCGCCCACTCCTTGGTGGCGCCGATGTACTCGATCGGGGCGTCGAACCAGACGTAGAACACCTTGCCCTCGGCGGCCAGTTCGGGCCACACGTCGGCGGGCACCGGGACGCCCCACTCCAGGTCGCGCGTGATCGCGCGGTCCTGCAGGCCCTCGGTCAGCCACTTGCGGGCGATCGAGGAGGCCAGCACCGGCCACTCGTCGCCGTGCGCGGCGACCCAGGCCTCGACCTCCTCGGTCAGCTTCGACTGGAGCAGGAACAGGTGCCTGGTCTCCCGGACCTCCAGGTCGGAGCTGCCGCTGATCGCCGAGCGCGGCTCCAGCAGGTCGGTCGGGTCGAGCACCCGGGTGCAGTTCTCGCACTGGTCGCCGCGTGCCTTGTCGTAGCCGCAGTGCGGGCAGGTGCCGACGATGTAGCGGTCCGGCAGGAAGCGTCCGTCGGCGTTGGAGTACACCTGGCGGATCGCGCGCTCCTCAATGAAGCCGTTGCGCTGCAGCTCGCGGGCGATCTCCTGGGTGATCTCCCGGTTCTGCGGCGAGGAGCTGCGGCCGAAGTGGTCGAAGGAGAGCCCGAAGCCGTCGTACACCGCCTTCTGCGCGTCGTGCGCCCGGGCGCAGAACTCGGCGACCGGCAGCCCGGCGTCCTTGGCGGCCAGCTCGGCGGGGGTGCCGTGCTCGTCGGTGGCGCAGATGAACAGCACGTCGTGGCCGCGCCGGCGCAGGTAGCGGGAGTAGACGTCCGCCGGGAGCATGGACCCGACCATGTTGCCCAGGTGCTTGATCCCGTTGATGTAGGGAAGGGCGCTGGTGATCAGGTGCCGAGCCATCCTCGGATGCTCCGATTTCTCCCGCACGCGCACCCCACCCGGGGTGCTGTGCCAGGCGCAGGGGTCCACTGTGGGCTGCCAAGCCTACCGCCGCCGCGGGTCCGGACGGCCGCCGTCACGTCCGGGTCGACGGCCGGTGTCACGGCCGGGGGAGGTCGCCGTACCGGTCGAACTCCCCGGCCTTCACCCCGCGCACGAAGGCGGCCCACTTGCGCGGCGTGGTGCGCACGACCACCTCGGGCCGGTCCGACTCGCGGATCTCCACCAGCCCGCCCGCCGCCCTGACCTCGACGCAGTCGGTACTCTCTCCGCTGGCCGACGCCTTGCGCCACATGCTCATGAGAAGTCTTTCCGTAAGGTCCGGATGAAGTCCCGGGACTCGTCCGGCCCGAGCGCGATCGCCGCGGTCTTCTCCTTGATCCGGCGGTAGGAGTCCAATTCCGCTTCGGAGTGCACGAACTTCGGACCGTGGGAGAGGTCGATCTGGACGGTGTCGAGCTCCGGGACCGGCCCGCGGGCGAGGTAGAGGCTCTCCCCGGACCCCGTGTAGGTGGGGACACTGAACGGGATCACCCGGATCTCCACCCCGGGCCGCTCGGAATTCTCCGACAGGCTGCGCAACTGCTCGCGCAGCACTTCCGGACCGCCGAACTGCATGCGCAGGGCGGACTCGTGCAGGAATGCGCTGTACGGCTTCGGGTGGTCGACGAAGATCTGCTGGCGCCGAATCCGGAATGCCTTCCGGACGTCCGCCTCCTGCCGGTACTGCGGGGGGAGGCGCTCGAACACCGCGGCGGCGTACGCCGGGGTCTGCAACAGGCCGGGGATGAAGGTGCTGTTCAGGATGGACAGGGAGGCCGCGTGGTGCTCCATCTCCGCGATGTCGATGATCGCGCCGGGCAGCCGGCCGCGGTAGCCGTCCCACCAGTACTTGCGCCGGTCCTGCGTCATCGCGAGCAGCGCGTCGAGGTACGGGCCCTCCTCGCAGCCGCAGGTGTGGGCCCAGATCCGCAGGCGCTCGGCGCTGATGCCCGACTTCCCGTTCTCCATCTGGGAGATCTTGGGCAGGTCGGTGCCGATGGTGGCGGCCAGGGTCTTGGGCGTCACGCCCACGTGTTCGCGCATCTTGCGCAACTCGATCCCGAGGCGCTGCTGGCGCACGGTCGGCGACAAGCGGGGTGGCATGACTCTCTTCTCCGGATCGCGGCTGCGGTCGATGCTTCCGGTGAAGTGTGCCGCGCATACCGGGGCCTAGCTACCGAAATGGGGGATACCCCACGATGGAGTGAACGTTCTCCCGCTCGGTAGCAACTCTGGCACCCTGACCCTATGGTCGTCCGTGTCACTCACTGACTTGTTGCCGTCTAAACAAGTGCCAATCAGCCGTAATGACACACCAGATGCATGGTCACGGCACCCGACATCACCGACCGGAGACAGCCATGCCGCTTCCCTCGCCTCTCCGTCTTCCCCGACGTCCCCACCCTTCCCGCCGCATTTCCGTATCCCCGTGAATGCGCTCCTGGTCGCCGCATTGTCCGTACTCCTCCTCGCGGTCCTTTTCGTCGGCTGGCTGGTCTGGCTGGTCACCCTCCAGCCCCGCGAACCCCGCCCGGCGAAGCGCGGGATCGCGGCCGGCCATTCCGTCGGCGGCGAGCGGAAATAGCGGCCGGTCCGCCGCCCTGTTCCCCGCCGACGACGGCACCTCGACCGGCCTGCCGGCGGCCTGAGCCGCCGTCGGCCCTGCCGTCGGTCCCGTCGTCGGCCCAGCGGTCAGCCCCGCGAAAGCCGGTCCTCCAGGCGGGACTTGGCGGGCGGCCACTCGTCGGCGAGCATCGAGAAGTAGGCGCTGTCCCGCCAGGTGCCGGTGGGGCGCAGGCGGTGGCGGCGGAGGACGCCCTCGAACTGTGCGCCGAGGCGCAGGATCGCCGTGCGGGAGCGCTCGTTGAGGGCGTCGGTCTTCCAGAAGACGCGCCCCATGCCCAGGTCCTCGAAGGCGTGGGTGAGCAGCAGCAGCTTGGCCTCGGTGTTGACCGCGGTGCGCCACACCGAGCGGGCGTAGAGGGTGCCGCCGATCTCGACGGACTCGTCCGCGGCGCTGAAGTCGTGGTAGCCGGTGATGCCGACGGCGGTGCCGCTCGCGAGGTCGACGGCGGTGAAGTGCACCGACGTGCCGGCGGCGGCTTCCGCGATGCGGGCGTCGAGGATCCTGCCGAGCTCCTCTTCGGAGGCGGGCGGGAGGGTCATGGTCCAGCGCCAGACCTCGGGGTCGGAGCCGACGGTGGCCCAGAGGTCGGCGAGGTGGCGGCGCTCCAGCGGCTCCAGGCGGATGTGGCGGCCGGTGAGGGTGACGGGCGTGGGCAGCTTCGCGGTCATGATCCGAACGTAGCGCCGCTCTGCACTAGATGCAATAGATTTCTGCACTAGTGCAAATGCCCGCGCGTGGGCAAAACAGAGGGCCCCGCGGGACGAATCCCGCGGGGCCCTCCGGTGATCGAGCGGCGATCAGGCTCGGGCGATCAGGCTCAGATGAACGAGTTGATCTGGATCGTCTCGTCCCGGCCCGGGCCGACGCCGATGGCGGAGATCGGCGCGCCCGACATCTCCTCCAGCGCCTTCACGTACGCCTGGGCGTTCTTCGGCAGCTCGGCGAAGGACTTGGCCTTGCTGATGTCCTCGCTCCAGCCCGGCAGCGTCTCGTAGATCGGCTTGGCGTGGTGGAAGTCCGACTGGTTGTAGGGGAGCTCCTCGACCCGCTTGCCGTCGATCTCGTACGCGACGCAGACCGGGATCTGCTCCCAGCCGGTCAGCACGTCGAGCTTGGTGAGGAAGAAGTCGGTGAGGCCGTTGACCCGGGTCGCGTAGCGCGCGATGACGGCGTCGAACCAGCCGCAGCGGCGGTCGCGGCCGGTGGTGACACCGCGCTCGCCGCCGATCCGGCGCAGCGCCTCGCCGTCCGCGTCGAACAGCTCGGTCGGGAACGGGCCGGAGCCGACGCGGGTGGTGTAGGCCTTCAGGATGCCGATGACCCGGTCGATCTTGGTGGGGCCGATGCCGGCGCCGGTGCAGGCGCCGCCCGCGGTCGGGTTCGACGAGGTCACGAAGGGGTACGTGCCGTGGTCGACGTCGAGCAGGGTGCCCTGGCCGCCCTCCAGCAGGACGACCTTGTTCGCCTTCAGCGCCTCGTCCAGGACGAGGGTGGTGTCGGCGAGGAACGGCTTGATCTTCTCCGCGTAGCCCAGGTACTCCTCGACCACCAGGTCGGCCGGGATGGTGCGGCGGTTGTACAGCTTGACCAGGATCTGGTTCTTGTCGTGCAGCGCCGCCTCGATCTTCTGGCGCAGGATCGACTCGTCGAACAGGTCCTGGACCCGGATGCCGACGCGGTTGATCTTGTCCGCGTAGGTCGGGCCGATGCCGCGGCCGGTGGTGCCGATCCGGCGCTTGCCGAGGAAGCGCTCGGTGACCTTGTCCAGGGTCCGGTGGTACGGCGTGATCAGGTGGGCGTTGCCCGAGACCAGCAGCTTGGAGGTGTCGATGCCGCGCTCGTTGAGGCCGGCCAGCTCGGAGAGCAGCACGGCCGGGTCGATCACGACGCCGTTGCCGATCACCGGCGTGACGTTCGGGCTGAGGATTCCGGAGGGGAGCAGGTGCAGGGCGTACTTCTGGTCGCCGATGACCACCGTGTGTCCGGCGTTGTTGCCGCCCTGGTAGCGGACGACGTAGTCGACGGAGCCGCCGAGGAGGTCGGTGGCCTTCCCCTTGCCCTCGTCCCCCCACTGAGCGCCAACGAGCACGAGTGCCGGCACAGGCGTACACCCCTTCCGGTTGGGGCATCCTGCGTAGGCCGCAGTCTGCCCCGAGATAGACGAAGCCCCTGGCGCAATGGCGCAAGGGGCTCTTGCACCGAGAGATTACCTGAGGAAGGACCGGTCGTGTCGTCCCTGTCCACGCCTGCTACCGGCGGCTCCGAGCCGCTCCTGCTGCTCCTCGACCCGGTGGCCCGGCAGACCGACGGCGAGTCGGTGCGGATCGCGAGGGACGTGCTCTGCGGGGGTGCGGACGTCAAGGTGGTCTACCCGGAGAACCCTTCCGAACTCGACCGGGTGCTTTCGCACCGGGGTCGGCGGCGACCGGTGGTGATCGGTTCCGACCTCGCCTTGCAGCGGGTGCTGCAGGCGCTGCATCGGCAGCGTGAGCTGGGCGCGGAACCGGTGGGGATGGTTCCGGTCGGTCGCACGGAGGAGCTGGCGGCGGCCCGCGCGCTCGGCGTGCCGGGGGAGCCGGTGCGGGCCGCGCGGGCGGTGCTGTCGGGTGCGCCGCGTCGGCTGGACCTGCTGGTGGACGACGGCGGCGGGGTGGCGCTGGGCGGGGTGCGGATCACCGGCGGCGGCGCGCGTCGGCTGGTGAGCCGTACGGGTGGCTGGCGTTCGCTATGGGCGAAACTGGCTGCGGCCGAGCAGGCGAACCCACTCACTCCGGAGAGCGCCGACCGCAGCCCGCGGGTCCGGGTCGAGGCCGACGGCCGGCTGCTCGCCGACGTCCACCGCCCGGTCCGACTGGTCCAGGTCACCCTGCCGTCCGGTGCCTCGGACGGCACGGGCGAGATGGAGGTCGTGGTCCGGGTCTCCGGCGCCCTGGTGCGCGCCCGGGCGGCGAGCGTCTCGGTGGCCGGCCGCGGATTCGGCTACGAGGCGGACGGCCACCCGGTCGGCCCGGTCCGCGCCAGGACCTGGACGGTGCACCCGGGCGCGTGGGGACTGCTGCTCCCGGCCGCGTGAAGCCGCGGTGAACGCCGGGTGAGCAGGCTCACGTTCGGCTGCACCCCGATACCCGCCGCTCCGCACACGGAACTCCCCAACGGGCGCGAACCACAAGGCCAACCGCCACCCGCGGGAATTCCACCGGGCCGAAATCCCCACCCCGTAAGGGGTTTTGTCTACGCGCGTTACTCGTCGACCGCCCGACAATCCCGGCATCCCGGGTTCCGGAAGCCCGTGCCGACTGCCCTAGACTCGAAGACGTGCCACGTGGTGACGGAAGACTCAACCACGATCTTCTTCCCGGCGAGAAAGGCCCCCAGGACGCTTGCGGCGTCTTCGGTGTCTGGGCTCCCGGCGAGGAGGTCGCCAAGCTCACGTTCTTCGGCCTTTACGCCCTGCAGCACCGCGGTCAGGAATCCGCGGGCATCGCAGTGAGCAACGGCTCCCAGATTCTCGTCTTCAAGGACATGGGACTCGTCTCCCAGGTCTTCGACGAGGCCTCACTGGGGTCGTTGCACGGGCATATCGCCGTCGGACACGCCCGCTACTCGACCACCGGTTCCTCGGTCTGGGAGAACGCCCAGCCGACTTTCCGGGCGACCGTGCACGGTTCGCTGGCCCTCGGGCACAACGGAAACCTGGTGAACACCGCCGAACTGGCGGCCATGGTCGCCGACCTGCCCGGCGAGGAGCACGTCTCGCGATCCGGCCGGACCGCGGCGACCAACGACACCGACCTGGTGACGGCGCTGCTCGCCGGCCACCCGGACCTCTCCATCGAGGAGACGGCCAAGGTCGTGCTGCCCAAGGTCAAGGGCGCGTTCTCGCTCGTCTTCATGGACGAGCACACCCTCTACGCCGCCCGCGACCCGCAGGGCATCCGCCCGCTGGTGCTCGGCCGGCTGGAGCGCGGCTGGGTGGTCGCCTCCGAGACGGCGGCGCTCGACATCTGCGGCGCCTCCTTCATCCGCGAGGTCGAGCCCGGCGAGCTCATCGCCATCGACGAGAACGGCATGCGCACCTCCCGCTTCGCGGAGGCCAAGCCCAAGGGCTGCGTGTTCGAGTACGTCTACCTGGCCCGCCCCGACACCTCCATCGCCGGCCGCAACGTGCACCTCTCCCGCGTGGAGATGGGCCGCCGCCTGGCGAAGGAGGCCCCGGTCGAGGCCGACCTGGTGATAGCGACGCCCGAGTCCGGCACCCCCGCCGCGATCGGCTACGCCGAGGCCAGCGGCATCCCGTACGGCTCCGGCCTGGTGAAGAACGCCTACGTGGGCCGCACCTTCATCCAGCCCAGCCAGACCATCCGTCAGCTCGGCATCCGCCTCAAGCTCAACCCGCTGCGCGAGGTCATCCAGGGCAAGCGCCTGGTGGTCGTGGACGACTCGATCGTCCGCGGCAACACCCAGCGCGCGCTGGTGAAGATGCTGCGCGAGGCCGGCGCCGCCGAGGTGCACATCCGGATCTCCTCGCCGCCGGTGAAGTGGCCCTGCTTCTTCGGCATCGACTTCGCCACCCGCGCGGAGCTGATCGCCAACGGCATGACCATCGAGGAGATCGGTCGCACCCTCGGTGCCGACTCGCTCTCCTACATCTCGATCGACGGCATGATCGAGGCCACCACGCAGCCCAAGGACAAGCTCTGCCGGGCCTGCTTCGACGGCGAGTACCCGATGGAGCTGCCGGACCCGGCGCTGCTCGGGAAGCTCCTGCTGGAGGCCGAGATCAAGGGCGGCCAGCAGCAGCCGGCCGTCCGCGGCAAGCCGACCAGCGGCAGCGACCTGGACGGCGTCCAGTCGCTGCTCGGCGGGGCGGGCGCGGCCGACGCGCTGCGCCGCCCGTAGTGCCTCAGGTGGGGTCCCGGAACCCGGGGCCCCACCGTCGTTCCAGCCCCCGCTGATCCGAACCACCCCCACCTGACCCGGAAGGGCCGCACCGCAGTGACCAGCTCCAACCAGAACGGCGCCACCTACGCCGCCGCCGGTGTCGACATCGAGGCGGGCGACCGCGCCGTCGAGCTCATGAAGCAGTGGGTGAAGAAGGCCAACCGCCCCGAGGTGGTCGGCGGTCTCGGCGGCTTCGCCGGCCTGTTCGACGTCTCCGCCTTCAAGAACTACGAGCGCCCGCTGCTGGCCTCGGCCACCGACGGCGTGGGGACCAAGGTGGCCATCGCGGCCGCCATGGACAAGCACGACACCATCGGCCACGACCTGGTCGGCATGGTCGTCGACGACCTGGTGGTGTGCGGCGCCGAGCCGCTGTTCATGACCGACTACATCTGCGTCGGCAAGGTCGTCCCGGAGCGGGTCGCCTCGATCGTCAAGGGCATCGCCGAGGGCTGCGCGCTGGCCGGCTGCGCCCTGGTCGGCGGCGAGACCGCCGAGCACCCCGGCCTGCTGGGCCCGGACGAGTACGACGTGGCGGGCGCCGGCACCGGTGTCGTCGAGGCCGACGCGCTGCTCGGTGCGGACCGGGTCCGGGCCGGCGACGTGGTCATCGCGATGGCGGCCTCCGGCCTGCACTCCAACGGCTACTCGCTGGTGCGCCACGTGCTGCTGAACGAGGCCGGCTGGAAGCTGGACCGCAAGGTCGAGGAGTTCGGCCGCACCCTCGGCGAGGAGCTGCTGGAGCCGACCCGGATCTACTCGCTGGACTGCCTGGCGCTCACCCGCGCCACCGAGGTCCACGCGTTCTCGCACGTCACCGGCGGCGGCCTGGCGGCCAACCTGGCCCGGGTCATCCCGGACGGCCTGCACGCCCGCCTGGACCGCGGCACCTGGACCCCGCTGCCGGTCTTCCGGACCGTCGCCGAGGTCGGCAACGTGGCCACCCTGGAGATCGAGAAGACGCTCAACATGGGCGTCGGCATGGTCGCGGTCGTCCCGCCGCACTCGGTGGACGCCGTGCTGTCGATCCTGGAGGACCGCGGCGTCGAGGCCTGGCTGCTCGGCGACATCGTCGAGCGCACCGACGGGCACGAGGGCGGCGCGGCCCTCTACAACGCCTACGAGGGCTTCCGGACGGTCTGATCCGGACCGGACGACGAGAGGGCCCCTCCGGTCGCCGGAGGGGCCCTCTCGCATCCCGTGGAGGTCGTCCGACGGCCGGCGCGAGCCCTCCCGTCAGCGGGAACGCCGAAGACCGGCCCGGCGCCCAGGCGCCCGGACCGGTCCGGCGAAGCTGTTGTTACGAGCGGCGGGAGGCCTGCGAGGCCCCGGTGCCCGGCTCGTTGTCGTCCTCGTCGTCGAGGTCGGCGTAGCGGGCGGCGTACTCCGCGTACGGGTCGTCGTCCTCCTCCTCCTCGATCGGCTCAGGGTCGATCGAAGCGGTGGACGGCGATACGCCCAGCTCGTTGGACAGACGGTTAGCGTCGAACCCGCCGCTGTTGTACTTCAGCTCGCGGGCGACCTTCGTCTGCTTGGCCTTGGCCCGGCCGCGCCCCATGGGTCGACCCCCTCAACGATGGGGCTCACGGCCCCGAGTCTGACACGTGTTCATGATCAGGACCGGCCTGCCCGAATGGGAGGACCGTCCCTTGGAGCATTAACGGTACCTGTTTCCGCCGCTGGACGGTACGTCGTCGGTGTGACGTGGCGCGCACCGACCGCACCCGAGACCAGGTCTTCCCAGGTCAGGGGAGGTTTTGCGGCGATTTGCGCGCTGTCCAGAGGTGTCTTGGGTCCGTCGTTCCAGGACCGATTATCCCCCCTTAGGGGGCGTCGGATCACCCGATCGGGCGCAGAAGTGAGAATCCGGTTCCACATCGTGATGCGCGGGGGGCCGCGGTGGCAGCCCCCCGCGCATCCGGGGTCGGTCGCGGCGGCGGGATCAGCCGCGGCGGGCACCCGGGAGCAGGACGGTGCGCAGCGCGCTGATCTCGCGCATCCGCTTCTCGGCCAGGCGGTCGGCGGCGACCGCCGGCGGGATGCCGTCGGTGGCGGCCCGGGTGAAGATCTCCAGGGTGGTGTCGAAGATCTTGGTGGCCTTGTTCTTGGCGCGCTCGAAGTTGAAGCCGTCGATCTCGTCGGCGACCTGGATGACGCCGCCCGAGTTCACGAGGTAGTCGGGGGCGTAGAGGATGCCGCGGTCGGCGAGGTCCTTCTCGACGCCGGGGTGGGCCAGCTGGTTGTTGGCCGCGCCGCAGACGATCGAGGTGCCGAACTCGCCCAGCGCGGCGACGACGGAGTCGGTCAGCGCACCGCCGAGGGCGCAGGGGGCGTAGACGTCCAGCTTGGCCTGGAGCAGGGCGTCGGTGTCAGCGACGACCTCCACGTCCGGGTGGGCCGCGCGCACGCGGTTGACGGCGGCCTCGAAGGGGTCGGTGACGACGACGGTGGCGCCGTCCGCGACCAGGTGGCCGACCAGGTAGTGGCCGACCTTGCCGACGCCCGCGACGCCGACCCGCTTGCCGCGCAGCGTCGGCTGGCCCCAGCGCGCCTGGGCGGTGGCGCGCATGCCCTGGAAGACGCCGAAGGCGGTCAGGATGGACGAGTCGCCGGCGCCGCCGTGCTCGGGCGAGCGGCCGGTCACGAACTCGGTCTCGCGCGCGATGACGTCCATGTCCTGGACGTAGGTGCCCACGTCGCAGGCGGTGATGTAGCGGCCGCGCAGGGACTCGACGAAGCGGCCGTAGGCCCGGAGCATCGCCTCGTTCTTGTCCTTGTTCGGGTCGCCGATGATGACGGCCTTGCCGCCGCCGAGGTCCAGCCCGGCCAGCGCGTTCTTGTAGGACATGCCGCGGGAGAGGTTCAGCGCGTCCTCCAGCGCCGCCTCCTCGGAGGCGTACGGGAAGAAGCGGGTGCCGCCGAGGGCCGGGCCCAGGGCGGTGGAGTGGATGGCGATGATGGCCTTCAGGCCCGAGCTGCGGTCGTGGCACAGGACGACCTGCTCGTGGCCGTCGCCGGGGGCGCCGTCCTGTTCGGTACGGAAGATCCTGCTGAGCACGCCGGGTGCGGGGTGCGAGGCGGGGGTCTGTACGTCGGTCACTGTGGTGACTCCAGTATCGAAGGCCCGCTGCTGTGGTGCGGGCGCCTAAGGCGAAGCGTAGTCGGGTGGGCGTCTCGGATCCGCCCTCTTGTCCGAGCTTGTGCCGGTTGTCCGAGGGGTGAGACGAAAGGGGGTGCACGGTCGGGGTGCGAACGGTTCGGGGTCGCGCCCTCCCGGGCCCGCGCGGCCCGTGCGACCATGCAGGACGTGACCGTCGTGCGTACTGCCGTACAGCCGCCCTACGCCGCCCACCTGCGGGTCTACGAGCCGCTGGCCGCCTACCCGGAGCCCGAGCGGGCGCGCTGGCAGGCCTACGCGGCGGAGCGCGGGCCGGACGCCGGGGAGGCGGCGCAGCCGGTCGCGGCGGCGGTGCTGGAGGAGCAGCGGGAGGCGCTCGCGGAGCTGGTCGCGCGGACGCCCCGGGCGCTGCCGGAGCGGGAGAGCGGGCGGGCGTACCTGCGGGTGGTGGACGGCGTGCTGTACGTCTGCCCGTGGGCGACCAGGCTGCGCAGCTGGCAGGCGCTGGAGGAGCTGCGGGCCGGGGCGCCGGTGGCGCTGCTGGACACCGCGCTGCCGCCCGCGACCCGGGCGGCCGCGGAGGCGGACCGGGAGCGCTGGCGGGCGGAGCACCCGGACGCCCGGCCGTGGATCCTCACCAGCCGCTGGGAGGTGCCGGTGCGCTGGTTCCTGCCGTTCGGGGACGAGGACCGCTGCTTCGTTCCCGGCGGCGCGGCGGCGCCGGGCGGTGGGGTGCCGGGCGGTGGGGTGCCGGGAGGGGAGGGGGAGCGGGGCGGCCGGCCGGCCGCACTGTTCTACTTGGTGCCGATGGCCCAGGCGCGCCGACGGGTGGCGCGGGCCTACCGGGCGCTGCGCGAGGCGGTGCCGGAGGGGGAGCTGGCACGGGGGGCGGAGCGGGTCGGGCGGTGGCTGGAGGAGTTCCATCCGCGCTCGCTGGTGGAACTGGACTACGGGGGGCTGGTGCATCTGCTGGGGCCGGAGCGGTTGTTGGCGGACCGTTCGGCGGGGGAGCTGGAGGAGGGGCTGCGCGCACTGCGGGCGGGGGACACCGCGGAGGCGCTGCGGGTCCACGAGGAACTGACGGTGCGGTGGCGGCGGGTGCTGGCGTTGCGGTACGCGAACTGACGTCCGACCGCCCGTGTATGACTGTAAGAGTCCTAGGGACCGCAGCGCCGATGACCAAGGTCCCGGTTCGGGTCAATAGCTGCCGAACGTGACACTACTCACCGTTGACGCGAACTTACCCCTATGTGCAAAAATGGGACAACCAGCCCAACTTCACGTGAGCGTGCCCACTTTTGGGTGGTTCTGGAGTCGATGCGTGCTTTGCGGGGAAACGGAGGGTCTGGTCCCTTCGTAACCTGACGTCATCGTCGCGTGACTGTCCGTTATGGGGTGGTCCATCGCCATCCGTCGGCCTTGAACCCGTGAGGGGTCAATTTTGGCGGTTTGGTCGATAGGGCTGGACGGATGGTGTAGTTGTAGACACCAGGACAAGCCGTTCGTCCTATAACCGACTCGGCCCGTCTATGCCATTTCGGGCATCGCGGGCCAAGGTGCAGAATTTGAAGGATAGAACCGCCCTGGTTCGGTTCTCCCGAGGAGGCCGCTCATGACCGCTCGTACCCCTGATGCTGAGCCGCTGCTGACGCCGGCAGAGGTTGCCACCATGTTCCGCGTGGACCCGAAGACGGTCACCCGCTGGGCCAAGGCCGGCAAGCTGACGTCGATTCGCACGCTCGGCGGTCACCGCCGTTACCGTGAGGCGGAGGTGCGCGCTCTGCTGGCCGGGATTCCGGCTCAGCGCACTGAGGCCTGATAGGCCAAAGGCTCTTTAAAGGGGCCGCTTACCGGACTCCGCCGGGTCCGGTAAGCGGCCCCTTTTGTCGTACCCACGCGTGCCCGCCGGTCTGTCGGAATGCTGAACTCCGGATAACGATTTGATGCATGAGGGGCGGGGGGGATTTACAGTGAATAGAAGTGCAATTTTACATATTAAATTAAGGGTTCCTTGGGCAGGGCGTGCCGCACCCGGTTTTCGGGGAGGGTCGGTGACGACCGTCACGCGCTCCGTCACTTGTGGGAGGTGGCCGGTCCGGGGTAGTGGAGCCGGACGGCAAAAAGC
>NZ_JBEOUW010000026.1:0-131367 GCF_040303045.1 Kitasatospora sp. NPDC096140
GCGGGCGGGGGGGGGGGGGGTTTTGGTTGTGGCTGAGTTTTTGTTTTTCCTTTAATCTCTGTGTGGGGGTCTCCGATAATGTTTTGGGGGGGGGCGAGCCGGCATTCCCCCCCCCCCCCCGCCGTGACCAGGGAAGACATGACTCGGCGCCGCCACCGGACCGTCCGGATGGTGGCGGCGCCGAGCGGGGGGCGCGGTGCGGCGGGGTCAGGCCGTCGCGGCGAGCGGGGTGCCGACGGCCTTCTCCAGGTGGACGAAGCTCAGCCGGCTGTTGACCTGTTCGACCCGGGTCTGACGGTAGCCCTGGCGGGCGTACAGGCGCAGGTTGCCGAGGCTGCGGTGGCCGGTGAACAGGCGGTAGGCGGACACCGGGCCGTCCTCGGCGAGCCGGCGCTCCAGCGCGTCCAGCAGGCGGCCGCCCAGGCCGTGGCGCTGCATCCGCGGGTGGACGACCAGACGCCCTATCCGGCCGACGCCGTCGGCGTCGATCCGGCCGCGGACGGTGCCGACCACCTCGCCGCCCAGCCGGGCGACCAGGAAGTGCTGCTCGGTCAGTTCGGCGCGCAGGCTCTCCAGGCTCTGTGTCAGGGGCTCGATCGCCCAGTCGCCGTACAGCTCGGCCTCGGGCTGGTACCCGAGGTACTGGAGCTTGAGGATCTGCTCCGCGTCCTCGGCCGCCGCGGCCGAGATGATCACGCTCATGCCCATGTGGAGGGGCCTCCCCAGTCGTCGTGCCCTGCGCGCAGAGGGTGGCGCGCTCACGCTCAGTATCCGAGTGATCGCGGCACCGTCAAGAGCTGCGTTCGCCAGCGCTCTACCCGGGTGTCAGCTCCCCTCAACCTTCGCGGGGCCGGACGTGGCGAGGGTCACGCCCGCTTCCGGGGGGCGGCGCGGATGCCCGGAGGGCCCCGGGGCGCCTCACGGATAACGCTCCGCTCGGAGCAACGTGCGCAGGCAGGCGAGGCAGCGGGAGCGCGTGGGACCGATGGAGCCGCGGGGCATGCCGAGGCGCTCGGAGAGCTCGCGGTAGGTCGGCGGCGGGTCCTCGGCGAGGGCGGCGATCAGTTGCGGACAGCGGCCGGGCAGGGCGGCCACGGTCTCGCGGACCACGCGGCGGCGGCGTTCGGCGAGGTAGACGTCCTCGGCGGAGGGGACGGGGGGAAGGGTGGTGCACACACCGTGCATGACGCACCGGGGCGGGGCCGGTTACGCCCGGGCCGTGGCGCGGACGCCGGAGGGGCGCGCCGGTCGGACCGCCGCGCCCCTCCTCCCGACGGCGGCCGGTCAGCCCCGGGCCCACTCCTGCTGCCGCGCCAGGTCCGCCTTCACCTCGGCGAGCTGGACCGCGACCGCGGAGGGGGCGGTGCCGCCGCGCCCGTCGCGGGAGGCGATGGCGCCGTGCACGCTGAGCACCGAGCGCACCTGCGGCGTCAGGTGCTCGGAGATCGCGGCGAACTGCTCGTCCGTCAGGTCGGACAGCTCGATGCCCTCGGCCTCGCAGACCTTGACGCAGGCGCCGGCCACCTCGTGCGCGACCCGGAACGGCACGCCCTGCTTGACCAGCCACTCGGCGATGTCGGTGGCGAGCGAGAAACCGGCCGGGGCGAGCTCCTCCAGCCGCTCCCGGTGCACGGTGAGGGTGGCCATCATCCCGGTGAACGCGGGCAGCAGCACCTCCAGCGTGTCGCAGGAGTCGAAGACCGGCTCCTTGTCCTCCTGGAGGTCCCGGTTGTAGGCGAGCGGCAGCGCCTTGAGGGTGGCCAGCAGGCCGGTCAGGTTGCCGATCAGGCGGCCGGACTTGCCGCGGGCGAGCTCGGCGATGTCCGGGTTCTTCTTCTGCGGCATGATCGAGGAGCCGGTGGAGAAGGCGTCGTGCAGCGTGATGAAGCCGAACTCCTTGGTGTTCCAGATGATCACCTCCTCCGCGATCCGGGAGAGGTTGATCCCGATCATCGCGGTCACGAAGGCGAACTCGGCGACGAAGTCGCGCGAGGCCGTGCCGTCGATCGAGTTGCCGACCGAGCCGCCCTCGAAGCCGAGGTCGGCGGCGACGGCCTGCGGGTCGAGGCCGAGCGAGGAGCCGGCCAGCGCCCCGGAGCCGTACGGCGAGACGGCGGTGCGGGCGTCCCACTGGCGCAGCCGCTCGGCGTCCCGGCCGAGGGCCTGCACGTGCGCGAGGACGTGGTGGGCGAAGAGCACCGGCTGGGCGTGCTGGAGGTGGGTGCGGCCCGGCATGGCGGTGTCCGGGTGCGCCTCGGCGAGGCCGACCAGGGCCTCCTGGAGGTCGAGCAGCAGGCCACCGATGGTCTTGGCGTGGTCCCGCAGGTACATCCGGAACAGGGTGGCGATCTGGTCGTTGCGCGAGCGCCCGGCCCGCAGCTTGCCGCCGAGCTCGGCGCCGAGGCGCTCCAGCAGGCCGCGCTCCAGGGCGGTGTGGACGTCCTCGTCGGCGACGGTGCCCGTGAAGGTGCCCGCCTCGACGTCGGCGAGCAGCCGGTCGAGGCCGGCCAGCATGGCGGACAGCTCGTCGTCGGACAGCAGCCCGGCCTTGTGCAGGACCCGGGCGTGGGCCTTGGAGCCGGCGATGTCGTACGGCGCGAGCCGCCAGTCGAAGTGGACCGAGGCGGACAGCCTGGCCAGCGCCTCGGACGGGCCGTCGGCGAAGCGCGCGCCCCAGAGGCGGACGTCGGAGGACTGCTGGGCGGTCATCGCGTGGCTCCTTCATGCATGTACAGCGGACAGCATAAGTATGCACGATGGCGTATGGAACACAAAACCCCGGCCGCATGGATCCGTCGGCCGGGGTCGTGGGGTTTCCGGGCGCTACTGCGCCTTCGCCTGGGCGAGTTGCATGAGGTGGTCGGCGAGCGCCTGGCCGCCGGCCGGGTCGCGGCTGATCAGCAGCACCGTGTCGTCGCCGGCGATGGTGCCGATGATCTCGAACACCTCGGCCTGGTCGATCGCCGAGGCGAGGAACTGGGCGGCGCCCGGCGGGGTGCGCAGCACGACCAGGTTGCCGGAGGCCGTCGCGGAGACCATCAGCTCGCCGGCCAGCCGGGCCATCCGGCCCTCGCTGGCCGACTCCCCCATCGGTGCGCGCGGCGTGCGGTCGCCGCCCTCGGCCGGGACGGCGTAGATCAGCGCGCCGTCCCGGTTGCGGATCTTGACCGCGCCCAGCTCGTCCAGGTCCCGGGAGAGGGTGGCCTGGGTGACCACGAGTCCGTCGTCGGCGAGCAGCTTGGCGAGCTGGCTCTGCGAACGCACGGGCTGGCGGGTGAGCAGGTCCACGATCCGCCGGTGGCGCGCGGTGCGGGTCTGCGGGACCTGCGGCGTCGGGCCGGCGGCGGACGGGCCGGAATGGGAAGCGGTCATGTGATTATTCTCCCGGACGACGGTCAACTCGCATCGGCCGGGGCGTTCTCGCGCACCGTCCGGAGGATGCCCGGCAGGGCCGCGAGGAAGGCGTCCGCCTCCTGCTCGGTCAGGACGAGCGGCGGAGCCAGCCGTACGGCGTCCGGGACGGCCGCGTTGACGAGGAAGCCGGCCTGCTGCGCGACGGCCTGGACCTGCGCCGAGACCGGAGCGGTGAGCACGATGCCGAGCAGCAGGCCGGCGCCGCGCACGTGCGAGACCAGCGGGTCGCCGATCGCCTCGACGCCGTGCCGCAGCCGTTCGCCGAGCTTGCGGACGTGCTCCAGCAGGCCCTCGGACTCGATGGTGTCCAGCACCGCGAGCCCGGCCGCGGCGGCCACCGGATTGCCGCCGAAGGTGGTGCCGTGCTGGCCCGGGGTGAGCAGCTCGGCGGCCGGCCCGAAGGCGAGGACGGCGCCCATCGGCAGCCCCCCGCCGAGCGCCTTGGCCAGGGTGACGACGTCCGGCTCGACGCCCTCGAAGGCCTGGTGCGCGTACCAGTGGCCGGTGCGGCCCACGCCGGTCTGGATCTCGTCCAGGACCAGCAGGGTGCCGGTGGCCCGGGTGATCTCGCGCGCCGCCTTCAGGTAGCCGTCCGGGAGCGGGACGGCGCCGTTCTCGCCCTGGATCGGCTCCAGGAAGACCGCGGCGGTCTCGGTGGTGACGGCCGCGCGCAGCGCCTCGACGTCACCGAACGGGACGTGGGTGACGTCGCCGGGCAGCGGGCGGAACGGGTCCTGCTTGGCGGGCTGGCCGGTGAGCGCGAGGGCGCCCATGGTCCGGCCGTGGAAGGCGCCCTGGAGGGCGACCAGGTGGGTGCGGCCGGTGCGCCGGCTGATCTTGAACGCGGCCTCGTTGGCCTCGGCCCCGGAGTTGCAGAAGAACACCCGGCCGCCCGCCCGGCCGTCCAGCTCCAGCAGGCGCTCGGCGAGGGCGATGGTGGGCTCGGCCATGAAGAGGTTGGAGACGTGGCCCAGGGTGGCGATCTGCCTGCCGACCGCCTCGACGACGGCCGGGTGGGCGGTGCCGAGGGCGTTGACGGCGATGCCGCCGAGCAGGTCGGTGTACTCCTTGCCGTCGGCGTCCCAGAGCTTGCTGCCCTCGCCGCGCACCAGCGGGATCCGCGGGGTGCCGTAGTTGTCGGTGAAGCTGTGCTGCCACCGCTCGGCGAGCTGCTCGTTGTGCGTCATGCCAGTCCCCCGGTCACGGTCGGTTCGTCGTCCGGCACGACCATCGTGCCGATGCCCTCGTCGGTGAAGATCTCCAGCAGCAGGCTGTGCGGCACCCGGCCGTCCAGGACGCGGGCGGTGCCGACGCCGGAGCGGACGGCGCGCAGGCAGCCCTCCATCTTGGGGAGCATGCCGCTGGCCAGGCCGGGCAGCAGTCCGTCCAGCTCGCTCGCGTTGAGCTGGCTGATCACGTCGTCGGAGTTCGGCCAGTCCTTGTAGAGGCCCTCGACGTCGGTGAGGATGACGAGCATCTCGGCGCCGAGCGCGACCGCCAGGGCGGCGGCGGCGGTGTCGGCGTTGATGTTGTAGACGTGGCCGTCGGCGCCCCGGGCGATCGAGGAGACGACCGGGATCCGGCCGTCGGCGATCAGCGCCTTCACCGCGCCGGCCTCGATGTTGACGATGTCGCCGACCAGGCCGATGTCCACCTGCTCGCCGTCCACCACGGCGTAGCGCTTGACCGCCGTCATGGTGTGCGCGTCCTCGCCGGTCATGCCGACGGCGAACGGGCCGTGCTCGTTCAGCAGGCCGACCAGCTCGCGCTGCACCTGGCCGGCCAGGACCATCCGGACCACGTCCATGGTCTCGGGGGTGGTGACCCGCAGGCCGTTGGTGAAGCTGGACTCCAGGCCGAGCCTGTCCAACTGGGCGCTGATCTGCGGGCCGCCGCCGTGCACCACGACGGGGTGGAGTCCGGCGTAGCGCAGGAAGACGACGTCCTGGGCGAACGCGGCCTTCAGCTCGTCGTCGACCATGGCGTTGCCGCCGAACTTGATCACGACGGTCTTGCCGTGGAAGCGCTCCAGCCACGGCAGCGCCTCGATCAGCGTCATGGCCTTGGGCAACGCGGTGTTGTTGCGGGCCTGTTCGCCCTTGGGTGCGATCTGCACGGGATTCCCTCGTCGATGGGGTCCCCCGGGCCGGAGGCCGGGGGAGGACGTCGCGGCTCGGTGCTGCCGCGGCTCGGTGGTGCCGCGGGTCAGGATGTCGCGGACGAAGTGACGTGGATCAGGTCGAGTAGGCGCTGTTCTCGTGAACGTAGTCAGCGGTGAGGTCGTTGGTCCACACCGAGGCGCTCGCGGGGCCGGCGTTGAGGTCCGCCGTGATGACGACCTCGCGGCCCGTCATGTCCACCAGGTCGCGGTCCTCGCCGACGCCGCCGTCCTTGCAGACCCAGACGCCGTTGATGGCGACGTCCAGCTCGTTCGGGTCGAACGCGGCGGAGGTGGTGCCGATCGCGGCCAGCACCCGGCCCCAGTTGGGGTCCTCGCCGTGGATGGCGCACTTGAGCAGGTTGTTGCGGCTGATCGTCCGGGCGACCTCGACCGCCTCGTCCTCGGTGGCGGCGCCGGTGACGTCGATCCGGATGTCCTTGCCGGCGCCCTCGGCGTCGCCGATCAGCTGGCGGGCCAGGTCGGCGCTGACCGTGCGGACGGCCTCGGCGAACTCGGCCCCGTCCGGGGTGACACCGGAGGCGCCGGAGGCGAGCAGCAGCACGGTGTCGTTGGTGGACATGCAGCCGTCGGAGTCGATCCGGTCGAAGGTGGTGCGGGTGGCGCCGCGCAGGGCGGCGTCCAGGCCGGCACTGTCGACGGCGGCGTCGGTGGTGAGCACGACCAGCATGGTGGCGAGGCTCGGCGCGAGCATGCCCGCGCCCTTGGCCATGCCGCCGACCGTCCAACCGGCCGGGCTGGTGACCTGGGCGGTCTTGTGCACGGTGTCGGTGGTCTTGATGGCGATCGCGGCGGCCTCGCCGCCGGTCTCGCTGAGCTCGCCGACGGCCTGGGTCACGCCCGGCAGCAGGATGTCCATCGGCAGCCGGACGCCGATCAGGCCGGTGGACGCGACGGCGACCTCGCCCGCGTTGAGCTTCAGCTCCTCGGCGACCTTCTCCGCGGTGGCGTGGGTGTCCTGGAAGCCGAGCGGGCCGGTACAGGCGTTGGCGCCACCAGAGTTGAGGACGACGGCGGACACCACGCCGCCCTTGAGGACCTGCTCGGACCAGAGCACCGGCGCGGCCTTGACCCGGTTCGCGGTGAAGACGCCGGCCGCGGCGAGCGACGGGCCGTCGTTGACCACCAGGGCGAGGTCGGGGGTGCCGGAGGCCTTGATGCCGGCCGTCACACCGGCGGCGCGGAAGCCCTTGGCCGCCGTCACGCCCACGTTGGTGGCAGTGCTCACGGTGCGACTCCGTTCACGGGAAGGCCCAGCTCCTCGGGAAGGCCGAGGGCGATGTTCATGCTCTGCACCGCGCCGCCCGCGGTGCCCTTGACCAGGTTGTCGATCGCGCTGATCGCGATGATCCGCCCGGCGGTGGCGTCCAGGGCGACCTGGACCAGGGCGGTGTTGGCGCCGTAGACGCTGCTGGTCTGCGGCCACTGCCCCTCGGGCAGCAGGTGGACGAAGGCCTCGTCCGCGAACGCCTCGGTGTAGGCCGCGCGCAGGCTCTCGGCGGTCACGCCGGGCTTCGCCTTGGCGGAGCAGGTGGCGAGGATGCCGCGCGGCATCGGGACGAGGGTGGGGGTGAAGGAGACGGTGACCGGCTCGCCCGCGAGCGGGGTGAGGTTCTGGGCCATCTCGGGGGTGTGCCGGTGCACGCCGCCGACGCCGTACGGGCTGACGCTGCCCATCACCTCGCTGCCCAGCAGGTGCGGCTTGGCGGCCTTGCCCGCGCCGGAGGTGCCGGAGGCGGCGACCACCACGGCCTCCGGCTCGGCCAGCCCGGCCGCGTACGCGGGGAACAGCGCGAGCGAGACGGCCGTCGGGTAGCAGCCGGGCACGGCGATCCGGTTGCTGCCCTTCAACGCGGCGCGGTGGCCGGGGAGTTCGGGCAGGCCGTAGGGCCAGGTGCCGGCGTGCGCGGAGCCGTAGAACTGCTCCCAGTCGGCGGCGGCCTTGAGCCGGAAGTCGGCGCCGCAGTCCACCACCAGGACGTTCTGGCCGAGGGCCTCGGCGACGGCGGCGGACTGGCCGTGCGGCAGCGCCAGGAACACCACGTCGTGATCGGCCAGCACCTCGGGGGTGGTGGGTTCGAGGACGCGGTCGGCGAGCGGGATCAGGTGCGGCTGCAGCGCGCCCAGCCTGGTGCCCGCGTTCGAGCCGCCGGTGAGCGCCCCGATCTCCACCTCCGGGTGGCCCAGCAGCAGGCGCAGCACCTCGCCGCCCGCGTACCCGCTCGCGCCGGCGACGGCGACTCGCAATGCCATGGCGTTCCTCCTTAGTCTTGGCATGAATATACGCGTGACGGAAAATTCATGCAAGGAGTATGTGCCGGAGCCCCGCCCGGACACGGTCGGGGCGGGGCGGGGCGGGACGGCTCAACGTTTGACGGCGACGGATCGGCGCTCGACGGCGCTGGATCAGCGCTTGACCGCCCGCAGCACCACGAACTTGGGGTTGCCGGCCACGAGCCGGCAGTTGCCGAAGAGGCGGCGCAGCTTGACGTGGTAGCCGAGGTGGCGGTTGCCGACCACCCAGAGCTCACCGCCGGGCCGCAGCGCCCGCTTGGCGCCGGTGAACATCCGCCACGCGGTGGCGTCGGTGGTGGCCTGGTGGGAGTGGAACGGCGGGTTGTTGAGCACCAGGTCCACCGAGCCGGGGGCGACCGCGTCCGTCGCGAGCGCGTCGGCCGTGAGGAACTCGGCCGGGGCGTCCGGGCCCAGGTTGGTGCGGAAGGTCTCCTCGGCGGAGGCCACCGCCTGGTGCGACTCGTCCACGAAGAGCAGTTGCGCGCCCGGCCCGGCGAGGGCCGCGGCCGTGCCGACCACGCCGTTGCCGCAGCCGAGGTCCACCACCCGGGCGCCCGGGGCGGGGGTGGGCAGGTGGGCGAGGAAGAAGCGGGTGCCGATGTCGAGGCGCTCGGCGCAGAAGGTGCCGGCGTGGTTGACCACCGTACGGCCGGCGGCGGGGCCGATGTCCGACGGCAGCGCGTAGCGGTGCGGCCACGGGTTCGGGCCGGGGTCCAGCGCCGGGTCCGGGGTGCAGAGGATCAGCCGGGCCTTGCGGACGGCGAGCGAGGTGCGGGTCGGGCCGAGGATCCGCTCGAAGAGCTGGAGCGTGGAGGTGTGGATCTCGGTGACCATGCCGGCGCCGATCACCACGGTGCCGGGGTGGATCGCGGGGGCGAGCCGGTGCAGTTGGTCCTCCAGCAGCGCCAGGCTCTTGGGGACGCGCACCAGCAGCACGTCGATCCGCTCCGGCGGGGTGTCCCGGGTGGTGAGCAGCCGGTCCTCGTCGACGTCGGCGCCGGCCCGGGCCAGGTTGGCCAGGGTGGCCTGCCGGCCGAGGTGGGAGTCGGAGATCTGGACCGGCCGGAATCCGGCGAGCGCGGTGGTCAGCGCGCCCCAGCGGTCGCCGAGGACGGCGATCCGGCGGTCGGCCAGCTCGGTCGCGGCACCGGCCGCGCTCGCCGCCTCGCCCGCGAGGTGGCGCAGCAGGTACTCGTCGGCGGCGTCCCAGGCCCGGAGCCGCTCGCGCGGGTCCTCGGGGAAGCGGGTGAGGTCGAGGGCGCCCCACGGGGTGGCCAGCAGGGTGGCCGGCGGGGTCGCGGCGGGCGTGGTCTGCGGATTCATCGTGTTCTCAGGCTATCGGACGGGCACCGGGGAACAGTTTTGGATGACGGCCGCCGGACGGATACTGGAAGAGCCCGACCGAGAGGGGTGAGGGCGATGGACTGGAAGCTCGAAGTCGTGGTGGTCCCGGTGTCCGACGTGGACCGCGCGAAGCTCTTCTACGAGGAGCAGGCCGGCTTCACGGTGGACCACGACACCCGCCTGCGGGACGGGGTCCGGGTGGTCCAGCTGACTCCCCCGGGCTCGCCCTGCTCGATCGTGGTGGGCAAGGGGGTGATCGACTCCCCGCCCGGGTCCGTCAAGGGCCTCCAACTGGTGGTCGCGGACATCGAGAAGGCGCACGCCGAACTGCGGGCGCGGGGCGTGGAGGTCAGCCCCGTCCAGCACTTCGTGGCGGGGGCCCGGGTGAACGGGCACGGCGAGGCCTGGAACAACTTCGTGTTCTTCAACGACCCGGACGGGAACGGCTGGGCGGTCCAGGAGGCGCCGCGCGCGGCGTAGCCCGCGGACGGCGGCGCGGACGGCGGCGCGGACGCCCATCCGCCGCACGGACGTCGGGGCGTGCCCCCCGGCCGCGCGGGCCCCGCCTGCACGCCCCCGGCCGCGCGGGCCCGGGAAGGATCCGGACCGCTTGGGTAGGCTCCGAGGATGGCTGAACACGAGGGAAGCGTGCGGGTGGACAGCTGGATCTGGTCGGTCCGGCTGGTCAAGACGCGAGCGCTGGCGGCGGCCGCCTGCCGGGCCGGGCACGTCCGGGTGAACGGGGAGCGGGCCAAGCCGGCCCAGGCGCTGAAGGCCGGGGACGAGGTCCGGGTCCGCGAGGAGAACCACGAGCGGGTCGTGGTGGTGCGCAAGCTGATCCGCAAGCGGGTCGGTGCCGAGGTCGCCGCGGAGTGCCTGGTCGACAACAGCCCGCCGCGGCCGCCGCGCGAGTTCGTCGCGGCGGCCGGGCAGCGGGACCGCGGGGCCGGGCGCCCGACCAAGCGGGAGCGCCGCGAGCTGGACCAGCTGCGCGGGCAGTGAGCCCGGGGCTTGGGCGCCCTACGCGGACACGGGGCGCTACGCGGACACGGCGGACCCGACGGACGTGTCGGTGAGCACCTTGGCGACGAAGGCGTCGAGGTTGCCCACCGTCCGGGCGATCTGGTCCTCCAGCGGCAGTGACTCGTCGGGCCTGGTGACCAGGGCGGACTTCTTCAACCCGCGCACGTACAGCGAGCAGGCGAGGTCGGCGCAGATGTACGTCCCGACCGTGTTGCCCTCGCGCCCGGCCGCGCCGGCCCGGCGGGCGGCGAGCAGCGCGACGCCGGTGCCGGCGTGCGCGGTGATGCACAGCGAGCAGACGTTGGTCTTGGTCAGGCTGCGCCGGACCGTCGGCACCCGCAGCGTCACGCCGACGAGTTCGCCGCCGTGCCGGGCCACCAGGTAGGCGCGGTCGGGGGCGCCCTGGTCCCGCCAGCCGAGGAAGTCCAGGTTCTCCCAGGGCAGTTCGGCCAGGCCCCGGGGCAGGTTGAGCCGACGGGCCTCGCCCTTGGAGCAGTTGACGAAGGACGCGCGGATCTCGTTCTCGCTCAGGGGTTCCATGCCCGGAAGCTAACACCGCGCCGCGGGCGCTGTCGCGTCAATTTCTCCCGGTTCGTACGGGGTGCCCGGCCTGGACGGCGAGCCGCCGCGGGGCGTCCTCGCCGATCCGGGTGAGCAGGTCGTCCAGGGCGAGGAAGGCCTCCCAGCGTTCCCGGCCGCCGGCGGCGGCGAGCCGGTCGACCAGGCGGTCCTCCAGGTCGGGGACGCGCTTGTTCTTCCAGGCCTTGTCGGCCAGGCTGACCAGCAGTTCCTCGACGGTGGTGCCGGGCTCGCCCCACCGCGCGTGGCTGCGGGCGAAGCGGGCGAGCCGCTCGGGGACGCCGCGGGCGATCAACAGGGCGTGGCCGGCGGCCTCGTGCGCGGAGCCGGGCGCGGAGAGCTCCTCGGGGTGGACGGTCTTGCCGATGTCGTGGGTGGCGGCGCCGTACCGGACGGCCTCGCGGTCGAACTCCAGGCCCTCGCGGGCGCAGAAGTCGGCGATCTCCTCGGCGACCTCGTGCACCAGCGCGAGGTGGGCGACCAGTCGGGGCGGCGCCGCGAGGGCCCGTAGCAGGTCGGCGACGTCGGCGGGCAGCGGCGGCAGGGCGGTGGTCACGCCGCAGGCTACCGGGGCGGGTGAGGGGTTGTCAGTGCGGGTGCGTAGGCTGCGGTGACCCGGTCCCGGCGCAGGAGGGAGGCGCCGGGACCGGGCTCGGTCCCGTACGGGTCGGCCGGCGGGGGCTACGGCTTGAAGGCGACGCCCGCGTACGCGGAGACGTCCTGCCAGCCCTCGGGCAGTTCGGTGGTGGGGACGTGGCCGGCGGTGGGGCGCCAGAGCGGGAGCTGGACGAGCCCGGGGCCGGCGAACTCGAAGTCGCCGAAGAAGGGTTCGACACCGGCCCGGGGGCGCAGCACGAGCGGGGCGCTGGCGCTCCGGTAGATCCGGGTGCCCTCGGCTGCGCTCTCGCGGGAGGCGAAGTCGGGGCTGCCGTGCGAGAGGATCAGGGCGCTGCCGGGCGCGAGCGCGTCGCGCAGGGTGCGCACGATCTGCTGCGCGCCGTCCTCGTCGCGGATGAAGTGCAGCACGGCGACCAGCATCAGCGCGACCGGCCGGGAGAGGTCGACGGCGGCGGCCAGCCCGGGGTGGGCGAGGATCGCGGCCGGGTCGCGCAGGTCGGCCTCGATCACCGAGGTGTGCCCGGCGGGGTGGCTCGCGAGCAGGGCGCGGGCGTGGGTGGCGACGATCGGGTCGTTGTCCACGTACACCACGCGGGCGTCCGGGGCGACCCGCTGGGCGGCCTCGCTGGTGGAGCCGACGGCCGGGATGCCGGTGCCGATGTCGACGAACTGGCGGATGCCGCGGCCGGCCGCGAACTCCACCGCGCGGCCGAGGAACTGCCGGTTGGTGCGGGCCAGCAGCGGCAGCGCCGGGTAGGCGGCTATCGCGGCCTGGGCGGCCTTGCGGTCGGCCTCGAAGTTGTCCTTGCCGCCGAGGTAGTAGTCGTACATCCGGGCGGTGTGCGGGACGCCGGTGTCCAGCTCGCTCGGCGGCTGCCAGTCGTCCGCCCTGGCCCAGCCCCAGTCGGTGCCGCCCGCCTGGCCGGTGGCCGTGGTGTCGTCGTGCATCCTGTTCCGCCCCCAATGCGCAATGCCGGAATTGTGCGACCGCCCGTCAACACGCGGTGCGCGGTGATCGTATCCAACGACACACCGTGGAAACAGCGGTAGTTCAGGTTTACGCAACGCCCGTAGACAGAATGTGTGCACGTCAAGACGATGGGGACCGGTCATACCGGATCGCCCGCCCCGGCCGTGCTCTCTATGCTGGCTGCCGATGACTGCCGACCGCCGCACCGTACTGCGCACCGCCGCCAAGCTGGCCGCCCTCTCCGCCGCCGGTGGCCTCCTCACCGCCTGCGGCACCGACGTACCCCGCCGGGCCGACCCCGGGGCGTTGGCCGCACACCCGGGCACCGTCGACCCGCAGCACGTCACCGACCCGGCGTGGAACGGCGGCGAGGGCCCGGCCTCCCCCGCCCCGGCCACCCCGGCGGAGCCCCAGCCCACCGCCGAGGCCACCCCGGCGGCCGCCGCCCAGGCCACCGCCCCGCCGACCCCGCCCCCGCTGCCGCCGCTCGCGCCCGGAACCCCCGTCGAGGTCGTGTACGGGCCGCGCACCGGCAAGAACGTGGCGCTCACCTGCCACGGCAGCGGGGACCCGAAGCTGGCCACCGCGCTGCTGGAGATCGCCGAGCAGCGCGGCGCCAAGCTGACCGTGATGGTCGTCGGCAGCTGGCTCGACCAGCAGCCGCAGATGGCCCGGCGGATCCTGGACGGCGGCCACGAGCTGGGCAACCACACCCAGAACCACCTCAACATCTCCGCCATGACGCCCGACCAGGCCCGCGCCGAGATCGCCCAGTGCGCCGACCGGCTGCAGCGGCTCACCGGCTCGATCGGCCGCTGGTTCCGCCCGTCCGCCGCGCAGTACGCCACCCCGATGGTGCGCGAGCAGGCCAGGGCCGTCGGCTACGAGCACGTGCTGTCCTTCGACGTCGACCCGCGCGACTACAACGACCCCTCGGCCGCCGAGCTGCAGCGCCGGGTGCTGAACTCGGTGCGCGGCGGCTCCGTCGTCGCGCTGCACATGGGCCACCAGTGCACGGTGGACGCGCTGCCGGCCATCCTGGACGGCCTCGCCAAGGCCGGGCTCAAGCCGGTGACCGCCAGCCAGCTCTGCGCCTGAGGGCCCCGGGGCCCGTCAGACCATCGGATCGTCGTCCTTGTACGGGCGCAGCCGCAGGGTGCGGGCGTCCGAGGCGCGGATCGCGTCGGCCCGGCCGACCATCTCCTCCAGGTCGTCCCGCCCGGCGTGGATGAACCGCCCGTGCAGCCCGTCGAAGCGGCCGCGGGCGGCGTCCACGGTGACCGCGACCATGTACGGGATGGAGCCCCAGGTCTTCATGTCCTGGAACATCGGCATCCCGGCGGTCATGTCGGTGGCCACCGCGCCCGGGCTGATGTCCAGAACCACGACGTCGTGCTGCGCGAGCGAGTCCGCCATGTTGTCGGAGAGCTGGAGCAGCGCGCCCTTGGACGTCGCGTACGCGGTGTAGTTGCCGTCCGGGCGCAGCGCGAAGCCGGAGTTGAGGTTGACCACCCGGCCGCTGCGCCGGTCGACCATGCCGGGCAGCACGCAGCGCAGCAGGTTGTAGGGGCCGCGCAGGTTGGTCTCGATCACCTGCCACCACTGGTTGACGTCGGTCTCCCAGATCGGCACCTCGGCGCGGTCGACCAGGCCGGCGTTGTTGACCAGCAGGTCGATCGGGCCGAGGTCGCGCTCGACCAGCCGGACCGCCTCGCGCACCGATCCGGGGCGGGTGACGTCGGCGGTGACGGCGACGCCCCGGGAGCCGCGCTTGACGCACTCCTTGAGGGTGTCGGTCAGCGTCTCGTGCGTGCGGCCGACCAGGCCGACCGCCATCCCCTCGGCGGCCAGGCCGATGGCGATCTCCCGGCCGATGCCCCGGCCGGCGCCGGTGACCAGGGCGACCTGTCCTGCGAGCGATCCCGTCGACACCGTGTGCTCCCTTCCCGCCCCCGGCCCTGTCCGCTGTTCCGCTGTCCGTCCCCGGCCCCCGTCTGCGGCATTCTGTCGGCCACCGGGCGGCGGCGGCCCCGGGCGCACGGGCCGGGACCGCCGCCTCACCCGTTCGGAGGACCCACCCGCGGTGGCACTCCGCCAGGGAGGGGGTGACCTACTGGCCGGTACGGAGTAGTAACGTCGTCGGGGCGGTGACCGGTGCACCCATTCCGGTACACCGACCCGCTGACCAGCAGCTCGCTGGGCCACCAGTCGCTGGGCGACCCCCAGCACCACCGAAGGGCAACTGAGTGAGTGACATCGCGCGCGTCGGAGTAGTCGGCTGCGGTCTGATGGGGTCGGGCATCGCCGAGGTCTTCGCCCGGGCCGGGCTGGACGTCCTGGTGTCGGAGGCCACCGGTGAGGCGCTGGAGCTCGGCCGTACGCGGCTGACCAACTCCCTGGACACGGCGGTCAAGCGCGGCAAGCTGACCCCCGAGCAGCGGGACGAGGCGATGGCCCGGCTGTCCTTCACCGTCGACCTGGCCGACTTCGCCGACCGCGACCTGGTGGTCGAGGCCGTGGCCGAGCGCGAGGACATCAAGGTCCGGATCTTCCAGACCCTGGACCAGGTCATCGTGCGCCGGGACGCGATCCTCGCCTCCAACACCTCCTCGATCCCGATCGTGAAGCTGGCCGCCGCCACCTCCCGCCCGGAGCAGGTGATCGGCCTGCACTTCTTCAACCCGGCGCCGGTGCAGAAGCTGGTCGAGGTCATCCCGACCCTGACCACCTCCGCGGCGACCACCGAGCGCGTCGAGGCCTTCGCCTCCCAGGTGCTCGCCAAGGAGCCGATCCGCGCCCGCGACCGGGCCGGCTTCGTGGTCAACGCGCTGCTGGTGCCGTACCTGCTGTCCGCGGTGCGGATGTTCGAGTCGGGCGTGGCCACCGCCTCCGACATCGACAAGGGCATGGAGGCCGGCTGCGCCCACCCGATGGGCCCGCTGCGGCTGTGCGACCTGATCGGCCTGGACACCATCGTGTCGATCGCCGAGTCGATGTACGACGAGTACAAGGAGCCGCTGTACGCCGCTCCCCCGCTGCTCTCCCGGATGGTCGACGCGGGCCTGCTCGGCCGCAAGTCCGGCCGCGGCTTCTACGACTACACCGCGAGCGCCTGACCCGCGAAGGACACCTCCGCACGAAGGCGGCTCCGGCCGGCGGCGACGCGGCCGGTGCCCCGCCCCGCGGGGCGGGGCACCGGTCCTCGCACTACTTGACGCCGGCCGCCGCGCAGGCGTCCGCGTACTGCGGCGTGCAGATGTCGGCCGCCTTGTAGAGGCCGCCGCCGACCACCGTGGCCTGCACCTTCGCCTTGGTCACCACGATCGGGGTGAGCAGCAGGGACGGGATGTGCAGCCCGCCGCTGTCGGTGATCGAGGTCGCCGTCGAGCTGATGTCCAGGCCCTCGACCAGCTGGACGGCGATCCTGCCGGCCGCGTCCGCCTCGGGCTTGTACGGCTTGTAGATGGTGTAGGCCTGCTCGCCGGTGAGCACCCGGTGCACCGCGTCCATGGACGCGTCCTGACCGCCCACGGGCACGTTCTTGATGCCCGCCGCCTTCAGGGACTCGATGACCGCCGCGGCCATGCCGTCGTTGGCCGCGTAGACGGCCTGGATGCCGTCCTTGCCCAGGCTCTGGATGGCCTCGTTCATCTTCGCCGTGGCCACCTCCGGCTTCCACTCGCCGGACTGCTCGTAGGCGATCTTCTTGACCTTGCCGTCCAGCGCGCGGTGCGCGCCCGCCTTGAACTGGGCCGCGTTGGGGTCGGACTCGGCACCGTTGATCATCACGACATTGGCCGAGGCGGCCTTCGGGCCGAGCGCGTCCAACAGGGTCTGACCCTGGAGTTCACCGGTGCGCCCGTTGTCGAAGGACACGTAGGCGGCGACCTTGCCGGCGGCCAGCCGGTCGTAGGCGACGACCTTCACGCCCTTGGCAGTGGCGGCCTCGACCCATGGCGCGGTGGTCTTGGCGTTGACCGGGTCGAGCAGGATGACCTTGACGCCCTTGGCCAGCATGTCGTCGAACTGGCGCTTCTGGGTGCTCTCGTTCCCGTCCGCGTTGGCGTAGTCGATCGTGCACCTCGGGCAGAGGCTGGTGACCGTCTGCTGGATCAGCGGCCTGTCGAAGGCCTCGTAGCGGGTGGAGGAGGTGTTCTCCGGCAGAAGCAGACCGATGCTCCGTTCGCTCCCGCCGGCCCCCGGCTGCTGCGACGCGACGGTCTGACCGCAGGCCGCGAGGGTGAGTGCGAGCGACACGGCGGCCGTGCCCGCGGCCGCGAGACGCATGGGTCTGTTCATGATCGGTGGTGCCTCCTGTACTGCGCCGCGACGTCGCGGCAGTGCCAGGGAGTCAAGCGTCACCGGACCGATGCGTCAATAAGTGAAGGAGACTTCGCCACCCTCCCGTCCGATTCGTTATGAAGCGAATGATCCGTGCGCATCGCCGCAGGAAGGCTGCCGGACGGCTCCGGAGCGGCGTCGACTCCCGAAGGAAGCGCGAAGCAGAAAGCCGACGGCGGGCGACCCCGAGGAGAGGGGCCGCCCGCCGTCGGGACGGTGACGGCTCAACTGTTGATGGCGTAGCTGTCGCCGTAGACCTTCCACTTCAGCGGCGGGTTGAGGTCGAAGTTCTTGGCGTTGAGGAAGACCGTCTGCTCGGTGTCCACCCGGCTGGTGTCGGAGTGGGCCTCCTCCTTCTTCATGACGACCTTGCGGGCGTCCAGGAAGGCCTTGATGTAGGCGGCCTCGTCGCCGCCCTGGGCGGGGGTCTTGGCCTTCTTCATGGCGGCGGCGCGGATGCCGCCGAAGCTGTCCGAGCTGTTGCCCGGGCCGTGCATGACGATGGCGTCGTAGTAGGCGAACTGGCCGAGCCCGCGCAGGCCGTCGGCCTTGGCCTGCTTGACGGCGGGGTTGAAGTAGACCCGGTCGCGCTCGTCGTTCTGGGCCTGCTGGAAGACGGTGTCCTTGGCGGCGGTGGCCCAGTCGCGCTCGAAGGCGGAGCCGAGGCCGGCGTGCGAGTCGGTGCCGTTGACCTTCTTCAGCGCGGGCAGGTACTTCGCCAGGACGTTGCCGGGCTTGAGGTCGGTGTAGTGCTCGACCAGCTCCAGCATGTCACCGGTGCCGGAGCAGAAGCCGATGATGCCGGCGGTGTAGCCCCGCCCGTCCTTGATGTCCTCGATGTACTTGTACTGGGCCTTCCAGTCCAGCGACGAGTTCTCCGCGCTGGACACCAGCTGCATGGCGATGTCCTTCTTGTGCGGGTCGTCCAGCCCGACGCCCTTGAGCTGGACGGCCGGGGCCGGGGCGGCCTGGGCCGCCGAGGTGGCCGCGACGGTGAGGGGCGCGGCCACCAGGGCGGCGGCGAGGGCTATGCGGAGGGCACGACGGGGCTGAGGGCGCATGGGACGCTCCGATTCCTCGATGGGTTAGGAAACTTTCCTAACGAGGAGTAGGAAACGCTGTCCGCCCGTACTCCGCAAGGGTTTTGACGGAAACTCTTCAAGCCCTCCACGGCCCCGCAGGTCAGACCGCCCGGCGCCGGACCCACCAGACCGCCGCCGCGCCCAGGACGACGGCGAGCAGGGCCGTCCAGCCGAACTCGACGAACTGGAAGGACCAGTAGCGGCCGTCCGGCTGGTAGGACTCGTGCAGCGAGTAGCCGCCCTCGCCCAACAGCTTCTCCGCCCCGTAGTAGTCGCCGCCCAGGTCGTACAACCGGTTGAGGTCGAGCCGGCTCCCCGCCGGGTCGGTGGCCCAGAGGCCGCCCTCCCAGCGATGGTCGAGCGAGCCCTGGGCGAGCGTGTGCACGGTGTCCTCAAGTGGCGTCCGGTAGTGGAACCGCAGCGACTCGGCCACCAGGTTGGTCACCACCGAGGCCCCCACGCCAATCCCCACCGCCACGACCGTCCGCCGCAGCACCGCCCCGGCGAGCGCGGACAGCGTGAAGACCAGCAGCACCCGGCCGACCAGCGCGGGCGGAGCACTGCTGAACGCCAGCGGGGTGAACCGGCCCGCATGCGTCGCCAGCGGCGCGATCCACCAGTTGAGCACCGCGGCCGTCAGGGCCGTCGCCACGGCCAGCACGCCGCCGACGAGCACCAGCCCGCCGGCCGTCCACCGGGTGCGCCCCGCCCCCTGGGTCCAGGCGAACCGAACCGTGCCGTGCTCGAACTCGCGGGCCAGCAGCGGAGCTCCCACGAACGCCCCGAGGGCGCCACCCAGGAAGTAGACGAGGTTCCCACCGACCGTCAGCGCGGGGCCGTACCCGTGCAGGAACACCTTCCAGCGCTCGTTGCAGCTACGCAGCGCCATGTCGCACCCGGCCGCACCGGACCGGTCGAGTCCGGCATGGACGTAGTACCCGGTGACGGCCAGCACGAGGAGCAGCCCGGCGAGGACACCCAGCAGGGTCCGCAGCGCCGGCCGGTGGCGCAGCCCGGCGGCCCGCAGGACGGCGGAGCGGGGCGGGGCGAGGGTCAGGGAACTCACGACAGCAGGGCCTTCTCGCTCGGACGGACGGCCCCGCGCGGGCCGGGAAGGGCGGAGGCGGTCGGCTCGCGCAGGTAGGCGAGCACCAACTCCTCCAGGCCGACGCGCTGTTGGCGCCAGCCGGCGGAGACCGGGGCGTCCACGCCGCCGGTGCGCACCAGCAGGTGGGACTGCGCGTCGGCGCGGCGGTCGCGGACCACCGGCAGCTGCTCGGCGATCCGGTCCGCCTCGGCGGTCGGGCCGGTGAGCATCCGGTGGCCGCCCAGGAGGTCGTCGACCTCCCCCGCCACCTGGACCCGGCCGCCGCCGAGCACCACCAGGTAGTCGCAGCTCTGCTGCAGCTCGTTGACGGCGTGCGAGGAGAACACCACCGAGAGGCCGTCCTCGGCCACCGCGGTCAGCAGCACGGCCATGAAGTCGTGCCGGGCGAGCGGGTCGAGTGCGGCCAACGGCTCGTCCAGGAGCAGGAGTTCGGGGCGCTTGGCGAGCGCCAGGGCGAGCGAGACCTGGGCCTGCTGGCCGCCGGAGAGCCGGCCGTACCTGCGGTCCAGCGGGATGCCGAGGCCCTCCAGGTGGGTGCGTGCCCGGGCGTCGTCCCAGCGGCGGTTGAGGTGGCGGCCCATCGCGAGCAGGTCCCGTACGGGCAGGCCCGGGTAGAGCGCGGCGTTCTGGGCGACGAAGCCGATCCGGTCCAGGGCCCTCGGTGAGCCGGGGAGTTGGTCGCCGAGGACGGTCATCGCGCCCTCGCTCGGCAGGGTCAGGCCGGCGGCGAGGCCGAGCAGTGTGGTCTTGCCGGCGCCGTTCGGGCCGACCAGCGCCACCACGTGCCCGGCGGGGACGGCGAGATTGCAGTCCCGCAGGGCCCAGGAGCGGCGGTAGCGCTTGCCGATCCCGCCGCAGTCGATCACGGTGTCCCCCGTCATCACGCCACCACCCCGTCGCGCCCCTCACGCAGGTCGCGCAGCGCGTCCTCGAACACGGCGACCATCCCCTCGTCGTCCAGCCCGGCGGTCCGCGCCGAGCGCATCCAGTCCAGCAACCCCCGCCGCAGCGCGGCCCGTTCGCGCAGCGGCACCACCCCGGCGGGCAGCCCCCGCACGAAGGTGCCCTGGCCCCGGCGGCCGGCCGCGAGACCGCGGTGCTCCAGCTCGCGGTACGCCTTGAGCACGGTGTTCGGGTTGATCGCCAGCCCGGCCACCACCTCGCGCACCCGGGGCAGCCGGTCCCCCTCGGTCAACCAGCCCATCCGCAGCGCCTGTTCGACCTGCTGCACGAGCTGCAGGTAGGTCGGGACGCCGGAGGCCGGGTCCAGGCGGAACTCGATGGGAGAGGGCCGGTCATCGCCTTTATCTACTTCCATAGGTAAAGAGATAAACGACAGCCTGACACCGCGTCAAGCCGGAGCGCGGTCGAAGCGGTCGAAGCGGTCGAAGCGGTCGAATCCGGGCAACAC
Source organism: Kitasatospora sp. NPDC096140 (assembly GCF_040303045.1). Classification (NCBI taxonomy): domain Bacteria; kingdom Bacillati; phylum Actinomycetota; class Actinomycetes; order Kitasatosporales; family Streptomycetaceae; genus Kitasatospora; species Kitasatospora sp. NPDC096140. The sequence goes on from NZ_JBEOUW010000026.1 coordinate 20,365, forward strand.
GAAGGGCCCCGCCCCGGACCGGGTGGTCCGGGGGCGGGGCCCCTCTGCTCGGGCGCTACGGCATCAGGCGCCGCGCAGCACCGCTCCGGTACGGGCCACGGCCTCGGCGACGGCCGCCTCACGGGCGGCGGTGGCCTCGTCCGCGGTCAGCGTGCGGTCGACGGCCCGGAAGCGCAGCGCGTACGCCAGCGACTTCTTGCCCTCGCCCACCTGCTCACCGGTGAACACGTCGAACAGCCGGATGGCCTCCAGCAGTTCGCCGGCGCCGGTGCGCAGCGCGGCCTCGACGTCGGCGGCCGGAACCGCGGTGTCGACGATCAGCGCGACGTCCTGGGTGGCCACCGGGAAGCCGGAGACGGTCGGGCCGCTGACCCGCTCGGCGCCGTCGGCGGTGAGCAGGTCGACGTCGATCTCCATCGCGGCGGAACGGGCCGGCAGGCCGAGCGCCTTGACCACCCGCGGATGCAGCTCGCCGGCGTGGCCGACCACCCGGTCGGTGCCGGTGACGACCAGCTCGGCGCAGCGGCCCGGGTGCCAGGGCGCCAGCTGACCCTGGCGGACGGTCAGCTCGACGCCGGCCGCGCGGGCCACCGTGCGGGCCGCCTCGACGGCGTCCGCCCAGGAGGCCTGGGCGCCCTTGCCCCACCAGCCCGACGGCAGCCGCTCGCCCGCGAGGGCGACGGCGATCCGGCGCGGCTGGTCCGGCAGCGCGGCGTCCAGCTCGGCCAGCTCCTCGTCGCTGGGCCGGTGGTCGACGGCCGGGCGCGGGGCCACGGACAGCTCGTCCTTGGGCAGGAAGACCGTGCCGGACTCGAAGACCGCCAGGTCGGTGTTGCCGCGGCCGATGTTGCGGCGCAGCGCACCGAGCAGGCCCGGCAGCAGCGTGGTGCGCAGCGCCGGCTCCTCGTCGTTGAGCGGGTTGACCAGCTTGACCGTACGGCGGCGGCGGTCGTCCGACTCCAGGCCGAGCGCGTCCCAGGCCGCCTCGCCGAGGAACGGGTAGTTGTTGACCTCGACGTAGCCGGCCCCGGCCAGTGCGACGCCGATCCGGCGGTTGACCCGCTGGGCCTCGGTCAGGCCCTTGCCCGGCGGCACGTCGGGCATCCGGGCGGGGACGTTGTCGTAGCCCTCCAGCCGGATGACCTCCTCGGCGAGGTCGTACGGGTCGGTGAGGTCGGGGCGCCAGGTCGGCGGGGTGACCTCCAGGACGTCGGCGCCGGAGACCGAGCAGCCGACCTCCTGCAGGCGCCGGGTGACGGTCTCGCGGCCGTACTCCGTGCCGGCCACCCGGTCGGGCAGGTCGGCGGCGATGGTGATGGTGCGCACCGGGTGCGGGGCGGCGATGTCGGTGACCCCGGCCTCGGCGGTGCCGCCGGCGATCAGGACCAGCAGGTCGACGGCGCGCTGCGCGGCGGCGCGGGCGGCCTCCGGGTCGACGCCGCGCTCGAAGCGCTTGGACGCCTCGGAGGGCAGCTTGTGGCGCTTGGCGGTGCGGGCGATCGCGACCGGGTCGAAGTGCGCCGCCTCGATGATCACCTCGGTGGTGCCCGGGCCGGCGGCCGGGTCGAGGATCTCGGTCGACGCGCCGCCCATGACACCGGCCAGGCCGATCGGGCCGCTGTTGTCGCAGATCAGCAGGTCCTCGGCGGAGAGCTTGCGCTCGACGCCGTCGAGGGTGGTCAGGCTCTCGCCCTGCTCCGCCCGGCGGACCGTGATCGGGCCGTTGACGCGCTGCTTGTCGTAGGCGTGCAGCGGCTGGCCGACTTCGAGCATCACGTAGTTGGTGATGTCGACGGTCAGCGAGATCGGGCGGATGCCCGACTTCTGCAGGCGGCGCTGCAGCCAGATCGGGGACTTGGCGTTCGGGTCGACGCCGACGACCGTGCGGGCCACGAAGCGGTCGCAGCCGGCCGGGTCGTTGACCTTGACCAGGTAGCCGAAGGAGTTGGCCGGCGGCACGTCGAGCAGCGCCGGGTCGGCCAGCGGCAGCCCGTACGCGGCGGCGGCCTCGCGGGCCACGCCGCGCATGGACAGGCAGTAGCCGCGGTCCGGGGTGACGGCGATGTCGAGCACCTCGTCGACGAGCTGGAGCAGCTCGATGGCGTCGGTGCCGGGCTCGTACTCCGGCGGGAGCACGATGATGCCGTTGTGGTCGTCGCCCATGCCCAGCTCGCGGGCGGAGCAGATCATGCCGGCCGAGGTCTGGCCGTAGGTCTTGCGGGCCGCGATCGGGAAGGGGCCGGGCAGCACGGCGCCCGGGAGCACGACCACGACCTTGTCGCCGACGGCGAAGTTGGTCGCGCCGCAGACGATCTCCTGCGGCTCGCCGGTGCCGTTGGCGTCGCCGACGTTGACGAAGCAGTGCCGGATCGGCTTCTTGAAGCCGGTCAGCTCCTCGATGGAGAGCACCTCGCCGACCACCAGCGGACCCTTGAGGTCGGCGCCGATCTGCTCGACGGTCTCGACCTCCAGGCCGGCCCGGACCAGGCGCTCCGCGACGTCACGGCCGGTCGCGCCGGTCGGCAGGTCGACGTACTCGCGCAGCCAGGAAAGCGGGACGCGCATCAGATCTCCATCCCGAACGGGAGGGTGAAGCGCACGTCACCCTCGACCATGTCGCGCATGTCGGCGACGTTGTGACGATTCATCAGGATCCGCTCCAGGCCCAGGCCGAAGGCGAACCCGCTGTAGCGCTCGGGGTCGACACCGCAGGCGACGAGCACCCGCGGGTTGACCACGCCGCAGCCGCCGAGCTCGATCCAGCCCTCGGAGGAGCAGGTGCGGCACGGCCGGTCCGGGTTGCCGACGCTCGCACCCAGGCACACGAAGCACTGCAGGTCGACCTCGGCCGACGGCTCGGTGAACGGGAAGTACGAGGGCCGCCAGCGCAGCTCCAGGTGGTCGCCGATCAGCTTCTCGACCAGGACCTCGATGGTGCCCTTGAGGTCGGCGAAGGTGATGCCCTCGTCCACCGCGAGGCCCTCGACCTGGCGGAAGACCGGGGTGTGGGTGGCGTCCAGCTCGTCGGTCCGGTAGACCCGGCCGGGGCAGACCACGTAGACGGGGGGCTCGCGGTCGAGCATGGTGCGGGCCTGGACCGGGGAGGTCTGGGTGCGCAGCACCACGCCGGAGTCGGCGGAGCCGTCCGGGGCCTGGACGAAGAAGGTGTCCTGCATCGAGCGGGCCGGGTGGTCCGGGCCCAGGTTGAGGGCGTCGAAGTTGAGCCACTCGGCCTCGACCTCGGGGCCCTCGGCGACCTGGTAGCCCATCGCGACGAAGGTGTCCTCGATGCGCTCGGCCATGGTGGTCAGCGGGTGCCGGGCGCCGCGCGGGGCGCGGTCGTACGGCAGGCTGACGTCCACCGCCTCCTCGACCAGCACGCGGGCGTCGCGCTCCGCCTCCAGCTCGGCCTGCCGCCTGGCGAGGGCCTGGTTGACGGCGCCGCGGGCCTGGCCGATCAGCTTGCCGGCGGCGGCCTTGGCGTGCGGGGGCAGGGCGCCGATCTCGCGGTTGGCGAGCGAGAGCGGGGACCGGTCGCCGGTGTGGGCGACCTTGGCCTGCTTCAGCTCGTCCAGGGTGCTGGCGGCGGCGAAGGCGGCGACGGCCTCGTCCCGCGCCTGCTCCACCACCTCGGGCTTGAGGGCCTCGACCTCGACCGGGTCGTACGACTTGTTGGGTGCCGACATCTCTATCTTTCCCGTGCTCCTGCTCGTCCGTGCTCAGGTGTGTGGGTTCGCCTTCGCGCCACGCCCGGCGGGGCCGGGGCACGGGCAGCCGGTTTCCGTTCACCGGAGGCTCACGGGAGTGGGTGTCCGCGGCTCAGCCGCGCAGGGCGTTGCTCGACGCCAAAGGTCGAGTGTAGTCGCAGCGCGTAGCGCCGCTGCCGCGATGCCCGTCCGGCGGGACTCCGGCGACCGGTCAGAGCGGGCTCTGCTGGTCGTCCGAGCTCTCTCAGAGCATGAAGTCCGGAACGCCGGCGGGCAGGATAAATCGGAACCGGGCGCCGCCGCCGGGCGCGCGGTCGACACGGATCGAGCCGCCGTGGGCCTCCACGATGCCCTTGACGATGTAGAGGCCCAGGCCCGTGCCGCCGCGCTTGGAGCCGCGCCAGAAGCGGGTGAAGACGCGCGGCATCGACTCCTCGGGGATGCCGCTTCCTTCGTCGCTCACGGTGACCGCTGTGCCTTCCACGATGCGGGGCGGGGTGCCGGAGCGCTCCCAGACGGGCGCCTCGACGACCTCCTTGGCCGGTGCCACCTCGATCGTGACAGTTCCCTCGCCGTGCCGCACCGCATTTTCCAGCAGGTTGGCGAGCACCTGGTCGACCTTGTCCGGGTCGGCCCACAGGACGGTCAGCGGCTGGCTGACCCGGACGTCGAAGCGCTCCTCGGGGATCCCGGTGGCGACCTTGCGCTCGACGTGCCGGCGCACCGCCGCGGAGAGGTCGACCACCTGCTTGCGCAGCTCCAGCCGCCCGGCGTCGATCCGGGAGATGTCCAGCAGCTCGGCGATCAACCGGGTGACCCGGTCGGCGTCGGCGTCCACGGTCTCCAGCATCAGCCGCTTCTGCCCGTCGGTGAACCGCTCCCACTTGGCCAGCAGCGTCGCCGTGAAGCCCTTGACGCTGGTCAGCGGGGAGCGCAGCTCGTGCGCCACGGTGGCGATCAGCTCGGCGTGGCTGCGCTCGGTGCGGCGCCGGGCCTCGGTGCCGCGCAGGGCGATCACCAGGCGCTCCAGCGGCCCGCACGGCACCGCGCGGACGTACCGGGCGGAGACCAGCACCTCGTGGCCGCCGGGCAGCAGCAGGTTGCGCTCCGGCTGGCGGGTGCGGATGGCCAGGCCGCCGTACGGGTCGGTCAGCTGCCACCAGCGGCGGCCGTCCAGGTCCTCCAGCGGGAGGACGTCCTCCAGCGCGCAGCCGAGCGCGACCTCCGGGAGCACGCCGGTGAGCCGGGCCGCGGCCCGGTTGAAGCAGACCACCCGGCCCAGCGCGTCGGCGACCACCAGGCCGTCCGGCAGGTCGTCCGGGTCGAGCTCGGGCCCGCTGCCGACCATGGGTTGCCTCCCCGATTACCCACCGTGCCTATCCCCACACCGAGGCAGACCCTAGCGCCTCGCAGGCCCCCGCAGTAGGGCTTGCGGGGCGGATCGCCCGGGCCCGGCGGGATCCGCCCGGCGAACCCCGCGTGCCACGGGGTGATCCGGTGCGCCCCGGGTGCGTCAGGCGTTCGAACGGCAGCCGCCGGGCGAGCGCTGCGCCCGGGCCGAGGCGTACAGGCAGACGGCCGCGGCAGTGGCCAGGTTGAGGCTCTCGGCGTGCCCGTGGATCGGGACGCGCACGACCTCGTCGGTGAGCGCGCGGGTCTCCTCCGGGAGCCCCCACGCCTCGTTGCCGAACACCCACGCGCCGGGCGCGCCCAGGGTGCCCTCGTCCAGCTCCTGGTCCAGGTCGCGCTCCCCCGCACCGTCCGCGGCGAGCACCCGGATCCCGGCCTCGCGCAGCTTCCCGACGGCCTCCTCGACCGGCACGCCGACGGCCACCGGCAGGTGGAAGAGGCTGCCCACGGAGGCGCGGACGGCCTTCGGGTTGTAGAGGTCCACCGAGGCGTCGGTGAGCACCACGGCGTCCGCGCCGGCCGCGTCGGCGGTGCGCAGCACCGTGCCGGCGTTCCCGGGGTCGCGCACGTGGGCGAGGATCGCGACCAGCTTCGGGCGGGCCGTGAGCACGTCGTCGAACGGGGTGTCGATGAAGCGGCAGAGCGCCACGATGCCCTGCGGGGTCACGGTGTCGCAGATGTCGGCGATCACCTCGTCGGTGGCGGTCAGCACGGGCAGCCCCTCCGCCAGGGTGGCCTCGACGATGCCGGCGTGCCGCTCGGCCGCCTCCGGGGTCACGTAGACCTCGACCACGGCGTGCTCGCCCGTGCCCGGCAGTCTGCCGAAGGCGACGGCCTCCCGGACGGCCTGCGGGCCCTCGGCCAGGAAGCGGCGCTCCTTGGTGCGCTGGTTGCGCTTGGCCAGCCGGCGGGCGGCGACGACGCGCGGCGAGCGCAGGGAGGTCAGCAGGGGGGTGTCGGTGCTCGGCATGGTCTCGATCTCTGGAGGCGCAGGCGGACGGAGGGCGCTGAGGGGCGGAAATGCAGAACCGGACCCGCAGGAGAGCCTGCGGGTCCGGTCAGAGCTCAACCGATCTCGGAAGATCAGGCGGCGTCGGCGGCGGCCTTCGGGGCGTTCACGTCGGCCGGCAGCGCCTTCTGGGCGACCTCGACCAGGGAGGCGAACGCACCCGGGTCGTTGACGGCCAGGTCGGCCAGCATCTTGCGGTCGATCTCGACGCTGGCGGCCTTCAGGCCCTGCACGAAGCGGTTGTAGGTGATGCCGTTGGCACGGGCCGCAGCGTTGATGCGCTGGATCCACAGCTGACGGAAGTCGCCCTTGCGCTTCTTGCGGTCGTTGAAGTTGTAGACCAGCGAGTGGGTGACCTGCTCCTTGGCCTTGCGGTACAGGCGCGAGCGCTGGCCACGGTAGCCGCTGGCGCGCTCCAGGATGACCCGGCGCTTCTTGTGGGCGTTGACTGCCCGCTTGACGCGTGCCACTTCATTACTCCTTGGGTTGGACCACGGACTACTTCACGTGGTCCGTCATTCGAATGGGTCGGGAAGGATCAGCTGCCCCGCACACGGCTCGCGCCGGGCGGGAGGGCGATCACTTGCCGAGAAGCTTCTTGATCTTCTTGGCGTCAGCGGGGGCCAGCTCGATCGTCCCGGCCAGCTTGCGGGTCAGCGTCGAGGGCTTGTGCTCCAGGAGGTGGCGGCGACCGGCGCGCTCGCGCAGCACCTTGCCAGAGCCACTGATCTTGAAGCGCTTGCTGGCGCCACTGTGCGTCTTCTGCTTCGGCATTTCGCCGTATCTCCTCGTCGGTCCCGTTCACGCCCGCGCAGCGTCTGCCACACGGGCGTGAACTGGATGGATCTGTGGTGACCGGGCGGGCTGCCCCGTCACCCTTGGGGCCGGTCTCCCGGGCTGCCCTGAGCCGTGAAGGCTCAGGCGCCCTGGGACGCGGCCGGCTGCTCGACCGGAGCGTCGGCCTCGACGGCCGGCGCCTCGGCCGGGGCGTCCTGCGCCTCGGTCACGGCGTCGTCGACAACGGTGTCCTCGGCCACGGCCTCGTCCGCGGGGGCGTCGGAACCGGGGGTGCGGCCCTGACGCTCGGCCTTGCGGGCGTCCGCGAGGGCGCGGGCCTCGGCCATCGCCTCGGTCTTCTTCTTGTGCGGGCCAAGAACCATGATCATGTTACGGCCGTCCTGCTTCGGCGAGGACTCGACGAAACCCAGGTCCTGGACGTCGTCGGCGAGCCGCTGCAGCAGGCGGAAGCCCAGCTCGGGGCGGGACTGCTCACGACCACGGAACATGATCGTGATCTTGACCTTGTCGCCCTGCTTGAGGAACCGGACGACGTGACCCTTCTTGGTGTCATAGTCGTGCGGGTCGATCTTCGGCCGGAGCTTCATCTCCTTGATGACCGTGTGCGCCTGGTTCTTGCGCGCCTCACGAGCCTTCATGGCCGACTCGTACTTGAACTTGCCGTAGTCCATGAGCTTGCACACCGGCGGCCGGGCGGTCGCCGCGACCTCGACCAGGTCGAGGTCGTACTCCTGCGCAAGCTCCAGCGCCTTGGCAAGCGGCACGATGCCGACCTGCTCGCCGCTGGGACCGACGAGTCGCACCTCCGGAACGCGAATCCGGTCGTTGATGCGGGGCTCGGTGCTGATGGGGCCTCCTCGGTTGCACCTTCTGCGATGCGGCCGTCGGACGGCGGTCGCACGTAGTGGACTCGACCACTGGGCGGGGCTTCATTCGTGCTGCGCTGCCCGGCACCTTCCGGCACCGTCGCACCCGCGACACGAAAAAAGCCCCGCTCGGTACAAGCGGGGCTCCACACAACCGGGGGCTGCGCCCGGTGAGGGGCGCTGCGGCGACTCGGCGCCAGGCGCCCGTCGCGGACCGGGACCCGTCGACCGCGAGGCCGATCAGGTGGGAGACTTTCGCGGTTGCCCTCTCGGGCCTCCTCAGTGGAGCCTCCACTTGCTGGCCAGGCGCCCATGCGGGATCCCGGCCGGTCAGTCTCGAAGCATACAGGGCCGGGAGGCCCGACGCCATTCCGCCCCGGCGCAGTGCCTTCCCGGCGCGCCACGGAGCCCTTGTACGCTCCACGTGTACCCACACGGCACGACGGAACGAGCCCCCCTTGAGCAGCGAGCCCACCCAGACCCCCGACACGGACGACGACAAGATCGGCTTCGACGACCTCACCCGCGACATCGCCGAGGTCCCCGCCGTCGAGGTGATCACCACCGTCGCCGTGCACCTGATGAGCGCGGCCGCCGTCAAGTGCGGTCTGGCCGAGGGCGGCGAGAAGGACAAGGACCTGGACGAGGCCCGCAAGCTGATCACTGCACTGGCCGGGCTGGTCACCGCCGGCGCCCCGGAGATCAGCAACTTCCACGCCGCCCCGCTGCGCGACGGCCTGCGCTCGCTGCAGCTCGCCTTCCGCGAGGCCTCCATCGTCCCGGACGCGCCGGGCGCGGGCCCGGGCGAGAAGTTCACCGGGCCGGTCTACTCCTGACGTGACGCGCGAAGGACCACCTGCTCACGTGAGTAGGTGGTCCTTCGGCGTTTCCTACCGCTCCTGGCGCCGGAACAGCGGCTCACCCGGCAGCTCGGCGCTCGCCGGCAGCACCGCGAGGTCCAGCCCGCGGTCCAGCCGCACCCGCAGCACCGGGTCCGCGGCCACCGCCCGACCGACCCGCTGCGCGGCCGCCTGCAGCCCCGGCTGGTCCAGCGCCGGGTCGAAGACCACCGCGAGCACCCCGTCCGAGCCCCCCGAGGCCGCCAGCAGCCCGCTGACCACGTCCGGCTCGGCCGCCAGCAGCGCCCGCACCGCCTCGCGCACCTCCGGGTCCAGCGCCGGCGGCACGAACGGACGGTTCTCCGCGAGCGCCCGCAGCCGCGCACCGCTCAGCTGGAAGGCCACCGGCCCGGCCGGGTCGATCAGCAGGGTGTCGGCGCGCTCCGAGAAGGCCACCATCGCGGCCTGCGGGGCGGCCGTCGGCGCCGGGCGGGCGTCGGCGCGCCACCGGGCGAGCGACTCCAGCGACGTGAAGGCGGGCAGCGCGCGGCGCCCGTCCGGGGCCTCCAGCACCGGGACGGCCATGTCGCTGGTCTTCTCGTGCTTGTGCCCGTGCTCGTCCACCTCGACCTCGCCGAGGATCGCCACGATTGGCACCATCAGCCGGGTGGGGGTCAGCGCCGCCAGCACCTCGGGCTCGGCGGCGCGGTCCTGCGACCAGCGGGCGAGGGCCTCGACGAGCGCCGGGTCGGCGGTGCCGTCGTCGTCACCGAAGCCGGGGTTCGGGATGTTCTTGCCGACGAACGCCGGGTTGGAGAAGTCTTTGCGGTCCACCCGCCCGACCCTATGCCACCGCACCCGAGCGGCCCGATTTCCCTGCACGCGCCCCCTACCCACCGGTAGGCCGCTGTGGCACCCTGCGCCCATGGTGATCCTCGACGCACCCGCGCCCACCCCGGTCTCCGACCGCCTCCGGTACGACCGCGCCACCGCCCACCTGGACGGGCCGGTCGCCGTCGTCGACCTCGCCGCCTTCGACGCCAACGCCGCCGACCTGGTGCGCCGGGCGGGCGGCAAGCCGATCCGGGTCGCCAGCAAGTCGGTGCGCTGCCGGGCGCTGCTGGAGCGGGTGCTGGCCGTGGACGGCTTCGCCGGGGTGATGAGTTTCACCCTGGACGAATCGCTCTGGCTCGCCCGCACCGGCGTCCGGGACGTCCTGCTCGCCTACCCCTCCGCCGACCGGGACGGGTTCGCCGCCCTCACCGCCGACCCGGCGGCCGCCCGGGAGATCACCGTCGTCCTGGACGACCCGGACCAGCTCGACCTCATCGACAAGGCCCGGGCCGGCGACGCCGAGGTCCGGGTCTGCCTGGAACTGGACACCGCCCTGCACCTGCTCGGCGGCCGGGTCCGGGTCGGCGCCCGGCGCTCGCCGCTGCGCACCCCCGAGGACCTCGGCGCCTTCGCCGAACTCGTCCAGCGCCGCCGGGGCTTCCGGGTGGTCGGCCTGATGGCGTACGAGGGACACGTCGCCGGGGTGGGCGACCGGGTGCCCGGACGGCCGGTGCGCTCGCACCTGATCCGGCTGATGCAGGCCAAGGCCCGGACCGAACTGGCCGAGCGCCGCGCGGCGGTGGTCCGCCGGCTGCGGCAGGTCGCCGAGCTGGAGTTCGTCAACGGCGGCGGCACCGGCAGCGTGGAGTCCACCGTGGCCGAGCGCGCCGTCACCGAGGTGGCGGCCGGCTCCGGGCTCTACCAGCCGCAGCTGTTCGACAACTACCGTTCCTTCCGGGGCCGTCCGGCCGCCCTGTTCGGCCAGCCGGTGGTGCGCCGCCCCGGCGTCGGCGTGGTCACGGTGCTCGGCGGCGGCTACCCGGCCTCCGGCGCGGCCGGCCCGGACCGCTCGCCGGTGCCGTACCTGCCGCCGGGCCTGCGCTACGACCCCATGGAGGGCGCCGGCGAGGTCCAGACCCCGCTGCTCGGCCCGGCCGCCGACGACCTGCTGATCGGCGACCGCGTCTGGTTCCGGCACGCCAAGGCGGGCGAGCTGTGCGAGCGCTTCGCGGAGCTGCACCTGATCGAGGGCGAACGCGTCGTCCGGACCGTGCCGACGTACCGGGGTGAGGGGAAGACATTTCTCTGACGGTTCGTCCGTCTCTGCCCTACCGTGGTGCCGACGGAACGGTACGACAAGGGAGCAGCATGGACCCCGAGTTCACGGACATCGCCACGAGGGGCGCGACCGCTCTGGCCGGCCTCATGGTCACCTCGGCCTGGGACCGGGTCAAGCCGCGTGTCGCCGCGATGTTCGGCGGCAGGGCGGAGTCGATCTCCGAGGATCTGGACGAGACCCGGGCCGAGGTGGCCGCAGCGCCGGAGGACAGCCGCGAGTCCGCCATCCAGAGCGCCCAGGGCGAGTGGCAGCCGAAGCTGCGCCGGCTGCTGGCCGACAACCCGGCGATGGCCGAGGAACTCCAGGCGATCCTGGACGAGTTCATCCCCAAGCGGCCCGAGCAGGTCACCGTCTACCACAACGAGCTCAAGGACATGACGGTCCACGGCACCGTCCTGCAGGTCGGCCATGGCAAGGTCGTCACGACCGAGACGATCAACGGCGACCTGAACTTCTGACCTTTCCCCAGCCTTAACCAGGCCCGATGGAACGGCTAACAACAGCCTTCCATCGGGCCTTTGCGCTGTTCCGGGGCCTACAGTCCGTCAACAAGTGGTCCACGCGCGGCTATTGCGCTCTGGTCCAGACCAATCCTACGCTCGGGCCGGGGGCCGCGATCCGGGCCGACCGGCCCCCGAACGGGCAGGCGTGCCCGCTCTCCCCCACAACTCGCCCGGCACGACGGTCAAGGAGTCCCCACCCCATGTCCATCAAGCGAAGTGCCCTGTCCGTCGGCGTGGTCGGCGCCGCGGTCCTCGCGGTGGCCGCGACCACCGCCGGCACCGCCAGCGCCCACGGCACGATGACCAACCCCGTCAGCCGGGTCGCCGCCTGCTACGCGGAGGGCCCGGAGCACCCGGTGTCCCAGGTCTGCAAGGACCTCGTGGCCGCGAGCGGCACCCAGCCGCTGTACGACTGGAACGAGGTCAACATCGCCAACGCGGCCGGCAACCACCAGGCGCTGATCCCGGACGGCAAGCTCTGCTCGGCCAACCGCGACAAGTACCAGGCCCTGGACTGGCCGCGCACCGACTGGCCGGCCACCCCGGTCAAGGCGGGTGCGTTCACCTTCCAGTTCCGCACCACCGCGCCGCACGTCGGCACCCAGACCGTCTACATCACCAAGCCGAGCTACGACCCCACCAAGCCGCTGAAGTGGTCGGACCTCGACCCGACCCCGGTGGCCCAGGTGCAGGTCACCCGGACCGCCACCGACGGGTACTACAGCTACTCCGGCACCCTGCCGCAGCGCACCGGCCGCCAGCTGCTGTACATGGTCTGGCAGCGCAGCGACAGCCCGGAGGCGTTCTACAGCTGCTCCGACGTCGACTTCGGCTCGACCGCCGCCGCTGCCGCCCCGGCGCTCGCCGCGCAGGCCCCGGCCGCGCCCAGCGACGCCCAGATCGCGGCCGACGCGCCCAGGTCCACGGTCGCCCACCACGGCCACGGCGGGGACCCGAACGCCCCGGCCGGCCAGATCGTCCCGACCACCTCCGCCGCCGTGGCCGGTACCTCGGCCACCGGCCCGCTGCTGCTCGCCGGTGCCGCCGCGATCGGCGTCGGCTGGGCCGGCATGGTGCTCCGGCGCCGTCGTGTCGAGGCTGTTCGACGCGACTCCTGACGCCGGACGCGGGCGCCGGGCCGGTCACACCCCCGTCCGGCCCGGTGCCCGTGACCGCATGACGGCGGCGGCCCACCCGGAGGTCTGTCTCCCGGGTGGGCCGCCGCCGTGTGAGGAGCGCGGGGCTCAGGTGGTGGTGCCCCCGGTGCCCCCGGTGCCTCCGGCCGCGCCGCCGCCCGCGCCGCCGGGGCCGGAGCCCGAGCCGGGCAGCCCGGGGATGCTCGGCAGCTTGCCCTTGTAGTCCGTGATGCCCTTGACGATGGTGTCCATCACGGCGACGTCCGGCGCCTTGTCGGCGATGTCGAAGCCGAAGTGCACCGAGACCAGCGCCTTGCCGTCGGCGGACGGGAAGACCACGGTCTGCACGTAGCCGGGGTTGCCCTTGGCGACGTCCACCTTCCAGCGGACCAGGTAGCCGTCCTTGCCGTTGACCTTGACGGCCTCGGACTTGAGCTCCTGGTGGCCGGTGATGCCGACGTACGAGTCCTTGGCGGCCTTGTCGATGTCGGCCTTGGCCGCCGTCTGGGCGTCGGTGCCCGCACCGTCGATCCGTCCGGTGTTCGCCCCGCCGAGGGTGCACTCGTTGCCGCTGCCGTCGGGGCAGTCGTACGGGCCGACGGTGATCATGGCGTAGCCGTTGTCGGTGGTGTCGGCCTGCCAGCCGCTCGGGACCGGCAGGGTGAGCCTGTTCACCATGTCGATCGCGGTGTCGGCGCCGGGCCGGACCCGGCCGTTGCCGTTCCCCTGACCGTTGCCGTTGCCCTTGCCGTTCCCGTTGCCCTTGCCATTGCCATTGCCCTGGCCGTTGCCCTGGCCGTCCTGGCTGCTGCCGTCGCCGCCGCCGGAGCCCGGGTAACCGCCCCAGGGGCCGAAGTTGCCGCGGGGGGTGTGCTGGGCGACCGGCTTGGACTTGTCGCCGTGGCCGTCCATGGCGAGGTAGGTGATCCCCGAGCCCGCGCCCAGGCCGAGCAGCGCGGCAACGGTGGTCGCCACGACCAGCTTCGACGGCTTGCGCCGGGCCTTGCGCGGCGGCACGGCCGCGCCGAAGGCGGCACCGAAGGGCGGCGGCTCCGGGTAGCGGACGGTCGGGCCGCTCTCCAGGACCTCGCCCTCCAGCACGGTGGGCTGCTCGGCCGTCCCCGCCCCGGGCTCACCGGCCGCCGCCGAGGCCTCCGGGGCCTGCGGGGCGTCCGAGGCTTCCGGGGCGTGCGGAGCCTCGGGGGCCGCCGCCGCACCGGACGCCGACGCGGCGCCCGGCTCCGGGGCGTCCGTCTCCGGGACGTCCGAGGCTGCGGGCCGGGTGGCGCCCGTCCAGCCCTTGCCGTCCCACCACCGCTGCGTCGCCGGGTCGCCGGTGCCGGCCTTCGGGTCCGGGTACCACCCGGCGGGAATCTGCTCACTCACAGCAGAGAATCTAAAGGCAGCCGGATAAACGCGAAATCAGCGCGGCACGGAATTCCCGCGGTTTTCGATGAGATTACGGTGAGAAGGCGTGGCGGTCCCCGGCGGCGGCGCTCAGAGCGGGGTGACGTAGGCCCCGGAGATGCCGCCGTCCACCAGGAACTCGCTCGCCGTGATGAACGAGGAGTCGTCGCTGGCCAGGAAGGCCACCGCGGCCGCGATCTCCTCGGCCCGGGCGAACCGGCCGAGCGGGACGTGCACCAGTCGGCGGGCCGCCCGCTCCGGGTCCTCGGCGAACAGCTCGCGCAGCAGCGGAGTGTCCACCGGCCCCGGGGAGAGCGCGTTGACCCGGATCCCCTCGCGGGCGAACTGCACGCCCAGCTCGCGGGACATCGCGAGCACCCCGCCCTTGGAGGCGGTGTAGGAGATCTGCGAGGTGGCCGCACCCATCCGGGCCACGAAGCTGGCGGTGTTGATGATCGAGCCCCGTCCGTGCCGGCGCATGTACGGCAGGGCCGCCTTGCAGCACAGGTAGACCGAGGTCAGGTTGACCTCCTGGACCCGGCGCCAGGCGTCCAGGCCGGTGGTCAGGATCGAGTCGTCCTCCGGCGGCGAGATGCCCGCGTTGTTGAAGGCCACGTCCACGCTGCCGTAGGTCTCGTACGCCTCGTCGAAGAGCGCCTCGACCATGTACGGATCGGTGACGTCGGTGTGCACGAACAACCCGCCGACCTCCTTGGCGGCGGCCCGTCCGGTCTCCTCGTCGAGGTCGGCGCAGACCACCTTCGCCCCCTCCGAGGCGAGCCGGCGGGCGGCGGCCAGGCCGATGCCGCTGCCCGCGCCGGTGACCACGGCGGTGCGGCCGACCAGCCGACGGCAGACCGCCCCGTCCCGCGCGGCGTGCTTCTCGCTCATCGGGCTGTCACTCCTCGCTCTGGATGACGACGTTCCTGGCCCCGCATCCGTCGGTCATGCCTCACATCCGTCGATCATGCGTCACATCCGTTCGAAGGATCGGTAGCGCTCCCAGTCGGTGACGGCGCCGTCGTAGGCGGCCTGCTCGACCCGGGCCATGTTCAGGTAGTGGTCGACGACGTCGTCGCCGAAGGCCTCCCGGGCCAGTTCGCTCTGCGCCCACAGGTCGGCGGCCTCGCGCAGCGATCCGGGCACCCGGGCGTACTCCTCGACCGCGTAGGCGTTGCCCAGGCAGGGCGCGGGCAGCTCCAGCTTGCGCTGCAGCCCGTACAGACCGGCCGCGATCATCCCGGCCACGGCGAGATACGGGTTGACGTCGCCGCCGGGCACCCGGTTCTCCATCCGCAGGCCGGGGCCGTGGCCGACCACCCGGTAGGCGCAGGTGCGGTTGTCCCGGCCCCAGGCGACGGCGGTCGGGGCGAAGGAGCCGGGGCGGTAGCGCTTGTACGAGTTGATGTTCGGGGCGTAGAGCACGCTGAACTCGCGCAGCACCTTCAGTTGGCCGGCCAGGAAGTGCCGCATGGTGTCGGTCATCCGGCCGTCGCGGTCGGCGAAGGCCGGGGCGCCGACGGCGTCGCGCAGCGAGAGGTGGATGTGGCAGCTGTTGCCCTCGCGCTCGTCGTACTTGGCCATGAAGGTGAGCGCGCAGCCGAGTTGGGCGGCGATCTCCTTGGCCCCGGTCTTGTAGACGCTGTGCTGGTCGCAGGTGGTGAGGGCGTCGGCGTAGCGGAAGGCGATCTCGTGCTGGCCGAGGTTGCACTCGCCCTTGGCGGACTCCACGACCAGGCCGGCGCCGGCCATCTCGTTGCGGATCCGGGAGAGCAGCGGCTCGACCCGGGCGGTGCCCAGCATCGAGTAGTCCACGTTGTAGAGGTTGGCCGGGGTCAGGCCGCGGTAGCCGCCGAGCCAGGCCTGCTCGTAGGTGTCGCGGAAGACCAGGAACTCCAGTTCGGTGCCGATGTCGGCGGCCAGGCCGTACTCGGCGAGCCGGGCGATCTGGCGGCGCAGCAGTTGGCGCGGGGCGGCGTCCACCGGGTGGCCGCCGTGCCGGGCGAGGTCGGCGGTGACCTGGGCGGTGCCGGGCTGCCAGGGGGTCAGCCGCAGGGTGCCGAGGTCGGGGCGCATCGCGAAGTCGCCGTAGCCGGTGGCCCAGGAGGAGAAGGCGTAGCCGTCCACGGTGTTCAGGTCGACGTCGACGGCCAGCAGGTAGTCGCAGGCCTCGGCGCCGTGCTCGGCGACTTCGTCGAGGAAGAACCGGGCGGCGAAGCGCTTGCCCTGCAGTCGGCCCTGCATGTCGGTGAAGGCGAGCGCGACTGTGTGCACCTCGCCGGCGTCCACCAGGGTGCGCAGCTCGTCCAGGGTCAGCGGCGGCCGGGCTGGCACGGCCGCGGCGGTGGTCCCGGACGTGGAGCGCTCCGGCGCGGCGTTCCCGGGGGCGGCGCTCGGCGGGGTGGCACTCGCGGGCTCGGAGTTCCCGGGTGCGGTGTTGCCGGGGCCGGCGTTCTCGGGGGCGGCGTTCTCGGGGGCGGCGTTCTCGGGGGCGGCGTTCCCGGACATGGCGGAGCCCTCCTTCCTCGACGTCCTGCATTCCTTCGATCACTCTTCGAGATCAAGCAGTCACAGCGAACCGTACGGCCTGCGACTCGCGGGGCGGAAGAGGGCGGACTGGTGTGGCGCGCCGATATGCGTGGTTGACGGTGGATCAGGTGGTTCGGGAGGAGAATGCGCGCCATGAATCGCAGGCCTTTGATCGGCGTCAGCACCTACCTCGTGGACGCGAGCTGGAGCGACTGGCGGGGCCGCCGGGTCGCCCTCGTGCCCGAGCGGTACACCGCGTACGTCCGGGACTCCGGCGGGATCGCCGTCCTGCTGCCGCCGGACGCCCCGGAGCGGGCGCCGGAGGTGCTGGCCCGGCTGGACGCGCTGGTCATCGCGGGCGGGCCGGACATCGACCCGGCGTACTACGGGGAGCCGGCCCATCCGGCGACCGAGGTGGACTCGCCGGAGCGCGACGCCTGGGAGGTCGCCCTGCTGCGGGCGGCGCTGGCCGCGGGGATGCCGCTGCTCGGGGTCTGCCGCGGGATGCAGGTCCTGAACGTGGTGTGCGGGGGAACGCTGGTGCAGCACCTGCCGGACGTGCTGCCGGTGAACGTGCACGGCGGGGCACCGGGACGGTACGGCACGCACCTGGTGCGGCCGGTGCCCGGCACGCTGCTCGGCGGGCTGCTGCCGGAGTGCGAGCTGGAGGTGCCGACCTTCCACCACCAGGCCGTCGACCGGGTGGGCACGGGCCTGCGGGTGAGCGCCCACGCGCCGGACGGCACGGTCGAGGCGGTGGAGGGGCCGGGGTTCACGCTCGGGGTGCAGTGGCATCCGGAGCAGGGGGACGACCTGCGGCTGATGCGGGCCCTGGTACGGGCGGCCACCGCCGCCGCGCTGGACGCCACGGCCCTGGACGCCGCCGTCGCCGATGCCGCGGTCCTGGGCTCGGCGGCCCTGGACCCGGTCGCGCTGGGGTAGCTCAACTGGGCGCGGGCGCAGGCGACATCGGCTGGTCGGAGGGGTGCGGAGTGCACCGCGTCCGGCCGGCCGAACGGCAACGACAACGGTCACCAGTACAGCCTTTGGATCTTTGTCGATTCTGCGGTTCACTTCGGTTGCGGGGCGGTCGCGCCGCACCCCCGTTCGCCTTCGTGCGCCCAGAGAGGACTTCCATGGCCAGGCACGAGCATTCGCACGATGATCATGCGCATGACCACGCACAGTCGAACGGGCACGGGCACGGCGGCGGACACGCGCACGGCGGACACGGGGGCCACAGCGGGCACTCGCACGGTGTCGCCGCCGACGCGGACCGCCGCTGGCTGCTCGGCGCGCTCGCCCTGATCGTCGTCTTCATGGCCGGCGAGGTCGTGGTCGGCTTCGCCGCCCAGTCCCTCGCGCTGATCTCCGACGCGGCGCACATGCTCACCGACGCCGCCTCGATCGTGCTCGCCCTGGTCGCGATGCGGCTCGCCGCCCGCCCGGCCCGCGGCGGCTACACCTACGGCCTCAAGCGGGCCGAGATCCTCTCCGCGCAGGCCAACGGCGTCACCCTGCTGGTGCTCTCGGCCTGGCTGGGCTACGAGGCCGTCACCCGGCTGCTCGAACCGCCGGACGTCGCCGGCTCGCTGGTGCTGGTCACCGCGCTGGTCGGGATCGTCGTCAACCTCGCGGCGACCTGGTGCATGTCCAAGGCCAACCGCAGCTCGCTGAACGTCGAAGGCGCCTTCCAGCACGTCCTGACCGACCTGTACGCGTTCATCGCCACCGCCATCGCCGGTGTGGTCGTCCTGACCACCGGCTTCGAGCGGGCCGACGCGATCGCGTCGCTGATCGTCGTCGCGCTGATGCTCAAGGCCGGCATCGGGCTCGTCCGCGACTCCGGGCGGATCTTCCTGGAGGCCGCCCCCGCCGGGATCGACCCCGACGCGGTGGCCGACCGGATGGTCACCGAACCGCTGGTCGAGGAGATCCACGACCTGCACATCTGGGAGATCACCTCCGGCCAGCCGGCGCTGTCCGCGCACATCCTGGTCACCCCCGGCGGCGACTGCCACGCCGTCCGGCGCCGGCTCCAGCGCCGACTGGCCGACGAGTACGGCATCACCCACAGCACCCTCCAGGTCGACCACGTCGGCGAGGACGAGGCGGGCGCGCTGCTGCAGATCGCCGCACCGGGCGACACGGCCGCCGAACACTGCGCCGACGCCCACGGCCCGGTCCACCGCGCCGGACCGCACGAGCACTGAGAACCGGGACTCCGTCAGCGCGGTGCGGCATGATCTGTGACGTGACCGCACCGCGACTGATGCTGCTCGACTCCGCCAGCCTGTACTTCCGGGCCTACTTCGGCGTACCGGACACCCTGCGCTCGCCGCAGGGCGAGCCGGTCAACGCCGTCCGCGGCCTGCTGGACTTCATCGCCCGGCTGGTCCACGACCACCGCCCCGACCGGCTGGTGGCCTGCATGGACGCCGACTGGCGCCCGCAGTGGCGGGTGGACCTCGTCCCCTCGTACAAGACCCACCGGGTCGCCGAGGCCGCCGTGGACGGCGAGGAGGAGGTGCCCGACACGCTCGCCCCGCAGGTCCCGGTGATCGAGCAGGTGCTGGACGCGCTCGGCATCGCCCGGGTCGGCTCCCCCGGCTACGAGGCGGACGACGTGATCGGCACCCTCACCGCCCGCGCCGAGGGCCCGGTGCAGATCGTCACCGGCGACCGCGACCTCTTCCAGCTGGTGGACGACGCCCGGGGGATCACCGTGCTCTACCCGGTCAAGGGCATGGGCAACCTGCAGGTCACCGACGACGCGCTGCTGCTGGAGAAGTACGGCGTGCGCGGCGCCCAGTACGCCGACATGGCCGCCCTGCGCGGTGACCCGTCGGACGGCCTGCCCGGGGTCAAGGGCATCGGCGAGAAGACCGCCGCCCAGCTGATCAACGAGTACGGCGACCTCCCGGCCATCCGCGCCGCCGCCCTCGACCTCGCCTCCAGGCTCACCCCGGCCCGGCGCCGCAACATCGTCGAGGGCGCCGCCTACCTCGACGTCGCCCCGAAGGTCGTCCGCGTCGCCGACGACGCCCCCCTCCCCGCGTTCGACCCGGTCCTCCCCCGCGAACCCCTCGACCCGATGACCCTCGAAGAGCTCTCCACCCGCTGGGGCCTCGGCACCTCCCTGGACCGCGTCCTGGAGGCCCTGGCCCGGCGCTGAGGGACCCACCGGGGGCATCACCCCGGCCGCACCGCCGACGGCGTCGGGCCGAAGGCGTCGGCGAGGCTGGTCAGGACGGAGCCGGACCAAGCGGTCTCGCCGAAGACGCCGCCCGGCAGGGCGAGCACGCCGTACGCGCGGCGGAGCGTCTCCGCCGGGATGTCGACCGGGAAGAAGTAGTTGCCCGGGCAGGTCCGGCTCCCCGGCGCGACCGCCCCGAGCACGTCGGCCGGCAGTCGGTCGAACAACCGCTCGGCCCGTACGGCCAGTTCGGCGGCGACGTGCCCGGGCACGTCGCCGTGCACGGTCAGCAGGCGGTCGGCGAGCCTCAGCTGCTCGGGCGTCGGCGGGTCCGCCCGGAACGAGTCGGCCAGTTCGGCCTGCTCCGGACCCAGCAGGACCACGCCGAACGTGCGCGGCCAGAGCCATCCCTTGGTGACCGAGTGCAGCAGGACCGCACGACCGGTGTCCAGCAACCGCCGCGTGCCGGCGGCGAACGGCGCACCCAGGTCGTAGACGCCGTCGATCAGCAGGCGCCGGTGCGGTGACTCCCGCAGCCAGGCGATCACCTCGGCGCACTCGGCGTCGGACAGGTACCGGCCGAGCGGCTTGCTGGGGTTGGCGAGCAGCAGGTACTCGGGCCGGTCGTCCGCCGGCGCCCCCGGCAGGACCGGTGCCGGCAGCGTCGGGTAGGACGCGGGCGCCAGGCCCGCGGCGCGGGCCAGCTCGAAGTAGACCGGGTACACGTCCGCGGGCAGCCACACCCTCGCCCGCACGGCGCGCAGCCGGCGGAACACCACGTCGAGCCCGTGGCGGACCCCTCGACAGACCATGGCGCGACCGGACCACTCCTCCGGCAGCTCGTAGCGCCGCAGCCAGGCACGGGCGAGATCGCACCGGTGCACCGTACGCGCGTCGTCCGGCGGTTCCGGCCGCATCGGCGCGAGCGCCCGGTACAGGTTGGTCTCGGCGGCGTCCAGCAGCGACGGGGACGCGTCGAGCTGCCGCTGCCGGAAGTCCTGGAACTCGTCGAACCTCACGCCATCGCCCCTTCCGGCAGGATCTCGCTGGCCCGGTCCTCCAGGGAGGCGTAGCAGCGCCCGTCGGCCAGGACGTTCCAGCTGCGGGCGACCCCGCTGGTGCGCTCCCAGAGCAGGCTGGGCTCCGTGTAGGCGGCGATCCGCATCGGCCGGCCGTCCCAGCTGCCGCGGTAGACCGGCGCACCCCAGGGCAGGCGGCTCGCGAGTTCGAAGCCGTGCTGCTCGGCGAACCCGGTGACGACGGACAGCGACACCTGGTTCTCCCGGCTCCAGACGTTGGCGGCGCGGTCGAAGTAGAGCGACTCGGTGCTGGTGGAGACATAGAGCTCCTTGAAGCAGACCTCCTCGACACCCAGGGCCGCGGCCCACGAGAGGTAGTCGGCGACGCCGGCCGCGTCGGCCACGCCGCCGCGCTGGAGCACGCAGATGAGCCGTGTCAGCAGCGACGGCCAGCGGTCGCGTTCCACCCGCCAGGTGTCGATCACCGAGCCCACCGGCGTGCGCAGCGCCATCAGCCGCTCGCTGACGGCGTCGTCCTGGTGGTGCCGGGAGACCGCCAGCACGCTCAGGCCTGCAGCGCCCAGGGCTGCCAGCCGGTCGGCCCGGTCGGCGTGCCCGCCCTTCGCCAGGGTGTGCGCGTTGGTGATCAGGACGACCTTCGGGAAGGCCGCCGAGCAGGCGGACACCAGCCGCAGCTGCTGGTCGAAGGGTATGAGCGTGGGCTCCCCGCCGCCGGTGATCACCGCACGCTCGGCGCCCGCCGCACGGGCGCGCTCCAGCCAGTGGGCGACCGCGTCCCACGGGACCCGGGCCGGCGCCTGGTCACTGGAGATCGACGCCGCGGAGAAGCAGAACGAGCACCGGGCCTGGCAGGCGGAGGCGACCGGCAGCAGCGAGACCGAGCGCGGTCTCAGGTCGGCGTAGTGACGATCTGCCGATCCGTGCAGACGCAGGGAGGCCGCCATCGCGTCCTCGACGGTCGTCGGGCGCAGCGTGAGCCCGTCGCCCGCTTCGCTCGCGGTGGCCGGGTCGGCGGGGGTGGCCGGGTCGGCCGGGTCGGCGGGGTCGTTGGGGCCGTTGGGGCCGTTGGGGCTGTCCGCGTGGTCGAGTTCGTGGACGGCTGACAGCAGGATGCGGGCCTCGTGCAGTTCCATGCCGAGGCCGGTCGCCGCGTTGGGCACCAGCTCGTCGGGGTCCACCGCGGTCTCCAGCACCAGCAGCCGGTCGCCCGGGATGGCCAGCCGCTCCAGCAGGCGTCGTGCCTTGCCGACGCCGATGCCCAACTCCGCACGGGTCAGCAGGTGGAACCGGTCGGGATGGGTGCTCTCCGGGATGCCCGCCTTGCCGTAGGCGAAGGCGTACTTGTCGAAGCCCCTGGCGAAGTTCGACAGCACGATGACGTGGAAGCGCCGGTCGCTACGTTTCATCGGGTCATCATGCACGACCGGCTCTCGCGTGCGAGCTGCTCGATCCGATGATCCCGGACGGCTTCCCCACCGGCCGGACGATCCGCACGAGGGGCCGCCGCGTTCGCCGCAACCGACCCCGCGGCCGCCCCGGCTCTGCATCCCCGTGAACTCTTGACCGCAATGTACTTTGCATTGCAAAGTTGACGGGCCGTCGGAGGGGCCGACGGCACCGAGGGGGTGGAGCGTGACCACACTGCAGCAGGGCGGCCCGGCCGAGTTGCTGGCCGCCACGAACGGGCTGCGGGCGAGGGCCAGGAGCCGACTGAGCGGGGCGGGAGTCCCGCTGCTCGGCCTGGGCCTGCTCGCGCTGGCGGCCATACCGGTCGCCGGGCAGGCCTTCAACTTCGGCGCCAACGGGCGGGACATCACCTCCTATCCGGCCTTCGCCTACGCCCAACTGACCGGCCTGTGCGTGCCGCACGCCCCCGGAGCCGCCTGCGAGAAGGACGAGTTCGCCGGGGCGGTGCTCCGCTGCCTGGCCTGGGGCGTCTGGTTCGCACTGCTCCCGCTGGCCTGGTTCGCCCTGGCCCGCTGGTACCGGCGGCGCGGCGAGGCCCGCGGGATCGTCCCGCGCCGCACGACCTGGCTGGGCGCCACGGCCGGAGTCGGCGCGCTGGCCGCCGCCGTGGTGCTCGCGCGGGTCCTCGTCGACAGCCGGCGCTTCGACCTCGGCCTCCTGGTGAACACCTACGCCTCGCCCTGGTACGTCCTCGGTGTCGGCCTGTTCGTCCTCGGCCTGGCCGAACGCAGCCCGCTGGTGGCCGGCGCCGGCCTCCTCCACACCGCACTGCTCAGCGCCTACCTCTCGGCCCCGTGGGAGAGCGGCTGGCTGCCGTGGCTCGACCGGTCCGACGGCTGGACCGACCGCCCGGAGCTGAAGGCCCTCCTGCTGGCGGCGATCCCGCTGGCCGCAGGCCTGGCGCAGTGGACCGCCGGGCGCCGACGAACTGCGGCATCCCGTACGGTCACCCCATGAGCGTTGCCGACGAAACCGAGGAACAGCACCCGACCCTGTCGCTGGACGACACCGTCCACCAACGGGTCCGGCTCGGGATCCTCACCATCGCCCGCGAGGCCGACCAGGTGGACTTCGGTTTCCTCAAGGAGCAACTCGGCGCCACCGACGGCAACCTGTCCCGCCATCTGAAGGTCCTGGAGGACTCCGGCCTCGTCACCGTCACCAAGGGCTACGCCGGCCGCCGCCCCCGGACCTGGGTCGCCATGACCCCGCGCGGCGCCGAGGCGCTCGACCGCGAACTCCGGGCCCTGCGCGAACTCGTCCGCCGCCTCGACGCGGCCGCGGCGAGCGGGCGGCAGGAGTAGGGAGGGGGAAGTCGGCCCGGCCGACTTCCCACTCACGCCCGTCGGCGACGGCGGGAGCCCGGCACGGCGGGGTGGCGCCGGACATGCGCGCAGGAGCCCGCACGGGCCGGGCCGGGCAAGCGGGCCAAGCCCGCGAAGGGCCGGGTGTGCGAAGGGCCAGGCCCGCGAAGGGCCGGGCGTACGAAGGGCCCCGCTCGTTCGTGGAGACGAACGGGCGGGGCCCTCGGGCCGGTCGGCCGGCTAGCTCACCGAGGAGTAGGCGATGATGCCGCGGCGCAGGCCGTCGACGGCCTTGCGGGCGGTCTTGCGCAGTTCGGCGTCCGAGCCGGCGGCGTCCTGGATCTGACCGAGGACGTCGATCAGCTGCTTCGTCCAGCGGACGAAGTCGCCGGCCGGCATGTCGGCGTCGCGCAGCACCTGGTCCAGGCTGTGGCCGAGCGCCCAGCGGTAGGCGGCCCAGGCGAAGCCCAGGTCGGGTTCGCGCTGGCCGACGCCCTCGGCGGTGTTGATCCGGTGCTGCTCCTCCAGGGCGTCCAGGTGGCCCCAGATCCGGACCATCTGGCCGAGCGCCTCCTTGGCCGCGCCCTCCGGCACCCGGGGGGCGACGGCGTCGTCGGACTGGCGGGCCTCGTACACCAACGCCGAGGCGCAGGCGGCGAGTTCGGCGGCGGCCAGGCCGCTCCAGACGCCCTCGCGGATGCATTCGGAGGCGAGCAGGTCGAGTTCGCCGTAGAGGCGGCCGAGCCGCTTGCCGTCGTCGGTGACGGTGTCGCCGCTCAGGTAGCCGAGGTCGGTGAGCAGGGCGCAGACCCGGTCGAAGGTGCGGGCGATGGTGTGGGTGCGCGAGCGCATCCGGCGTTCCAGCAACTCGGTGTCGCGGTGCAGCCGGTGGTAGCGCTCGGCCCAGCGGGCGTGGTCCTCGCGGTCGGAGCAGCCGTGGACGGGGTGCTGGCGCAGCTCGGTCCGCAGCCGGGTGATCTCCGGGTCGTCGGCGGCGGCCGCGCGGCCGCGGCGGAACCGCTCGGGCTCCAGGTGGCCGGCCTTGGTGCGCAGGGCCGAGGCGAGGTCGCGGCGGGACTGCGGGCTGCGCGGGTTGAAGGACTTGGGGATGCGGACGCGCTCGATCGCGGCGACCGGGTGCGGGAAGTCGATCATGGCGAGCCGCTTGACCTGGCGCTCGGCGGTGAGCACCACCGGGCGCGGGCCGTCCTGGAAGTCGGGGTGGCGCCGGCTGCCCCGGCCGGAGCGGTCGACCGGCGGCAGGCCCGGGTCGAGGACCAGGGCGAGGCCGGCGAACTTGCCGGTGGGGACGTGGATGACGTCGCCCGGCTTGAGCTGCTCGATGGACTCGACGGCGGCCGCACGGCGCTGACTGCTGCCCTCACGGGCCAGCTCGTTCTCGCGGTCCTTGAGCCGGCGGCGCAGGTCCATGTACTCGTCGAAGTCGCCGAGGTGGCAGGTCATGGACTCGCGGTAGCCCTCCAGCCCCTCCTCGTTGCGCTGCACCTGGCGGGCGATGCCGACGACCGAGCGGTCCGCCTGGAACTGGGCGAAGGAGGTCTCCAGCAGCTCGCGCGAGCGGTGCCGGCCGAACTGGGAGACCAGGTTGACGGCCATGTTGTAGGAGGGCCGGAACGAGGACTTCAGCGGGTAGGTGCGGGTGCCGGCCAGGCCGGCCAGCGCCTCCGGGTCCAGGCCGCGCTGCCAGAGCACCACGGCGTGGCCCTCGACGTCGATGCCGCGCCGCCCGGCCCGGCCGGTGAGCTGGGTGTACTCGCCGGGGGTGATGTCGGCGTGGGTCTCGCCGTTCCACTTGACCAGCTTCTCCATGACCACCGAGCGGGCGGGCATGTTGATGCCGAGCGCCAGGGTCTCGGTCGCGAAGACGGCCTTGACCAGGCCCTTCACGAAGAGCTCCTCGACGACCTCCTTGAACCGGGGCAGCATCCCGGCGTGGTGGGCGGCGATGCCGCGCTCCAGCCCGTCCAGCCACTCGAAGTAGCCGAGGACGTGCAGGTCCTCGTCGGGGATGTCGGCGCAGCGCTCCTCGACGATCGCGCGGACCCGGGCGCGGTCGGCGTCCTTGTTGAGCCGCAGCCCGGAGCTGAGGCACTGCTGGACGGCGGCCTCGCAGCCGGCCCGGCTGAAGATGAAGGTGATCGCGGGCAGCAGGCCCTCGGCGTCGAGCCGGTCGATGACGTCCACCCGGCCCGGCGTCCAGACCCGGCCGGGGCGGCCGTTGGGCATCGAGCGGCCGCGGCCGCGCCCGAAGCGGTCGCGGGGGTTGCGGTCGAGCTCGGAGCGGGCCAGCCGGACCAGCTCCGGGTTGACGGCCTTGCCGGGGTTCTTCAGGTTGTGCTTGGGCCGGCCGTCGCGGTCGGGGTCGGCGAACAGGTCGTACATCCGGTTGCCGGCCATCACGTGCTGCCACAGCGGCACCGGGCGGGTCTCGGAGACGATCACCTTGGTGCCGCCGCGCACGGTGTCCAGCCAGTCGCCGAACTCCTCGGCGTTGGAGACGGTCGCGGAGAGCGAGACGAGGGTGACCGACTCGGGGAGGTGGATGATGACCTCCTCCCAGACGGCGCCGCGGAAGCGGTCGGCGAGGTAGTGGACCTCGTCCATCACGACGTAGCCGAGGCCGTCGAGGGTGCTGGAGCCCGCGTAGAGCATGTTGCGCAGCACCTCGGTGGTCATGACCACCACGGGGGCGTCGCCGTTGACGGTGTTGTCGCCGGTGAGCAGGCCGACCTTGGCGGCGCCGTAGCGCTTGACCAGGTCCCCGTACTTCTGGTTCGACAGCGCCTTGATCGGCGTGGTGTAGAAGCACTTGCGCCCGGCGGCCAGGGCCAGGTGCACGGCGAACTCGCCGACGATGGTCTTCCCGGAGCCGGTCGGGGCGGCGACCAGGACGCCCGAGCCGGCCTCCAGCGTCTCGCAGGCCTCCAGCTGGAACTCGTCCAGCGGGAAGTCGTACAGCTGCTGGAAGCCGTGCAGGGCGGTGGCCTGCTCCTTGGCCCGGCGACGGCTGGCCGCGTACGCCTCGGCAGGGCTGAGCTCCCGGTCGTCCTGGAGCTCTGGATCGGGGGTGTTCATCGCCGTCCGGGTGTGGTTGGTGTGATCTCGCATCTCAGCGAGAGGTTACCCGGGAGGACCGACATCGATAGCACCGTTTTTTCGCGGTGCGATCGCCCGCGGGATCACGACGGGACGGGCTCCGGGAGCACGCCCGGAGTGCCCGCGGGATCATCACGGGATCAGTTCTCTCTCAGATCCATAGTTGCAAATGTCTTCAAGTGATCACGGATCGGCCGTCTTCGGTCGTCTTCGATCATCGGCGGTGAAACGCCGTCCACACTCCGTACCTTCGTCGTCACAGCCACCAACACGCGGGAGGACAACGACGATGGCGAACCTGGAGACGTCCCTCAAGGAGGCCATGTCGATCGACGGCGCGATCGGCGTCGCCCTGGTCGACTACGGCAGCGGCATGGCGCTCGGCAGCCTCGGCGACGGCGGGGAGCTGGACCTCAACGTCGCCGCGGCCGGGAACACCGACGTGGTCCGCGCCAAGATGCGGGCGATGGAGATGCTCAACCTGCACGACAACGAGATCGAGGACATCCTGATCAGCCTGACCAACCAGTACCACATGGTCCGGCCGATCACGACGCCGAGCGGCCGCGGCCTCTTCCTGTTCCTCGCGCTCAACCGCAGCCGCTCCAACCTGGCGATGGCCCGCCACAAGCTCAAGCGGATCGAGGTCTCGCTGGAGATCTGACACCCGGACCGACACCAGGAAGGGGGGCCTCGTGACGGTGGCGCTCTACCAGGCGAAGGCCGAGTTCTTCCGGATGCTCGGCCATCCCGTCCGGATCCGGGTGCTGGAACTGCTGCAGGCCGGACCGACGCCCGTCCGCGCCCTGCTCGCCGAGCTGGACGTCGAACCCTCCAGCCTCTCCCAACAACTCGCGGTGCTGCGCCGGTCCGGCATCGTCACGGCCACCCGGGAGGGCAGCACGGTGGTCTACGCGCTGGCCGGCGGGGAGGTCGCCGAGCTGCTGCGGACCGCCCGGCGGATCCTCACCGGGATGCTCGCCGACCGGAACCTGCTGCTCGCGGAGTTGCGGGGGGACGACGGGGGCGAGGGCGCGGACCGGCCCCTGAGCCGGTCCGCCGGGCACTGAGCCGGTCCGCCGGTCAGGAGCCGGCCCGCCGGGCAGGAGCCGGCCCGGAGCCGACCGTGAGCCGGCCCGCTACCCCTTGAGCAGCGCGGCGAGCCCGTCCGCCAGCCGCTCGTACTCCTGCGGCCGGTTGTACAGCTGCGCGCTGATCCGCAGCAGCCCGCCGCCGTCCCACGGGCGGACGGCGATCCGGGTGCCGAGCCGCCGCCACACCTCGGCCATCAGCGCCTTCGCCGCCGCCTCGCTCTCGCACCGGCCGACCGGCAGCCGGACGGTGCGCATCCACACCCCGGGGGTGGCCGGCAGCGGGCGCAGTCCGGCCCGCTCGACCAGCACCCGCTGCCCGTACGCGGCGAGCGCGGTGTTGTGGCCGGCCACCGCCTCCGGGCCGAGCGCGCGCAGCAGCTCGAAGCCGGCCGGGGCGGCGAGCCAGGGCGTGTAGTCGCAGGTGCCGCGCCACTCGACGCTGCCCGGGAAGCCCTTGTCGTGCTCCCAGGAGAGGGCCAGCGGGCGCACCCGCGCCGTCCACTCGGGGCGGACGGCGAGCACGCCGGTGGCGCGCGGGGCGAAGGCCCACTTGTGCAGGTTGCCGAACCAGAAGTCGGCGTTCGGGTCGGCCGGGGCGGGCAGCATGCCGGGCGCGTGGGCGCCGTCCACGACCGTGACCACGCCGAGCGCGCGGAGTTCGGCGAGCAGCGCCGGGCCGGCCACCAGGCGGGCGCTGGGCGAGGTGAGCTGGTCGAGGACGGCGACGGTGGTGCGGCCGTCGACGGCGGCCAGCACCGCGTCGCGGACGGCCGCCTCGTCCGGGGCGTCCAGGGGCAGCTCCGCGACGTGGAGTTCGGCGCCGGTCTCGGCGGCCTTGCGGGCCACGGCCTCGGTGACGGCGCCGTAGCCGTGGTCGGTGACCAGGATCCGGTCGCCGGGGGCGAAGGGGATGCTGTCCAGGGCGATCGCCACGGCCTCGGTGACGTTGGTGACCAGGGCGAGGCGCCGCGGGTCGGTGGCGAGGTCGGCCGCGAGCGCCGTCCGGGCCCGGCCGATCCGGGCGGGCAGGTCGGCGAAGAAGCCGTCCGGGTCCAGCTCGTGCTCCGTGCGCAGTTCCTCCTGGGCCCGCTGCACCGGCACCGGGACCGCGCCGTACGAGCCGTGGTTGAGGTGCGCCGTGCCCGCCGACACGCTGAACAGGCCGTCGGCGGCGGGCAGCGGGGCGGGGGGTTCGGCGGTCCACAGGTCCTCGATCACGGCGTCCCTCCCTGGTCGCCCACCGGGCGACTGATGTGTGACATTTCACATGACAGACTACTGGTCGGGGCACGCACCGCGCGACCACGATCGGGCCGTGACCATCACCGACGCCTTCCTTGCCCTCAGTGCCCGTACCGGCCGGTTCACCTTCGGCGCGCCGCGCGCGTACACGCTCGCCGAGGACGGTACCCAGCTGCTGCTGCTCCGCTCCAGCGGTCCCGAGGACCCGGTCGACCGCCTCCACCTGCTGGACACCGCCACCGGCGAGGAGCGCACGGTCGCGGACCCGGCCGCACTGCTGCCCGGCCGCACCGGCCGCCGCGACGACCTGCCCGTCGTCGAGCGCCGGCTGCGCGAGCGCACCCGGCTGGTCGCCGCCGGGATCGGCACGTACGCGGCCACCGCCGACCTCTCGGTCGCCGTCTTCACCCTCGACGGCCGGCTCTTCCGCACCGACACCGCCGACGGCACCAGCGACGAACTCCCGGTCGCCGGGCCCGCGTTCGACCCCCGGCCGGACGCCACCGGCCAGCGCGTCGCCTACGTCGCCGACGACGCGCTGTACGTCACCCCCGGCCTCGAACCGCTCTCCCCCGCCGACGGCGCCCGCTGGGGCGTCGCCGAGTTCGCCGCCGCCGAGGAGCTCGGCCGCGCCCGGGGCCACTGGTGGCGCCCGGACGGCGGCGCGCTGCTGGCCGCCCGGGTGGACGAATCCGCCCTCCCCCGGCGGCACTTCGCCGACCCGGCCCGCCCCGCCGAGGCGCCCGAGGACTTCGCCTACCCGCAGGCCGGCGGCCCCAACGCGGACGTCCAGCTCTGGGTCCTCGGCCTCGACGGCGGGCGGGTCCGGCTGCGCTGGGACGCCGACGCCCACCCCTACCTCTGCGCCGCCTCCTGGGCCTCCGACCACGAGGTGCTGCTCACCGTCGCCGACCGCCTGCAGCAGAACGTGCTGCTGCTCGGCGCCGACCCCGCCACCGGCGAGACCCGCGAACTCTCCCGCACCACCGACGAGTTCTGGGTGGACGACCTCCCCGGCACCCCCGACCGGCTGCCCGACGGCCGGATGCTCACCGTGCACGACACCCCGCAGGCCCGCGGCCTCGCCCTGGACGGCAAGCCGCTGGACACCACCGGTCTGCAGATCCGCCGGGTGGTCGGACGGCTGCGCGGCCGACTGCTCTGCGAGACCGGCCAGGGCGACCCCGCCGACCAGTACGTCCACCTGATCGACCCGGACGGCGGCGCACCCGAACTCCTCACCGCCGGCCCCGGCGTGCACTCCGCCCTCGCCGCCGCCGGCACCCTGCTGCTCACCTCGGCCTCCGCCGACGGGATCCGCCGCCGCGTCCTGCTCGACGGCCTGCCCGACGGCCGCGAGCTGCCGCTCGCCGACCTGAGCGCCACGCTGCCGTACCCGGTCCGCCCCCGGCTCGCCCGGGTCACCGAACGCGGCCTGCCGACCGCCGTCGTCCACCCGCGCGACCACGTGCCCGGCCGCCGGCTGCCCGTCCTGCTGGACGTCTACGGCGGCCCCGGCCACCAGGCGGTGGCCAACGAGCCGCGCCGCTGGCAGCTCCGCCAGTGGTGGGCCGACCAGGGCTTCGCCGTGGTCACCACCGACAACCGCGGCACCCCGTTCGTCTCCCCGGACTTCACCCGGGCGATCTTCCGCCGCTTCTCCCAGGCGGCCCTGGACGACCAGGTCGACGCCCTGCGCGCACTCGCCGCGCACCACCCGGACCTCGACCTCGGCCGGGTCGGCGTGCGCGGCTGGTCCTACGGCGGCTACTTCGCCGCACTCGCCGTGCTGCGCCGCCCGGACGTCTTCCACGCCGCGTGCGCGGGCGCCCCGCCCACCGACTTCCGGCAGTACGACACCGCGTACACCGAGCGCTACCTCGGCCTGCCGCAGGACAACCCCGAGGGCTACGCCGACGACTGCCTGCTCACCGACGCGCCCGGGCTGACCAGGCCGCTGCTGCTGATCCACGGCCTGGCCGACGACAACGTCCACCCCTCGCACACCCTGCTGCTCTCCCAGGCGCTCACCAGGGCCGGTCGCGCGCACGCGGTGCTGCCGCTGCCGGGCGTCACCCACATGACGCCGGACGGGACGAACGAGCAGCTGACCCTGGCCGAACTCGCCTTCCTCCGGGCGTCCCTGGGCTGACCGGGCGCTCCCGGCCGATCCGTTGCGCCGCCCGGGCCGGACTGTCACACTCCGCGTGACCGCCGCCCCGCCCGGGCGGCGCAGCGAACGGGGAGAGTGCACGGATGAGGATCGACAGACCCGGCCCGGTCGGTCGGCGGCAGTGGACGCCGCTGACCGCGGGCAACGCCGGCATCGCCTTCGGGCTGGAGCTCGCCATGCTGGCGGCGCTCTGCTACTGGGGGTTCAGGACCGGCTCCACGCTGGGCACCCGGCTGCTGCTGGGGCTCGGCGCGCCGGCGCTGGCGGCCACCGTCTGGGGCCTGTTCCTGGCCGCGGGCGGGCCGAAGTTCCCGCTGCCGGTCGGCGCGGAGATCGTGCTCAAGCTGGTGACGCTGGGCACGGCGGCCGCCGCCCTGTACGCCACCGGGCGGACCACCCTGGCACTGGTGTACGGCGTGCTGGTGGTGGTCAGCGTGGCCGTCGAGTACACCGTCCGCTGACGGCGGGGCCGTTGCCGGGAGCGGCCCCGACGACAGCGGCCCCGACGGGAAGGGCTGCGGCAAGAAGGGCTGCGGCAAGAAGGGCCGTGGCAAGAAGGGCCTTCGACGGCAAGCCGGCTGACGGACCGGCAGGTGGGAGGCAGCGGACCGGCAGCCGCGGGGCGATCCGTTGAGTTCGGCCGACCGGGCTGGAACACTCCGCTTGACGGCCGTCCGGCCCCCGGACGGCGCAGGAGTCGAGGGGTCTCGGCGGCACGCGTCGGGGCACCACGGCGGGGAGAGCGCGCGGATGACGATCGACGGACCCGGCCCGGCGGAGCGCCGACTGCGCAGGTCGCTGGCCACGGCCGGCACCGAACTCGGCTTCGGGGTGCAGCTCGCGAGCCTGGCGGCGCTCTGCTACTGGGGCTTCCGGACCGGCGACGGCCTGGGCCTCCGGCTGCTGCTGGGCCTCGGCGTGCCGGCCGCGGCCCGCGCGGTCTGGGACGTGTTCCTGGCCGAGCGCCGGGCGAAGGTCGAACTGCCGCTCGCCGCACGGCTGGTGCTCAAGCTGGTGCTCCTGGGCGCGGCGGCCGTCGCGCTGCACGCCACCGGACTGACCACCCTGGCGGCGGTGTTCGCCGCGCTGGTGGTCTTCAGCCTGGCCCTGGACTTCGGCAACGGCTGACCCGGCGGCACGGGCCGTACGGAGAAGGGGCGTCGCACCTGCGGGTGCGGCGCCCCTTCCGCTTGCCCCGGACCCCTTCCACGTGACCCGTGACATGTGAAATATTACCTGCGCTTCACCGACCGACACCCGGAACACCCCCATCCCCCGGAAAGGACCGGTCAGTTGCGCAGACTGTCCGCGGCCCTCGCTGCCGCGCTCACCACGAGCGCGATAGCGGCCACCCTGCTGGGCACCCCCGCCCAGGCCGCTCCCCCGCCGCCCCTCACCGTGACCGCCGCCGCGGCCGCCGACGCCGCCCCGCAGGGCGCCGAGGCCCCGCCCGCGCCCCTCGTCCCGCAGGAACGCGAGCGCCAGGCGCTCCGCAGCAAGGCCCTTGAGCAGCTCAACAAGGGCACCGTCGCCAAGAGCGCCGACAAGCGGGCCCCGGCCAAGGTGAGGATCGGCAACGACTACGTCCAACTGGCGCACCAGCGCACCGACAAGGTCTTCGTGATCCTCGCCCAGTTCGGCGACCAGGTCGACGACACGACCCAGTGGAACGGCCAGCCGCGCTACGGCGGCACCCCCGGCCCGCGCCACGACCAGATCCCGAAGCCGGGCAAGGACGACAACCACACCCTGTGGTCACCGGACTTCGACCGCGCGTACTACCAGAAGATGTTCTTCGACGACACGCCCGGCTCCGTGTCAATGCGCAACTACTACCGCACCCAGTCCTCGGGCCGGTACGACGTCGAGGGCACCGTCAGCGACTGGGTCACCGTCCCGTACAACGAGGCCCGCTACGGCAGCAACAAGGGCCCGCAGGGCTCCGGCGCCTGGACCCAGGCCCAGGAGTTCGTCCGGGACGCCGTCAAGGCCTGGTACGACGGCGAGGTCGCCAAGGGCCGCAGCGTGGCGGACATCAAGGCCCAGCTCGCCCAGTACGACGTCTACGACCGCTACGACCACGACAAGGACGGCGAGTTCGACCAGCCCGACGGCTACCTCGACAACGTCATCGTGGTGCACGCCGGCGTGGACGAGACCTGGGGCGGCGGCGCCCAGGGCGCCGACGCGCTGTGGGCGCACCGCAGTTGGGCCTTCCCCGACGCGACCGGGCAGACCGGTCCGGAGGGCGACAGGATCGGCGGCGCTCCCGTCGGCGACACCGGCCTGTACGTCTACGACTACGTCCAGGGCGGCGAGAACAGCGGCGTCGGCCTGTTCGCCCACGAGTACGGCCACAATCTGGGCCTGCCCGACCTGTACGGCACCACGGGCGGCGACAACAGCGTCAACTTCTGGTCGCTGATGTCCTCCGGCTCCTACCTCGGCAAGGGCCCCAACACCACCGGCGGCTACCCGGGCGACCTCGACGCCTGGAGCAAGCTGCAGTTCGGCTGGCTCAACTACGACGAGGCGCAGGCCGCCACCCGCTCCAGCCACGCCCTCGGGGTGAGCAGCTACAACACCGACCAGGCGCAGGCCGTCCTCGTCCACCTGCCCGACGGCACCACCAGCACCGACCTCGCCGACCCGTACGAGGGCGGCAAGCAGTGGTGGAGCGACACCGGCGACAACCTCGACAACTCCCTCGCCCGGGACGTCGACCTGCGCACCGCCGCCGGACCGGCCGCCCTCGACGCGGCGGTCTGGTACGACACCGAGCAGGACTACGACTTCCTCACCGTCGAGGCCTCCACCGACCAGGGCAAGCACTGGACCGCCCTCGGCGGCACCGTGGACGGCGCACCGATCGGCAACACCAGCGCCAACACCCCGGGGCTCAGCGGCAGTTCGGGCAGCTACCGGAAGCTGCACATCCCGCTGGACGGCTACCTCGGCCGGCAGGTCCGGCTGCGCGTCCACGCCACCTCGGACGGCAACACCCACGGCCGCGGCGTGCTCGTCGACGCCGTGAAGCTCACCGCCGGCGGCAGCGAGCTGTTCTCCGACGGCGCCGAGAACGGCACCGGCGGCTGGACGGTCAGCGGCTTCACGGTCATCACCGGCCGCACCGCCGTCAAGCAGCACCCGCGCGCCTACCTCGCCGAGAACCGCCGCTACACCGGCTACGGGGCGTTCCTGAAGACCGGCCCGTACAACTTCGGCTACACCGGCGTCACCGGCAAGGCCAACGTGGTCGACAACTACCCCTACCAGGAGGGCGTCCTGCTGTGGCTCTGGGACACCTCCTACGGTGACAACAACACCAAGGACCACCCCGGCGGCGGGCTCATCCTGCCGATCGACGCCCACCCGGCGGCGATCCGCTTCGCCGACGGGACGCTGGTCAACGGGCGGGCGCAGACCTTCGACGCCACCTTCTCGCTCAAGCCGACCACGCCGTTCACCCTGCACAAGGGCGGGGTCGCGGTGCGGATCCCGGCCGAGCCGGCCGTCCCGGCGTTCGACGACCACAGCGGGGTGTACGCCGACCCGGCCACGCCGCAGCTGACCGTGAAGGTGCCGGACACCAACACGCGGATCGAGGTCGTCCGGGAGTCCCAGGGCGGACGGATCACCACCGTCCGGGTGGGCCCGGCCTCCTGAGACGGACGGACGCGCGCCGGCCCCGGATCCCCCCGACGAAGGGGATCCGGGGCCGGTCCTCGTCCCTCACCGCCCGGGGCGGCGGGCGGTGAGCGCGGCCGTGGCCACGCCGAACACGGTGATCGCGGCGATCCCGAAGGTCATGTACCGGGCCGAGTCGACCGGGCTGTCCGCGCCCAGGTTGACCAGGGTGCCCGCCAGCGCGGACGTCACCGAGAAGGCGATCAGCTGGGTGGTGTTGATCGCCGCGGCGGCCTTGCCGCCCTCGGCCGGGTCGCTGCTGCTGCGCATCGCGGCCACGCTCAGGTGCGGGAAGGCCAGCCCGATCCCGGTGCCGGCGACGAACAGCGCCACCGCCCACAGCACCACCCGCAGGCCGGAGGCGTGCCCGGTCTGCAGCAGCCCGTAGGCCAGCAGACCGGCGACCAGCACCAGCGGGGCGGTCCGGATCGCCCGGGCCCGGCCGTGCACCGACTCGATGCCGACGCTGAACAGCTGGGCCGTCGTCCAGCCCGCCGACACCGCGGCGCCGAGGAAACCGGCCACCAGCGGGCCGAGGCCGCCCAGCTCCTGGCCGAACAGCGGGATGAAGTTCTCCGCCACCACGCCGGCGCACAGCACCGCGACGGTCAGGTAGAGCCACTTCAGGGGGTTCCCGGCCCGGTAGGTCTGCCCGGGCAGGACCGTCGCCGCGCCGCCGCGCCGCTCGACCGCCACGAAGCCCACCAGCAGCGCCAGACCGGCGAGGATGCAGACCGCCGTCGGGCCGCCGCTCGGGACGGTCGAGCTGACGCTGAACGCGGCCGCCGCCAGGGTGAGCAGCAGCAGCGAGGGCAGCGGCACCGGGCCGCTCCCCGCCCCCTCCCCGGACCGCTCGGAGCGGCCGGGCAGCACCCGGCGGGCCAGCACGGCCAGCACCAGTGCGGCGACCAGCAGCAGGACGTACGCCCCGCGCCACGCCCCGAGCTGGGCGAACAGCCCGCCCAGCGACGGCCCGACCAGGGTGCCGACGCCCCACATCGCGGAGACCAGCCCGGCGGCCCTGGTCCACAGCCGCTCCGGCAGGGCGCTGCGGATCACGGCGTAGCCGAGTCCGGCGACCAGACCGCCGCCGAGGCCCTGCACCACCCGGCCGAGGATCAGCGCCGGCATCGAGGGGCTGAGCGCGTTGAGCACCGCGCCCGCGCCGAACACCAGGAAGCCCAGGACGTACGCCCGGGCGGCGCCCAGCCGGTCCAGCAGCCGGCTGACCAGCATCGAGGCGATGACGGCGGCCATCAGGAAGCCGGTGGCCACCCACGCGTAGTAACGGCCGCCGCCGATGTCGGCCACGATCGAGGGCATCAGCGCCGCGGTGAAGTAGAGGTTCATCGCGTACAGCGCGACACCGCCCGCGAGGATCGAGGCGGGGGCTGCGTATCGTCGGGAGAACAGTTCGCGCCATCCGCCGGAGGTCCCCTCGGACGGCGACTCCGCTGGGTAACTGTCCAGCTGAGCAACGGTCGTGTCAGTCTTCACGGCAGATGATCGGGTCATGTCCGGTACCGTAGAACTTCAAGAGAACTTGAAGTCAAGGAGTCGCCATGACCACCGCACCGGTCGACCTGCTGAGCGTCGGGGAGGTGGCCCGGCGGGCCGGGATCGCCACCTCGGCGGTGCGCTTCTACGAGGACCAGGGGCTGATCTCCTCCGAGCGGTCGGCCGGCAACCAGCGCCGCTACCGGCGGCACGTGCTGCGCCGGATCTCGCTCATCCTGGTCGCCAAGCGGCTCGGCATCCCGCTCAGCGAGGTCGCCGAGGTCTTCACCGGCCTCCCCGAGGACCGGATGCCCGGCAAGCACGACTGGGAGCGCATCTCGCTCCGCTGGGCCGAGCAACTGCGCGCCCGCCGGCTGGAGCTGGAGCGGCTGGAGGGCGAGCTGACCGGCTGCATCGGCTGCGGCTGCGTGTCGCTGCGCCGCTGCCGGGTGCTCAACCCCGGCGACGAACTGGCCGCCGAGGGGCCCGGCCCGCGCCTCCTGCTGCCGGAGGAGTGAGGGACCGGGCTGGTGAGCACGTGCGTGAGCGGGCGGGCGAGCGGCCGGGCGAGCGGGCGCGTGAGCGGGCGAGCGGGCGGGCGCGTGAGCGGGCGAGCGGGCGGGCGCGTGAGCGGGCGAGCGGGCGGGCGCGTGAGCGGGCGAGCGGGCGGGACCGGTTGGAACCCGGTCGGACGCGGCCCTCGTAGGGTTCCCCGC
Source organism: Kitasatospora sp. NPDC096140 (assembly GCF_040303045.1). NCBI lineage: Bacteria > Bacillati > Actinomycetota > Actinomycetes > Kitasatosporales > Streptomycetaceae > Kitasatospora > Kitasatospora sp. NPDC096140. The sequence continues at coordinate 57,275 of NZ_JBEOUW010000026.1, forward strand.
CGCGCCCGACCGGGGGTCTCGGTGCCCGGCTCACACCGCCGGGCGGCCCCGGCTCACACCTCCGGGAAGTGGCAGGCCGCCTCCCGGGTACCCGGGCCGGCGATCCGCAGCAGCGGCCGCTCCGTCCGGCACAGCTCCTGCGCCTTGGGGCAGCGCGGGTGGAAGGTGCACCCGGGCGGCGGGGCGGCCGGGCTCGGCGGGTCGCCGAGCAGCACGATCCGCTCCCTGGTCCGCTCCGCCTCCGGGTCCGGCAGCGGGACCGCGGAGAGCAGCGCCCTGGTGTACGGGTGCGCGGGGCTGCCGTAGACGTCGGCCTTGTCGCCGATCTCCACGATCCGGCCCAGGTACATCACCGCGACCCGGTCGCAGACCCGCTTGACCACCGAGAGGTCGTGCGCGATGAACACGTACGCCAGGCCGAGCTCCTGCTGGAGCCGCTCCATCAGGTTGACCACCTGGGCCTGGATGGACACGTCCAGCGCGGAGACCGGCTCGTCGGCGATCACCAGCCGCGGCGAGGTGGCCAGCGAGCGGGCGATCCCGATGCGCTGTGCCTGACCGCCGGAGAACTCGTGCGGGTAGCGGTCCAGGTGCTCGGGGATCAGCCCGACCAGCTCCATCAGCTCGGCGGCCCGCTTGCGCGCGGCCGCCGCGCTCTCGCCCTGGACGAGCAGCGGCTCGGAGATGATCCGGGACACCGTCTGCCGGGGGTTGAGCGAGGAGTACGGGTCCTGGAAGACCATCTGCAGGTCGCGCCGGTGCGGGCGCAGCCGGGCCTGGGAGAGCCCGCCGATCTCGGTGCCGTCGAAGGTGACGGTGCCCGAGGTCGGGTCGAGCAGCCGGACGATCATCCGGCCGGTGGTGGACTTGCCGCAGCCGGACTCGCCGACCAGGCCGAGCGTCTCCCCCGCGCCGACGTCGAAGCTGACGCCGTCCACGGCCCGGACCGGCGCTCCGGGCCGCCCGGTGCGGCTGCGCCGGCCGGGGAAGGTCTTCACCAAGTCCCGTACGGACAGCAGCGGTTCCTTCGTCCCGGCGGTTCCGGTCGTCCCCCTCGCTCCGGTCGTGCCGGCGGGTCCGGTCGTCCCTCCGGTTCCGGTCGTCCCGGCGGATCCGGTCATCACAGCACCCCTTCCGGCACCAGCGGCAGGTGGCAGGCGGCCTGGTGGCCGGGGGCGAGCGGGCCGAGCGTGGGACGCTCGGCCAGGCAGCGGGCGTGCTCCTCGGCGGACGCGGCGGTGGTGCGGGCGCAGCGCGGGGCGAAGGAGCAGCCGGGGGCGGGGGCGATCAGCGACGGCGGGCTGCCGGGGATGGCCCGCAGCGGGGCGTCGTCGGTGTCGTCCAGGCGCGGCAGCGAGTCCAGCAGACCGCGGGTGTACGGGTGCGCGGGCTGCGCGAACAGCCGGTCCACCGGGGCCTGTTCGGCCGCCCGGCCGCCGTACATGACCAGCACCTCGTGGGCGACCCGGGCGACCACGCCGAGGTCGTGGGTGATCATCACGACACCGAGGCCGCGCTCCTGCTGGATCCGGGCGATCAGGTCGAGGATCTGCGCCTGGACGGTGACGTCGAGCGCCGTGGTGGGCTCGTCGGCGATCAGCAGGTCGGGTTCGCAGGCCAGTGCCATGGCGATCATGACGCGCTGGCGCATGCCCCCGGAGAACTGGTGCGGGTACTCGTCGACCCGGCGGGCCGGCTCGGGGATGCCGACCTCGGCCAGCATCTCCACCGCGCGGGCCCGGCCCGCCTTGCGGTTGGCCCTGAAGTGCACCCGGTAGTGCTCGGCGATCTGCTCGCCGACGGTGTAGAAGGGGTGCAGGCTGGACAGCGGATCCTGGAAGATCATCGCGATCCGACGGCCCCGGACGGCGCCGAGTTCCTTCTCCCCGAGCCCGTTCAGCTCCTGCCCGTGCAGCCGGATCGAGCCGGTGACGGCGGCGCCGCGGTGCAGGCCCATGACGGCCAGCGAGGTGACGGACTTCCCGCTGCCCGACTCACCGACCAGGCCGAGGGTGCGCCCGGCCTCGACGGCGAAGGAGATGCCGTCCACCGCCCGGACCGTCCCCCGGGGCGTGGCGAAGGCGACCCTGAGGTCCTCGACCTCCAGCAATGCGGTCATCAGTACCTCACTCTCGGGTCGACGAACGCGTAGAGCAGGTCGACCAGCAGGTTCGCCGCGACGATGAAGAAGGCCGCGAGCAGGGTGACGCCGAGGATGACGGGCTGGTCGGAACGGCCCAGGCCGTCGTAGAACAGCCGGCCGACGCCCGGCAGGCCGAAGATGGACTCCGTGATGACGGCACCGGCCAGCAGGCCGCCGAGGTCCATGCCGAAGAGGGTGAGGATCGGCGTCATCCCGGCGCGCAGCCCGTGCTTGACGGTGACCGTCCGCGCCGGCAGGCCCTTGGCCCGGGCGGTGCGGATGTACGGCTCGGCCATCGCCTCGATCATCGAGTTGCGGCTCTGCCGGGCGTACATCGCCGCGTACAGCAGGGCCAGGGCGGTCCACGGCAGCAGCAGGTTGGAGGCCCAGGTGAAGGGGTTCTCGGTGAACTGGTGGTAGGAGGGGTAGGGCAGCAGCCCGGCCGTCCTGACGACGCCCCAGATCAGCATGATCGAGGTGAAGTAGACCGGCAGCGAGGCGGTGCCGACGGAGAGCACCATCAGCGTCCGGTCGACCGGCCGGCCCTTGCGCAGCGCCGAGGTGACGCCCGCGCCGAGGCCGAGGACCAGCCAGAGCACGGCCGCGCCGAGGGCCAGCGAGACGGAGACCGGCAGACGGTCGGTCAGCAGGTCCCACACCGGGAGCCCGTACTCGTAGGAGTAGCCGAGGCAGGGGAAGCCGCAGTGCACGGCGCTGGGCCCGGAGCCGTAGTCGCGGCCGGCGAAGATGCCGCCGAGGTAGGCGAGGAACTGGTCCCAGACCGGTTTGTCCAGGCCCATCGCGGCCTTGACGTCGGCCAGCCGCTCGGGGCTGCAGGTCTTGCCGCAGGCCGCCGCGGCCGGGTCGTTGGGCAGCAGGTAGAAGATGGTGAAGGTGATGGCGCAGATGGCGAGCAGGATGCCCGCCACGCCGAGCAGCCGGCGGCCGAGGTAGAGGATCACGACCGGCCTCCCCGGGGGTCGAGGATGTCGCGCAGCGCGTCCCCGAGCAGGGTGAAGGCGAGCACGGCGAGGAACAGGAAAGCGGTCGGGATCAGGAAGTACGTCGGGTCGGTCTCGTAGTGCACGATGCTCTCGGCGATCATCTGGCCCCAGGACGGGGTCGGCGGGCGGACGCCCACGCCGAGGTAGCTGAGCGCGGCCTCGGTGGCGATCATGCCGGGGACGAGCAGCGTGGTGTAGGCGATGATCGGGCCGGAGACGTTCGGCAGGATCTCCCGGGTGAGGATCCGCCAGGACCGGGCGCCGCCGACCTTGGCGGCCTCGACGTACTCGCGGTGCTTGAGCGACAGCGTCTGGCCGCGGACCACGCGGGCGATGCCGGGCCAGGTGAACAGGCCGATCACCAGGGTGATCAGCAGGATCCGGTTGACGTCCTTGGCCACCGACATCATCGCGATCATGAAGATCAGCGAGGGGAAGGACATCGTGAGGTCCATCAGCCGGGACAGCAGCGCGTCGGTGCGGCCGCCGAAGTAGCCGGCGGCGATCCCGGCCAGGGTGCCGGCGACCACGACGACCGCGGTCGCGGTGAAGGCGATCAGCAGGGACACCTGCCCGCCGTGCAGCACCCGGGCGAACAGGTCGCGCCCGGTGATCGGCTCGACGCCCAGCCAGTGCCGGGTGCTGATGCCGCCGAAGTCGCCCCGGGGCAGGCCGCCCAGGTACGGGTCCACGGCGCGTTTGTCGAACTCCTCGGGGGACCAGCCGCCGAGCGAGCCCAGCGGCCCGGCCAGGGCGGCGGCCAGGACCAGCACGCCGACCGTGATCAGCCCGAACCGGGCCGAGCCCCTGGCCCACAGCTGGTCCCCGACCTGCCGCCACGGCCCGCGCCCGGCGCTCTTCGCGGCGCCCGCCGCCGTGGCGTCGGCCACGGCGACGGGCTCAGTGGTGGTACTCATCGCTGCCGGCCCCTCAGCCCTTGCCCTTGGCGGGGTCCTTGAGGCCGACCACGGCGAGGTCGATCATGCCGGCGTAGCCGGAGTTGCCGAACGCACCGGCCACGTTGGTGCCCACCAGCAGGGGGCGGCGCTGCCACATCAGCGGCACGGCCGGGGCCTTCTTCATCAGGTCCTCGTCCAGCTGCTGCCAGGCCTTGTTGGCCTCGTTGACGTCCGTCATGGCCGCGATCTGGTCCATCCGGTCCATCGTGGCCTGGTCGCGGAACTGGCTCCAGTTGCCCTGGTTGCCCTTCTCCTTGATGGTCCGTCCGTCGAACAGGAACGGGAAGAAGGTGGCGGCGGACGGGTAGTCCGGACACCAGCCCTGGATGATCAGATCGGGGGCGTTCTTGATGTCGCCGACGGTGTCGGTGAAGGCCGACGGGTCCGTGGTGTTGACGGTGACCTGCACGCCGACCTTGGCCAGCGACTGCTGGATCGCCTCGGCGCGGGTCTTGTCGCCGAGCGAGACGGTGAGCGTGACCTTCAGGTCGGTCTTGCCCGCCTCCTTGAGCAGCGCCTTGGCCTTCTCCGGGTCGCCGGCCGCCGGGATCTTCAGCGGGTCGGCCTTGACGCCGCCGGTCAGCGACGGCGGCAGGTAGGAGGTCGCCACGTCGGTCACCGCCGGGCCGCCGAAGGCCGTCACCTGCGCCTCGCGGTCGACCGCCCACATCATCGCCTCGCGCACCTTCGGGTCGTCGAAGGGCGCCTTGGCGGTGTTCATGAACAGCATGTCGGTGCAGCCGGTGCGCTCGGCCGCCATGCGGGCCCTGACGTCCGCCTTGGGCATCACCTTGGCGACGGTCTCGTGCTGCATCCAGGGCATGTTGATGGCGTTGGCGTCGGCGCCGTCGCTGGCGATGATCCGGTCGTCGGCCTGGCCGCCCTTGATGCCCTGGGTGACCACGACCTTGTCCGGGTAGGCCTTGCGGACGGTGTCGGTGGCCTGGTCCCAGTTGGTGTTGCGGACCAGCACCAGCTGCTTGCCGCGGTCGTAGCTCTCGATCTTGTACGGGCCGGAGGAGAACGGCCGGGAGTCGTACTGGGTGCCCTTCTCCTGTGACTGCGGCACCGGGGAGAAGGTCGGCAGGGTGACGGTGTCCGAGAACTCGGCGACCGGGCGCTTCAGGTGGAAGACGATGGTCCTGTCGTCCGGCGTCTCGATGCTCGCCAGGTGCTCGCCCGTCAGCGGGCCCTTGTAGTTCTCGCCGCCCGCCAGGTACTGGATCGCGTAGTCGGGGCCGCCGGTGAGGTCCGGGGAGAAGGACCGCTCGACGTTGTACTTGATGTCGGCGGACTTGATCGGGCTGCCGTCCTCGTACTTGAGGCCCTCCTTGAGGGTGAAGGTCCACACCTTGCCGCCCTCGGAGGACTTGCCCAGGTCGGTGGCGAGGTCCGGGACGATCTCGCTGCCGGCGGCACCCGGTTCGGACTTGAAGGTGGTCAGGGTGCGGTAGAGCAGCCGGGTCCCGAAGTCCATGTGCGGGACGGTCCAGTTGCGGGCCGGGTCGAGGTGGGCGAAGTCCTGGTTGGTCAGGACGGTGAGGGTGCCGCCCTTGGCCGGCGTCCCGCCGATGATCGAGCCGCTCTCCGCGCCCGGGCCCTTGGTGCTCGACGGGGCCGCGTCACCGCCGCTGTCGCTCTTGTCGTTCGTGCAGGCCCCGAGGCCGAGGGTGAGGGTCGCCGCGAGGGCCGCCGCGAGGGCGGCGTGGGTGCGCCTGGTCATGTGCAACTCCGCTGTGGGGGGCCTGATCCGGCCGCTCCGCTGTGTGACCCGTAACATAGTAATGTGAAATTGCACTGCACAAGAGGTGACGCCGCCCGTTACCGAGCTGTGTCCGTGCTCGCGCCCCGCCCGTGCCCGCGCCACACATCTCCCCAGCCCCACCTAGGAGTTCACCGGTGACCCTCCGCCAGACCGGCCTCGCCACCGGGAGCCACGACCTCCCGGTCACCCCCGCCCTCGCCGCCTTCATGGGCACCCGATGGGCCGCCACCCCGCTCCCCGCCGACCGCCGCGTCCCCGGACACGACCGCTTCCCCGGCCGCCGAGCCCGCCTCTCCGCCGCCTTCCCCGGCGAACGGCTGATCGTCCCGGCCGGCCGGCTCAAGGTCCGCTGCAACGACCTCGACCACCGCTTCCGCCCGCACAGCGCCTACGTCTGGCTCACCGGACTCACCGGCGAGGACCAGGCCGACCACGTCCTCGTCCTCGAACCGGCCGGCCCCGAGGGCCACGAGCCGGTCCTCTACCTGCGCCCCCGCTCCCCCCGCGACGGCGGCGAGTTCTACCGCGACCGCCGCTACGGCGAGTTCTGGGTCGGCCCCCGGCCCGACCTCGGCGAAGCCGCCCGGCTCACCGGGGTGCGCACCCGACACCTCGACGACCTGGACACCCTGCTCGCCGGCCCCCAGCCGCCCACCCGGGTCCTGGCCGGCACCGACGCCCTGGTCGACGAGGCCACCGGGCGTCCCGGCCCCTACGCCCACCCGGACGGCGAACTGGCCGCCGTGCTCTCCGAGTTGCGCCTGGTCAAGGACGAGTGGGAGGTCGGCCAGCTACAGCTCGCCGTCGACCACACCGTCACCGGCTTCGAGGACGTCGTCCGCGCCCTGCCCACCGCACTGCGCCACCACCGCGGCGAACGCTGGATCGAAGGCGTCTTCGACCTGCGCGCCCGCGCCGAGGGCAACGGCACCGCCTACACCACCATCGCCGCCTCCGGCGCCCACGCCTGCGTCCTGCACTGGATCCGCAACGACGGCGCCCTCGACCCGAACTCCCTGCTCCTGCTGGACGCCGGCGTCGAGACCGACACCCTCTACGCCGCCGACATCACCCGCACCCTCCCGCTCGGCGGCACCTTCACCCCCGTCCAGCGCCAGGCCTACGAGCTCGTCCTCGCCGCCCAGAGCGCCGGCATCGCCGCCCTGCGCCCCGGCGCCCGCTTCCGCGACTTCCACCGCGCGGCGATGCGGGTCATCGCCGAGGGCCTCGCCGGCTGGGGCGTCCTGCGCGTCCCCGCCGACCAGGCCCTCGCCGAGGACAACGGCCTGTACCGCCGCTACACCCTCTGCGGCAGCGGCCACATGCTCGGCCTCGACTACCACGACTGCGCCGCGTCCCGCGCCGACCGCTACCTCGACGGCGTCCTGGAGGCGGGCATGGTCCTCACCGTCGAACCCGGCCTCTACCTCCAACCCGACGACGAGACCCTCCCCGTCGAGCTCCGCGGCCTCGGCATCCGCATCGAGGACGACCTCGTGATCACGGAGGACGGCGCCCACCTGATGTCGGGCGCCCTCCCGAGGACGGTCAGGGACATCGAGGCCTGGATGGCCACCCTGCTGGCGTGAGGCCGCAGGCCGGGGCCGGAGCGGACGATCAGGCCACCTTGATCGTCCGCTCGCCCTGGCGAACCGCCACCTCGACCTCACCGCCGATCGCGGCGGCGTACGCGCGCAGGTTGTCCAGGCTGTCCACCTGGCCGTGTTCGATCTGCGACACCCGCGCCTGGCTCACCCCCATCAGTCCTGCTACCTGCTTCTGGGTCAGTCCAGCCGCCTTCCGCAGCTCAGCCAGCTCGTGGCCGCGAATCCGCGCCAGCGTCTCCTGCCGGATCCGCACCCGATCGGCCTCCGCTTCGGGCGAGGCCAGCCACGGGTTGATGCGCTGAGCCTCAGCCCACACCTCGGTCCAACTACGACCCTTCACGCGCTCTCTCCCTTGTCCTTCTCGTCGACGTACTGCTCATAGCGGGCTTCCGCCAGCGGGATGTTGACGTCATACCATCGGGACCATTCCCCGCCCTTGTCTCCCGCGACGAGGATGATCGCCGCCCGCTCGGCGTCGAAGACGAAGAGCATCCGAATCTCCGTACGCCCAGCCGAGCCAGGCCTCAGTTCTTTCAGGTTGTGCAGCTTGCTTCCGTGAATACGGTCCACCAGCGGACGCCCCAGCAGCGGTCCTCGCCGCGCCAGCATCATGATCGCGTCGGCAATCTGGTTCGCCGTATCCGGATCCTTGCGACAGATGTCCAGGAACCAGTCATTCACCGCATCGAAGAGCGTGATCTCCCACATGGATGAAAAATTAAGGCGTCCCTTATACGTTACCGCGTGCTTTCCCGCCCAATCCACCCCTGCGAGGGACGACACTCCCCGTCCGGCGTGCGCCGGGCGCACTACCCCTGTGCGGAGCGCCAGAGGTCGGTGACGATCGCCTCCGCCGGGCCGGAACGGGCCAGGTGGTGGGCCGTGCCGGCCCAGAGGTGCATGGCTTCCGTGTCCTCACGGCGGGTGGCAGCGGCGCGCAGCGGGGCGGTGAGGTGGTGGACCTCGGGGTAGGCGGGCGGGGCGTACGGGCCGTGGCGGTCGATGAAGGCGTTGCGCAGGCCCCGGGCCGGGCGGCCGGTGAAGGCGCGGGTGACGGTCGTCTCCGGGAGTTCGGTGAGCGCCGCCCGGTGTGCCGCCGAGGCGCCCGACTCGTCGGAGCGCAACAGGGCCGTCCCCAGCTGCACCGCGACCGCCCCGGCCCGCAGCGCCGCCGTGACGGCCGCGCCGTCGCCGAGCCCGCCGGCGGCGACCAGCGGCAGCCCCGTCACCTCCCGCACCGCGGGCAGCAGGCGGAGCAGCGGCACCTCCCCCGGCACGTCCGCGACCCGGTGGGTGCCCCGGTGCCCGCCCGCCTCCGGGCCCTGCACGCACAGCGCGTCCATCCCGACGGCCTGCGCCGCCCGCGCCTCCTCCGGTGTGGTGACCGTGCCGACCTGCAGTGTCCCGGCGGCCCGGAGCGCCGAGGCCTCCTCCGCCGTCGGCAGGCCGAAGGTGTACGAGACCACCGGCACCGGGTCCGCGAGCAGCACGGCGATCTTGGCCTCCCAGTCGTCCCGGTCCGGCTGTCCGCTCTCCTCCGGCAGCGTCACTCCCCACCGCTCGGCCTCGGGCTGCAGCCGCTCCCGGTAGGCGGCGACGGCCGCCCGGTCCCCGGGAGGCGAGGGGACGAAGAGGTTCACCCCGTACGGCCGGTCGCTCGACTTCCGTACCAGCGCGATCTGTTCGGCCATCGCCGGGGCGCTCCGGTACCCCGCCGCGAGGAAGCCCAGTCCGCCGGCCCGGTTCACCGCGGCCACCAGCTCGGGGGTCGAGGCCCCGCCCGCCATCGGCGCGGCGATCACCGGCACGGCAAGCTCGTCGAGACGCACGGCCATCAGGGGCTCCTCACACTGCTGCGGGTACGGACCGACCTCCCACCCTACGCCCGCCCGTTCAACTCCGGCCCCCGCCAACGGAAGCAGCCCGCCCCGGAAGCACCTGCCGCGCCCCCTACCGGATCAGTCCCCGCCCCCGTGCCTCCCGCACCGCGGCCGTGCGCGAGTCGACGCCCAACTTGGTGTAGACGTGCACCAGGTGCGACTTCACCGTGGCCTGGCTCAGGTGCAGCCGCTGGCTGACCTGCTGGTTGGTGAGCCCGTCGGCGACCAGCCCGAGCACTTCGGTCTCCCGGGCGCTGAGTGCCGCCGCCGGCGTCCGCATGCGTTCCAGCAGCCGGTCGGCGACGCTGGGCGCCAGCGCGGAGCGCCCGGCCGCGGCCGCCCGTACGGCCTGGGCCAGTTGCTCCGGGGGCGCGTCCTTCAGCAGGTACCCGGTGGCGCCCGCCTCCAAGGCGGGCAGGGTGTCCGCGTCGGTGTCGTACGTGGTGACGACCAGGACCCGCGGCGCGCCCGCGCGGGCGGTGATCGCCGCCGTGGCCTGTGCGCCGTTCATGGCCGAGCCGGGCCCGAACTGCAGGTCCATCAGCACCACGTCGACGCCCGCCTCCGCGGCCAGTTCGACGGCCCGTTCGGCGGTCGCCGCCTCCGCCACGATCGCGAAGTCCGGTTCGCTCTCCAGCACGGCCCGCAGTCCGGCGCGCACCACCGGGTGGTCGTCCGCGATCAGCAGCCGGATCACGACGCCGCCTCCGGCTCCGGCACGGCGGGCCCGGCCGGCCCGGCGGGCAGCTGCACGGCCACCGCCGTGCCCTCCCCCGGCGCGGACTCCACCGTGAAGGTGCCGCCGAGGGCCCGGGCCCGGGCCCGCATCGAGGGCAGTCCGAACCCGCCGTCCCCGCCGGTGCGGCCGGCGACCGCCGCCGGTTCGAACCCGGCCCCGTCGTCGAACACGTCCAACGCCACCTCGCCCTCCATGTAGCTGAGTGTCACCTCGGCGCACGAGGCCTTCGCGTGCCGGACGGTGTTGCCGAGCGCCGACTGCGCGATCCGCAGCAGCGCGACCTCGTGGGCGGCCGGCAGCCGGACCGGGTCGCCGGAGACGTGCAGTTTCACCGCCAGGCCGGTCTGCGCCGTCGTCGTCGCGCACAGCCGCTCCAGCGCGACCGGCAGCGGATCGCCGTCCAGCGCGGGCGGGGTGAGCGCGCGGACGAAGCGCCGGGCCTCGTCGAGGTTGTCCTGGGCGGCCTGCCGCGCCTGTTCGACGTAGCCGGCGGCGGCCTCGGTGCGCTCGGGCAGGGCCCGCTGGGCCGCCCGCAGCAGCAGCTGGATGGAGCTGAGGCTCTGCGCGAGGGTGTCGTGGATCTCCCGGGCGAGGCGCTCGCGTTCGGCCGTCACTCCGGCGGCATGGTGGGCGGCGGCGAGGTCGGCGCGGGCGGCGGTGAGTTCGTCGATCAGTCGGCGCCGTTCCTCGCTCTCCCGGTAGAGCGCCTGGTAGCCGAGCACGGTGGCGGTGGCGACGGCCGCGCCGAGGGCGGGCCCGATCGAGGCGGCGAGGCTGAAGCTGTGCTGGTGCCAGGACCACGCGGCGATGGCCGCGGCGGCGGTCAGGGCGACGGCCACCAGCCCGCCGCGCCGCCCGAGCAGGTGCAGTTCCAGGAAGTACAGCGGGAAGGCCAGCCAGACGCCGTCCTGGGTGGCGACCAGGACGCCCGCCCAGGTGACGCCGAGCAGGACCAGCCACAGCGCGGCGGCCCGGCGCGAGCGGCGGACGGCGGCCAGCTGCGGCCCGACGGCGTAGACGGCGGCCATCGCGGTGGCCGCGGCGGCGACCGCCGCCGGGTCGCCGCCGCGGTCGGCGAAGACGGCCCGGGCGACGGCGAGTGCGAGGAGGCCCGCCACGAGCAGGTGCAGGCAGACCTGGAGGACGCGGGCGACGGGGGTGGTTCTGGTTCGTTCGGTCGCCATCCCTCCAGCCTAAGTTCCACCCGCCGGGCCCGGCATCAATCAAAAGGTTGAGCTCCGCTTCTGCCCTTTGATGCCCAGGATGCAATCCCCGGCTCGATGCCTCCGGGCCCCCCGGTCCACGACGGTGGAAGCGTCGGAAAACACCCGTGCAGAGGAAGGCCCACCGTGTTCGTCGCCTGGAGGGACCTGAGGTTCGCCAAGGGGCGGTTCGCCCTGATGGGAACCGTCATCGTCCTGATCACCGTCCTGGTCGGCCTGTTGTCCGGTCTGACCGCCGGCCTCGGCCGCCAGAACATCTCCGCGATCACCGGCCTGCCCGCCGACCACCTGGTGTTCTCCAAGCCGGCCGACGGGCAGGAGCTGTCCTTCACGGACTCCCAGGTCACCCCCGAGCAGTGGCAGGCCTGGGCCCGCGAGCCCGGCGTCACCTCCGCCCAGCCGCTCGGCATCACCACCACCAAGGCCGCCGCGGGGCAGCGCACCGCCGCGCTCTCCGCCTTCGGCGTCCCGGACGGCTCCGGGCTCGCCCCGCAGGGCTCCCGGATCGCCCCCGGCCAGGCGGTGCTGTCGAAGACCGCCGCCGAGAACCTGGGCGGCCTCGCCCCCGGCGCCGACTTCACGATGGCCGGGCACCCGCTGCGGGTCGCGGCGGTCGAGGGCGATGCCGCCTACAGCCACACCCCGGTGATCTGGACCGGCCTCACCGACTGGCAGCAGTTCGCCCCGGGCGGCGCCGGCCACGCCACCGTCATCGCGCTCACCACCGCGAAGGGCGCCGACCTCGCCGGCGCCGACGCCCGCCACGGCACCGAGACCCGCACCCGCGACGACGCCCTCGCCGCGATCGGCTCGTACACCTCGGAGAACGGCTCCCTGCAGCTGATGCGCGGCTTCCTGTTCGCCATCTCGGCACTGGTGATCGGCGCGTTCTTCACCGTCTGGACGATCCAGCGCAGCGGCGACGTCGCCGTGCTCAAGGCCCTCGGCGCCTCCACCCGCTACCTGCTGCGCGACGCGCTCGGCCAGGCCGTCCTGCTGCTGGTGCTCGGCACCCTGCTGGGCACCGCGGTCGCGGCCGGTTTCGGCGCGCTGATCGGCTCCGCCGTCCCCTTCGTCCTGGACGCCCCGACCGTCCTGCTGCCCGCCGCCGTCATGATCGCCCTCGGTGCGATCGGCGCGGCCCTGTCCATCCGCCGGATCACCTCCGTCGACCCGCTGACCGCCCTGGGGAGCGCCCGATGACCCTGGCCCTCGACCGCATCACCCTCACCTACCCGGACGGCGACGGCCGCCTCACCGCCCTGGACGACGTCTCGCTGACCGTCCCCGAGGGCTCGATCACCGCCGTCGTCGGCCCGTCCGGCTCCGGCAAGTCCAGTCTGCTGGCGGTGGCCGCCACCCTGATCACCCCGAACTCGGGGCGGGTCGTCATCGACGGCACCGACACCGCGGGCCTCAGCCGGGCGGACCTCACCGCACTGCGTCGTACGAAGATCGGCATCGTGTTCCAGCAGGCCAACCTGCTGCCCTCGCTCACCGCCGTCGAACAGCTCCAGGTGATGGCCCACCTCGACGGCCGCGCCCCCCGCGAAGCCCTCCCCCGCGCCCTGGAACTGCTGGACGCCGTGGGCCTGCGCGACCAGGCGGGGCGCCGCCCGCACCAGCTCTCCGGCGGCCAGCGCCAGCGCGTCAACATCGCCCGCGCCCTGATGAACGACCCCACGGTGCTGCTGGTGGACGAGCCCACCAGCGCCCTCGACCACGAACGGGGCGCCGCCGTCCTGGACCTGATCACCGAGCTCACCCACCGCCGGGCGACGGCCACCGTCCTGGTCACCCACGACCGGACGCACCTGACCGCCGTCGACCGGATCGCCGAGGTCCACGACGGGAAGCTGACCCTGCCGACCGCGGTCGGCTAGGACAGCAGACCGCCGACGTCCAAGGTCACCGCCGTCCCGGGCAGCGTGAACACCTGCCCGGGCCGGCGGACGACCCGCTGCCGGTACCCGCTGCCCTCGGGCTCGGTCAGCACCACCACCTGCCGATCGGTCCGGTCCACGATCACGTAGGCCGGCACCCCGGCCAGCGCGTACGCGGCGGGCTTCCTGGTGAGGTCGCTGCACAGCGCGGCCGACGTCACCTCCAGCACCAGGCGGAAGACCTTCGGGTCGTAACAGTCGTACGCGACCACGTGATCGTCGCTTGAGGCGTCGACGATCGACAGATCGGGCATCGCGAAGTCGTCCGGGCCGGTGGGCAGCCGGATCGCGAGCCGCTGGAAGACCTCTACGATCCCGTCGTCCAGGCCGGCGTCGTGGCAGGCGCGCACCACGCGCTTCAGGATTCGGGCATGCCGCATGTCCGGGGCGGGCTCGACGGACACCTCACCGCCGAGCACCTCCACCCGGTGTCCGGGAAAGCGCTCGAAAAGAGCCTCGGCCATGAAGAGCGCACTGCTCTGCACAGGGATCGTCATTTCTTGGCGATGAGCAAATCGTCCACGGCAAGCGTCACACCGGCCCCGATCGACTCCGGCAAGGTGAACGTCTGCCCCGGGTGGTGGACGGCGTGCACCCGGTACTCGCCGCCTCGTGGCTCAGTCAGGACCATGACCTTCTGGTTCTTGCGATCGATGATGACGTAAACGGGCACTCCCGCTTCGGCATAGATCCCGGGCTTGATCTTGACGTCGGACAGATGGTTGGACGACGTGACCTCTGCAACCAGTCGAAAAATCACCGGGTCATAGCAGTTGTGCTCGATCAGGTGATCCTGGTAATCGGCGTCGACAAGAGACAGGTCGGGAATCGCGTAGTCGGATGCGCCTCCGGGGAGCCACATTCCCATGCCCTGAACCAGTCGGGATGTCTCACCGTGAAGTCCCGCAGCCCACAGCGGGATCATGAGGTCGGTGAGCGTTTCCGCGTGCGGCCCGTCGGGAGGCGGTGTCACGGTGATCTGGCCTCCGATGATCTCGACCCTGTGGCCCACCAGCTGCTGAGAGATCAGCTCAGCGGCTTCGAGCAGCGTCGGCTGCTCCATGGGCTCTTCCACAGCTGCGGCGGACATGGATTTCCTCCTGACTGCCGGTGTCGAGAGCATCATCGTAGAACCCGGGCGCCCTCCGACGCCCGACCGTCGGCCTTCACCCGGACGAGTGGTTTGATCGCTAGCGGGCCCGCAGCCGCAGCGCGGGGCGCTCCGCCTCGGCCGCCTCGTCCTGGCCCGCCCACAGTGAGCGGACGTGGCTGAGGTGCCGCGTCATGCAGGCCTCGGCCGCCTCGGCGTCGCCGGAGATCATCAGGTCCAGCAGCTCCAGGTGCTCCTCCGCCGAGGACACCAGCTCGCCGCGCTCGTCGAGGCGGTTGAGGCCGTACAGGCGCGAGCGCTTGCGCAGGTCGCCGACGACGTCGACCAGCCGCGCGTTGCCGGCCAGGCCGAGCAGGTCGAGGTGGAACTGCCGGTCGGCCTCCAGGTAGCCGATCAGGTCGTGCTTGCGCGCCGCCGCGACGATCGCCTCGGCCTGCGGGCGCAGCTGCTCCAGCTGGTCCTTGGTCGCGGAGCGCGTCACCCGGCCGACCGTCGGGACCTCGATCAGGGCGCGGATCTCGGTGTAGTCGTCCAGGTCGCGCTCGGTGAGTTCGGTGACCCGGAAGCCCTTGTTGCGGACGGCCTCGACCAGGCCTTCGCGGGCGAGGTCGAGCATGGCCTCGCGGACCGGGGTCGCGGAGACGCCGAAGTCGGCGGCGAGGGCGGGCGCCGAGTAGACGACGCCGGGGCGCAGTTCGCCGGAGATCAGGGCCGCCCGGAGTGCGTGGGCGACCTGGTCGCGAAGCCGCTCCTGGACGGAGATCAGGGTGCGGGATTTGAGGTCGGCCATGGTGTTCCTCCGGATGGGTGCAGAACACCAGCGTACAATGTCACGTTACGTTGCGTGCGCAACTGTCCGTGGTTCGAACGGCCCGTCAAGCCCGCCGACGCTCATGGTGGCAGCGGCCGTCGGCCGTGACAACGGCCGACGGCACACGATCTGCCACTGCGGTCGGGGCTATGCCCGACGGAACTGCCCGACCAGCGTGGTCAGGCTCGCCGCGCCGTTCCCGGACTCCGCGCCCCGCCGGAACGCCTCCGCCAGGAGGGCGGGCAGCGCGCCGTCGACCCCGGAGGCCTCCGCGGTGTGCCGGACGTGCTCGATGCTCGCGAGCGCCATCGTCACCCGGTCGACGTCCCCGCGGTGGTCGCCGGCGGCGATCCGCGGCGCGTAGAACGCCTGGAAGCCGGGCAGCGAGGCGGCCGTCGAGCTCAGGTACGGCAGGAACTGCTCGGCCGTGATCCCGTTGGCCTCGGCGATCGCCGTGGCGTGCAGGTAGCCGACCAGGGAGGTCCAGAACAGGTCCATCTGGATCTGGTAGTACAGCTGCGCCAGTCCGGGGTCGTCGCCCCGGTAGTCGGCGCCGGTGAGAACCTCCAGGGCGGCCCGGTGCCGCTGGAACAGCTCGACCGGCCCGCTGTAGAAGGTGGACGACCCGGGGCTGCCGATGCCCGAGGGCGGCACCTGCACACCGCCGGTCAGGTGCCCGGCGCCGAGCCCGGCGAGCCGGCGGGCGGCCTCGCGGGCCCGCTCGGGGGTGTCCGAGCTGAGGTTCACGACGGCCTTGCCCTTGAGGACCGGTGCCACGGCGTCCAGGACCGCGAACACCGCGTCGTAGTCGGTGAGGCTGAGCACGACCAGTTCGTTCGCCGCCACCGCCGCCTGCGCGCTCGGCGCCGACTCCGCACCCCGGGCCACGAGTTCACCGTCCCGCCCAGCCGTGCGGTTCCACACCGTGACGGCGTACCCGGCGTCCAGGTACGCCCCGGCCATGGCCCGCCCCATCGGGCCGAGCCCGATCACCGTCACCGACCGCCCCGACGGCTCCGACCGCTTCGACGGCTCCGACGGCTCCGACCGCTTCGACTTCTGCTGCCGCTCGACGGACATGCACCTACCCCCTCCACTGGAACGAACGCTCTATCCAGAACGCCGGGGCCGACGCTAACACGGCTCTGGAACGAACGCTCTATTCATTTCATCGGCTAGGATCACGCCGTGAAGACGCCCGATGCGCCCGATGCGCCCGAGACCCCCGCGAAGACCACCGCCGCCCCCGTCGGCACCCGCGAGCGGATCGTCCGGGCCACCTCCCGGCTGCTCCAGCGCCAGGGGTACGAGGGCACCGGGATCAAGCAGATCTCCCGCGAGGCCGGGGCCACCCTCGGCTCCGTCTACCACTTCTTCCCCGGCGGGAAGCAGGAGTTGGCCGCCGAGGCGATCCGGCACGGGGACGAGGAGTTCGCCGTCCTGCTGCGCGCCGGGCTCGGCTCCTCGGCGGACCTCGGCGAGGCGATCGTCGCCTGCACCACGATGCTCGCGCGGGAGCTGCGCGCCTCCGACTGGCAGGACGGCTGCCCGATCAGCAGCACCGCCCTGGAAACGGTCGGCCGCGCGCCGGGGATCGAGCAGGCCGTGGCCGAGGCCTTCGCCAACTGGCGGGCCGTCGTGGTGGAACACCTGGTCGCGGCGGGCATCGACGGGCAGGACGCCGGCGAACTGGCCGGCACGGTCATCAGCACCCTGGAGGGCGCCGAGCTCGCCGCCCAGATCGCCCGCAGCGAGGAGCCGCTGCTGGTCAGCGGCAGGCACCTGGCCCGGCTGCTCGCGACCTACCGCTGACCGCACCGCGGCACGCAAAAGGAGCCGGCCCGGCGGGGGATCCCTTCCCACCGGGCCGGCTCCGGCCCCACGACCCCCGACCACTGCCAGGAGCAACGGACTTGGGCATCGAGATCGCCCTGTACGACGGCCGCCCGAACCGCGGCCGGACCACCGGCCTGCTGCACCTGTCGGTCGACCACGGCGGCGCGCTCGCCGAAGCCCTGGCCGCGCACACCGGCCCGGCCGACCACCGGCTCGGCCGGATCGACCCGTACCGCGACACCCACCTCGACGAGCAGGACGCGGCGGCCGCCTTCGAGGAAGCCACCGCGCTGCTCGCCCGCTGCACCACCGAGGCGCAGCGGGCCGCCGTCCGCGACCTGCGCAACCTGCTCGCCGAATGCGCCGCGACACCGGGCAGTCGGATCTGCTTCATCGGCGACTGAGCCGCTACGGCAACGCGGCACCCGCCCGGTGCACCTCGGCCGCGACCGCCAGGTCCTCCCAGGCCATCCCGACGCTCTTGAAGAACCGCGGCCGCCCGGTCGGCAGCAGCGCGTCGCCGCGCACCAGCTCGGCCAGGTTCCACAGCTGCCGCCCGGCCACGCCCGCCATCAGCAGGTCCCCGGCCTCCCGGGCCGCGACCGAGCGCGCCTCCACGTAGAGTTCGGCCCGCTCGACCAGCGCCTCGTCCACCTCCCGCGCGTCCGGCTCGTGCGAGCCGGCCGCCGCCACCGCCGCGTGCGCGGGCACCAGCGCCCCGTCGAACAGCGGTGTGCGCGCGGTGGTGCAGCAGACCACCAGGTCCGCCTCCGCGACCGCCTCCGGCCCGCCGACGGCGGCCGCCAGCCCGAGCCGCTGCCCGTACGCCACCAGCGCCCCGGCCCGCCCGGCGTCGCGAGCGACCACCGTGAGCCGGGTCAGCGGCCGGACGGCCAGCAGCGCGTCGAGGTGCCCGTACGCCTGCGGTCCGGAGCCGAACAGCACCAGGTGCGCGGCCTCCGGCACCGCCAGCCGGCGCAGTGCGGCGGCGGTGACGGCGGGCGTGCGCAGCGCGGTGAGCGCGGCACCGTCCAGCAGGGCGATCGGCTGCAGGGTGGGCCCGTCCAGCAGCAGGTAGCTGCCGGTGATCCGGGGCAGCCCGTGCCGCGGGTTGTCCGGCGCCACCCCGGCGATCTTCACGCCCGCGTACGGCCCGGCGGCGGCCGGCATCATCAGCAGCTCGCCGGCCGGTACCGGCACGGCCGACCGGGCGGGTGCCGCTTCCGGGTCGAACCCGTCCAGCAGCACCCGCTCGATCGCCCCCACTGCCCCGGCGGGCCCGACGCCGCCGGTGCCCTTCACGGCGTACTGGAGCGGCACAACCGCCGTACCGGGCCGGGCAGTCGGCTTCACAGGAGGAACCCCGTCCCCAGTTCGTCGTCCGGCGTCAGCACGAAGCCGTGCTCGCCGGTGCGGCAGGCCGTCCCGCCGACCTCGGTGACGACGCCCTCGCCCAGGGGGTCGCCGCCCGGGAGCACCCGGCCGGTGAACACCGTGCCGATGACCGACTCGTGCCGCAGCGGCTCGCCCGGGGCCAGCCGGCCCTCGGCGGCGAGCACCGCGAGTCGGGCGGAGGTTCCGGAGCCGCAGGGCGAGCGGTCGATCTGCCCGTCCGCGAAGACGGTGACGTTCCGCTGGTTCAACACCCCTCCCTCCGATGGGAGTTCGTCGTGGAGGATCACGCCGTACACCCCGGACAGCCGGGGGTCGATCGGGTGCGCCACCGCCTCCGAGTCCGCCAGGGCCGCCCTGATCTCCCGCCCCGCGGCGGTGAGTTCGGCCAGCTGCGCCGGCTCCACGGCCAGCCCCAGCGCGGCGGCCGGCACGGAGGCGTAGCAGGCGCCGGAGTGCGCGACGGCGACCTCGACCGTGCCGCGCGAGGTCCGCACCGGCAGCTTCAGCGCGCTCACCCGGGTGGGCACGTTGCGGAAGGTGACCCCGGTGGTGCGCCCGCCGGCCCGGTGGACCAGCGCGGTGACCCGGCCGGAGGGCACGTCGATCCGCACCGGCGCCACGCCGTCCTCGGGGGACGCGACCAGTCCGGAGTCCACCGCCCAGGCGCCGAGCGCGATGGTGCCGTGCCCGCAGGCCGTCGAGTAGCCGTCCTTGTGCCAGAACAGCACGCCGAGGTGCGCCCCGTCGTCGTCCGGCGGCACCAGGAACCCGCCGTACATCCCGGCGTGGCCGCGCGGCTCCCGGGTGAGCAGCTGCCGGACGTCGTCCAGCGCGCTGGGTCGGGGCGCGGTGGCGCTGCCGCCCGCGCCGAGCGCGATGGCCCGCCGTTCGGCGACGGTCTCGCCGGGGATCGCCGGTGCGCCGTCCAGCACGATCCGGAACGGCTCGCCGGCGGTGTGGTAGTCGACGGTGCGGACGTACATCAGGCGCCTCCGCCCGGCAGCACGCTGACGGTCCGGCTGACGGTGTAGAAGTCCAGTGCCGCCTGGCCCTGTTCGCGCTCGCCGTGGCTCGCGCCCTTGGCCCCGCCGAAGGGCAGGTGGAAGTCGACGCCGCTGGACGGCGCGTTGACCCGGATCATGCCCGCGTCCAGCCGGTCGGCGGCGGCCAGCGCCACGTCCAGGCTGCGGGTGTGCACCGAGGTGGAGAGGCTGTGCGGGGTGTCGTTGGCGAGCGCGATCGCCTCGTCCAGGTCGGCGGCCGCGTGCAGCACGGCGACCGGGCCGAAGAACTCCTCGCGGGCCAGCGGGTGTTCGGCCGGTACGCCGGCGAGCAGGGTCGGCTCGACGTACCAGCCGGCCCGCTCGGGCACCCCGCCGCCGGTGAGCACCTCGGCGCCGGCCGCCGCGGCCGAGCCGACGGCGAGGGTCAGCCGCTCCCGGGCGGCGGAGTTGACCACCGGCCCGCACACCGAGTCGTCCACCGCCGCCAGCGCCTTGACCAGCGCCTCGCGCAGCGGCTCGTACGCGGCGCCGACCGCGATCACCCGGCTGGTGGCGGTGCACTTCTGGCCGGCGTACCCGGCGATGGCGGCCGCGATGTGGCCGGCGGCCTGCGCGATGTCGGCGTCCGGCAGCACCAACGCGGCGTTCAGCCCGCCGAGTTCGGCCTGCACCGGCACCCCCCGCTCGGTCGCGGCGCGCACCACGGCCCGGCCGACGCCGGTCGAGCCGGTGAAGGAGACCACGTCCGCCGCCTCGACCAGCGCCGCGCCCTCCTGCGCGCCACCGGGCAGCACGGTGAGCACGTCCTCGGGCAGGCCGGCCCCCAGGGCCAGCTCCGCCAGCCGCAGCGCGCACGCCGTCGCCTCGGGCGCGGGCTTGAGGACCGCCGTGTTGCCCACCGCCAGCGCCGGCGCGGCCTTCCAGGTCGGGATCGCCAGCGGGAAGTTCCACGGCGCGATCAGCCCGGCCACCCCGTAGGGGCGTCGCCGGGTGAGCAGCAGTCCGGGCCCGGCGGCGGTCTCGTGCACCGCCCCGGAGGCCGCGTACGGCGCCTGCGCGTAGTAGCGCCAGATCGCCGCGGTCCGGGCGACCTCGCCGCGCGCCTCGGCGAGCGGCTTGCCGACCTCGCGCACGATCAGCGCGGTCAGCTCCTCCGCGTGCGCCTCGACCGCGTCGGCGATCCGGCCGAGCGCCGCCGACCGGGCGCCCGCGCCGGCCGCGAGCCAGCCGACCTGCGCGGTGCGCGCCCGCCCGACGGCGGCCCGCACGGCCTCGGCGCCGGGTTCCTCGACGGCGACCACGAGGTCGTCCGGATCGGCGGGGTTGTACGAGGTGATGGTCACGACTTGCAGCCCTTCAGGGGAGGTGCGGAGCAGGAGACCGCCGGGTTCGGAGCCGGGAGCCCGCCGCGGTCGGAGCCGGGAGCCCGCCCGGCCGGAACGGCAGGCCCGCCCGGCCGCAGCGGCAGGAGGCCCGGCCGGAACAGGCGGCCCAGCGGTTCAGAGCAGGAAGCCCGCCGGGAACGGGTCACTGGGGTCGAGGAAGTACTGGGCGGTGCCGGTGACCCAGGCGCGCCCGGTGACGGTGGGCACCACGGCGGGCCGCCCGGCCACCTCGGTCCCCTCGACCAGCCGCCCGATGAAGGTCGTGCCGATGAAGGAGTCGTTGCGGAAGTCCTGCCCGAGCGGCAGTTCCCCGCGCGCGTGCAGCTGGGCCATCCGCGCCGAGGTGCCCGTCCCGCAGGGCGAGCGGTCGAACCAGCCGGGGTGGATGGCCATCGCGTGCCGGGAGTGCTCGGCGGTGGAGCCGGGGGCGAGCAGCTGGACGTGGTGGCAGCTGTGGATGGAGGGGTCCTCGGGGTGGACCGGCCGGTCGGGGCTCGCGTTGATCGCGTCCATCATCGCGAGGCCCGCGTCCAGGATCTCCTGCTTGCGCTCGCGCTCGAAGGGCAGCCCGAACTCGGCGAGCGGCAGGATGGCGTAGAAGTTGCCGCCGTAGGCGAGGTCGTAGGTCACCGTGCCGTAGCCGGGCACCTCGATCTTGCTGTCCAGGGCGACGGAGTAGGAGGGTACGTTGCGGATGGTCACCGCCTTGGCGGCGCCGTCCTCGACGTGCACCTCGGCGACCACCAGCCCGGCCGGGGTGTCCAGCCGTACGGTGGTGACCGGCTCGACCACCGGCACCATCCCGGTCTCCACCAGCACGGTGGCGACCCCGATGGTGCCGTGCCCGCACATCGGCAGCAGTCCGGAGACCTCGATGTAGAGCACGCCGAAGTCGGCGTCCGGCCGGGTGGGCGGCTGCAGGATGGCGCCGCTCATCGCCGCGTGGCCGCGCGGCTCGTACATCAGCAGGGTGCGGAAGTGGTCCAGGTGCTGCTGGAAGTGCACCCGGCGCTCGGCCATGGTGGCGCCGGGGATGACGCCGAAGCCGCCGGTGATCACCCGGGTCGGCATGCCCTCGGTGTGCGAGTCGACGGCGTGGAACACGTGACGGCTGCGCATGGGTCACAACTCCCGTACAGGTTCTGGTGGTTGATGGGGGGGCCTGGCCGGCTGCGCGGGCAGCCGGCCGGGAGGCGGCACGGCTAGGCGAGGCCTTCGGCCAGGGCCTTCTCGGTGGCGGCCCGCACGGCCGCCTCGATCTCCGGGGTGAGCGGCTGACGCGGGGCCCGGACCGGACCGCCGGGGCGCCCGGCGAGGTCCATGGAGAGCTTGATGGCCTGGACGAACTCGGTCTTGGAGTCCCAGCGCAGCAGCGAGTGCAGCGACTTGTAGAGCGGCAGCGCCGTCTCCAGGTCGTGCTTGACCGCGGCGTCGTAGAGCGCCACCGAGGCCTCCGGCAGCGCGTTCGGGTAGCCGGCGATCCAGCCGACCGCACCGGCCAGCGCCAGCTCCAGCAGCACGTCGTCGGCACCGATCAGCAGGTCCAGCCCGGGGGCCAGCTCGGCGATCTCGTACGCCCGCCGGACGTCCCCGCTGAACTCCTTGACGGCGACGATCGAGCCCTCGCCGTGCAGCTGGACGAGCAGCGCGGGGACGAGGTCCACCTTGGTGTCGATCGGGTTGTTGTACGCGACGATCGGCAGGCCCGCCTTGGCGACCTCGGCGTAGTGCGCGCGCACCGAGGCGTGGTCCGCCCGGTAGGCGTTCGGCGGCAGCAGCAGCACGGAGCCGGCGCCGGCCTCGGCGGCCTGGTCGGCCCAGCGGCGGGACTCGGCGCTGCCGTACGCGGCCACGCCGGGCATGACCCGGGCGCCGTCGCCGGCCGCCTCGACGGCCACCTCGACGACCCGGGCGCGCTCCTCGGCGGTGAGCGTCTGGTACTCGCCCAGCGAGCCGTTGGGGACGACGCCCTCGCAGCCGGAGTCGATCAGCCAGCGGACGTGCTCGGCGTAGGCGTCGTAGTCGACGGAGTGGTCCGGGCGCAGCGGGATCGTGGTGGCGACCATGATGCCGCGCCAGGGACGGGCGGTGTCGTGGGGGGTGATGGACACGATGAACTCCTTGGTGAGGTGTGACATTTTATAAGCACGGACAGGCCGGAGACAAGGTCCCCGGCCCGTCCGTTCGCCGGCGGGCATCGGTTCCACGGCGGGCGCCGCTTCGCCGGCGGGCGTCGGCTCCACGGCGGGCGTCAGTTCGTCGGCGGGCGCCGGTTCGACGGCGCGCCCGTCACGACTCCGGGGTGGGCCCCGCCGCCAGCTGCGAGAGCGGCACCGGACAGCCCAGCGGCCGCCGGTCGGGCCCCGGACCGCCCGGATCCCCGGCCGGTCCGGCCAGACACGCCACGGCCGGACCGCACATCCGCCCCTGGCACCAGCCCATCCCGGCCCGGGTGAGCAGCTTGACGGTGCGCGGATCGCCCGCGCCCAGCTCGTCCACGGCCTCCCGGATCGCCGAGACCGGCACCTCCTCGCACCGGCAGACGTCGGTGTCCGGGCGCAGCCAGCCGGTCCAGCCCGGCCCCGGCCGGTGGGCGGCGGCCATCAGCTCGGCGAAGGCCCGCAGCCGGGAGCGCCGGCGCAGCAGCGCGGCCGTCGGCAGCGCCCCGGCCACCGCGTGCGCGGCCAGCTCGCCCTCGGCGAGCGCGAGGTCGGCGCCGCCGACGCCGTTGGTCTCCCCCGCCGACCAGAGGCCGGGGACGCTGGTGCGCAGCCGGGCGTCGACCGCCAGCGCGACCGCGCCGTCCGGTCCGGCCGTGGTCCGCGCGCCCAGCTCGGTGGCCAGGTCGATCTGCGGCAGCAGGCCGTGGCCCACCGCGAGGGCGTCGCAGTCGATCCGCCGCTCGCTGCCGGGCACCGGCCGCCAGTCGGCGTCCAGGCGGGCCACCGTGACACCGGTGACCCGGTCCGTGCCGTGCGCCTCGACCACCGCGCTGCGCGGGCGCAGCCGGACGCCGTGCCGCAGCAGCGCACCGCCGTGCCCGGCGCCCTCGACCAGCTTGCCGGGGACGCCCGCCAGCACGCCCGGGCGCCGCGCGTACCCGAGGTAGGCGGTGGCCTCGACCACGGCGGGCACCTCGGCGCCCGCGGTGACCAGCGAGGACGCCGCGGCGAGCAGCAGCGGTCCGCTCCCGGCGACGACGATCCGGCGTCCGGGCAGGACCAGCCCGGCCTTGAGCATCGCCTGGGCGCCGCCCGCGGTGACCACCCCGGGCAGGGTCCACCCGGGGAACGGCAGCTGGCGCTCGTACGCGCCGGTGGCGAGCAGGACCGACCGGGCCCGGACGGTGGCCCGGTCGGTGCTTTCGGGCCCGCGGGTGGCGTGCACCGCGAAGCCGTCCGCGGCGCGCTCCAGCGCCCAGACCTGGTGCCCGGCCCGGAAGGCGGCCCGCCCGGCCCGTTCGTGGGCGTCGAGCCGGTCGGCCAGGCCGGTGTAGGCGGACCAGTGGTGGTGCAGCCGGTCCGGCCGGGCCGCGCCGAGGCCGGGCGCCGGGTGACGGTAGTACTGCCCGCCGGTGTGCTGTCCGCCGTCCAGCAGGACGCAGCGCAGCCCGAGGTCGGCGGCGGTGACGGCGGCGGCGAGCCCGGCCGGGCCGGCCCCGATCACCGCGAGGTCGAAGGACGAGGGGTCAGACGGCGAGGTCGGCACGGCCGTGGCCCTCCTGGGTGGTGACGGTGGTGCCGGGCTCGGCGGGGAGCAGGCAGGTGCGCTGGTTGGGCCGGCCGTCCACGGTGGCCAGGCAGTCGAAGCAGCTGCCGATCCCGCAGAACGCCCCGCGCGGCTTGCCGCCGACCCGGGTGGTGCGCCAGGCGAGCACGCCGTCGGCCCAGAGGGCGGCGGCGATCGACTGCCCGGGCAGCGCGGGGACGGGCCGCCCGTCGAACTCGATGTGGTGGGCGGGCCCGGGCTCGGCCTCGACCAGCCCGGCGGGGGTGCGGCGGCGCATCGGCGGCGTCTCCAATCCAGGACGGAATCTCATGCGGAACGATCGCGGGCGCGACCCCGCGCGGTGGTGGGTCCCACCCCACCGGGCCTCACGGCGGCCCGGCGGCCGGGCGTCACGGCGCCGGGAACCGGTCCGGGCGGAACGGCGCCAGGTCCTGCTCCGGCTGCTTCCCGGTGAGCTGTTCGCTGATCAGCAGCCCGGTCGCCGGAGCGAGCCCGATCCCGGCCCCCTCGTGCCCGCAGGCGTGATACAGCCCGGGGACCCGCGGGTCGGCCCCGACGGCCGGCAGGTGGTCCGGCAGGTACGGGCGGAAGCCCCGGTAGGCGCGCAGCACGGTGACGTCCGCGAGCACCGGGAAGAGCTCCGCGGCCTGACCGGCCAGCCGGCGCAGCACCTCCTGGGAGAGCGTGCGGTCGAAGCCGACCCGTTCCCGGCTGGCGCCGATCAGCACCGGCCCGCCGGGGGTGCCCTCGATCACGGCGGAGGTCTCCAGCCCGGCCGAGCCGCTGGCCACGTTGGCCACGTAGTCGGCGGCGTAGACCTTGTGCCGGACGACCCGCGGCAGCGGTTCGGTGACCAGGACGAAGCCGCGCCGGGGCATCACCGGCAGGTGCACCCCGGCCAGGGCGGCGAGCTCGCCGCCCCAGGTGCCGGCCGCATTGACCACGGCGGGCGCGGCCAGTCGCCGGCGGTCGGTCCGTACGCCGCGCACGGCGCCGTCCGGCCCCCGGTCGACGGCGGTCACGGTCTCCCCGGTGATCAGCTCGGTGCCCATCCGGCGGGCGGCGCGCAGCAGGTGGGCGGCGGCCAGGGCGGGCTGGACCTGGGCGTCCTGCGGGTAGTGGAAGCCGCCGGCCAGGCCGGGGGCGAGGTGCGGCTCCAGCTCCCGCAGCCGTTCGCCGGGCACCTCCTCGGCGACCACCCCGACGGCGCGCTGACCGGCGGCGAAGGCCCGCAGCGCCTCCTGGCCGGCGCCGGTGGAGGCGACCACCACGCCGCCCTTGGGTTCGTACTCGACGGCGGCGCCGAGGTCCTCGGCGAGTTCGCGCCAGAGCCGGGTGCTGAGCAGCGCGAGGTCGAGCTCGGGCCCGGGCTCCTTGTCGGAGACCAGCAGGTTGCCCTCGCCCGCGCCGGTGGTGCCGCCGGCCACCGGCCCGCGGTCCACGACGGCGACGGCGAGCCCGGCGCGGGCGGCGTAGTAGGCGCAGGCGGCGCCGACCACACCGGCGCCGACCACGACGACGTCCAGGGGAGGTCTCTCGGTCTTCAGCACGTCAGTAATATGTCACATGCCATCCACCCTGCCAAGACCGCCCGGCCGAAACCCGGGAAAGCCCCCGACCAGCGGAAAGCCCCGGCCCGTCGCTCGCTGGCGACGGGCCGGGGCTCCCTCAGGACCCACCGGCTCAGGTGATGTCGTCCATCTGCTCGTGCCGCGCAGCCGGCACCGGGGCGCTGCTCGCCGCCGGGGCCGCGGAGGCGTGGACGCTCTCCGCACCGGCCACCGGCTGCACGGAGAGGTCCACGTGCGAGGCCTCCTCGTCGTCCAGCAGGGCGTCCGGGTTGCGGCGCGCCTTGCGCTTGTCGAAGGCCAGCGCGATGATCACCGCGATGAAGTACAGGCCCCAGATCGGCGCGGCCAGCGCGAGCATGGTCAGCGGGTCGGCGCTCGGCGTGGCGAAGGCCGCGAACACCGTGATGCCCATGACCATGCCGCGCCACCAGCCGAGCAGCCGCTTGCCGCTGACCATGCCGACCAGGTTCATCATCACGAGCAGCAGCGGGAACTCGAAGGCGAGGCCGAAGACCAGCACCATCCGGGTGGCGATGTCGAAGTAGTCGTCCGGCGGCAGGATCGGCGTGGTCTTGTCCGGCGTGAACGAGATCAACACCTCGACCGTGGCGGGCAGCACCAGGAACGCGACACCCACACCGGCCAGGAACAGCGGCGCCCCGCACACCATGAAGATGACGGTGTACTTCTTCTCGTGCCGGTGCAGGCCGGGCGCCACGAACGCCCACACCTGCCACAGCCAGATCGGCACCGAACCGACCACGCCGGCCGTCAGCGCGACCTTGAGCATCCAGGTGAAACCCGAGGTCAGACCGATGGTGGAGACCTGGGCGCACTTGCCGTGGTACTGGCCAGCGGTCGCCTCGGTGCACTGCGGAAGCGGCTTGAGGAGGAGGCTTTCGAGCTGCTTGTGGTAGATCAGGGCCACGATGGTGATCAGCACGATCGCCAGGACCGACTTGACCACGCGGTTGCGCAGTTCCCGCAGGTGGTCGGCGAGGGCCATCCGCCCCTCAGGATCCTTTGACGCCTTCGGCGCCTTGGAGAGCTTGCTCAACCCCGGTCCTCAACTCGTGCGTCGAGGCCCGCCGGTCGACGAGCCTCCATGGTCGCGTGCCTCGCGTGCGTCGCGTGCCTCGCGTGCGTGGCGTGCCTCGCGTGCGTGGCGTGTGTCGCGCTCACCGCGTACGTCACGTGTGTCACGTGCGCGCCGCGCTCAGTGCGGGCGTTCGCCGTCCGGCTCCGCCACCGGACGGGCCGTGCCCGACGCGCCCGGAGCTCCCGGGACGGCCCGGCCCGCGGCGCCGTCCAGCGGCGCCGGAGCGGGCCGCGCGGACTGCTCGGACTCGCCGTCCGTCCGCATCGCCCTGGCCTCGCTCTTCAGGATCCGCAGCGACTTCCCCAGCGACCGCGCGACCTCCGGCAGCCGCTTGGCTCCGAACAGCACGATGGCGAGTACCACGATCACCACGATCGCGGTCATCGAGATGCGCATGCGCGACCACCTTCAGTCATGGCGGCCCGCCGGGCCGCCCGCTGCGGATGGTAACCGCTGCGGGTGACGCCACGACGACGGCCGCCCGAACAGGACAGCGGCCCCCGGCACACGGATTCGGGAGCCATCTGAGAGCGTAACCCGGCCCTACGTCCGCGCAGCAGCCCCCGTACCGTCCACGTCCGCGGTGTGCTACCGGCCCGGCACCGCCGCGGCCAGCTCCTCGGCCGCCGTGGCCAGTGCCCGCGAGGCCGTGTCCACGCCCTTGGCCAGCGCCCGCACGTCCAGCCAGAGCCGGATCGCGAGGACCCCCAGGACCAGCAGGCCCGCGGTGGCGAGCAGGACGGCGGCGACGAGCATCCAGGACATGCGCCCCACCCTATACGGGCACCACGGGCACTATCCCTCGACCGGGACGAGCCGCATGGTGCGGACCCCGGCCCCGGTGAGCGCCTCGACGATCTTCTCCCCGGCCGGCTTGCGCACCGTGGCCCCGCAGAGCGGGCATCCGAAGCTGTAGTGCGCCTGGGCCGGGGTGCGACCGAGGGTCAGGCGGAACTCCTCGGCCGGGAGCTCGACCTTCTCCCGGCACTCCGAGCAGTACACCTTGAATCTGGTCCCGGGTTCCACCGCTCAGACCTGCCCCTCCCCGTAGGCGGCCAGCGCTTCCCGCGCGGCCGAGCGCGCCTGCTCGGCCAGTTCGGGCGGCGAGACGATCCGGCCGTCCCGGCCCAGCCGCAGCGCCAGCGGGCGCAGCTGGGAGGGGTCGGCGCTGCGCAGGGTGATCCGCAGCCCGCCGTCGGGCAGTTCCTCGGCCCGGTCGTGGGTGTAGTACTCGGCCACCCAGCGGCCGCCGGAGGAGACCTCGACCACCACCTCCGGGTCGTCCGCCGCCGGGTTGACCAGCCCGCCGCTCAGGTCGCGCGGCTCGCGCCGGGGCGGGTCGGCCGGGACGTCCAGCACACGGATCTCGGCGACCCGGTCCAGCCGGAACATCCGGTGGTCCTCGGAGGTGCGGCACCAGGCTTCGAGGTAGGTGTGGCCCTCGGTGAGCAGCCGGATCGGGTCGACCTCGCGCTCGGTCATCCCGCCGCGGCCGTGCGAGTAGTAGCGCAGCCAGAGCCGGCGGCCCTCGCTGAGCGCGCGGTCGATGTCCGCGAAGACGTGGCTCTCCGCCTCGAAGGTGACGCCGACCCGGGCGCTGCCCTCGGCGCTCTCGCCCGCCGCGTTCTCGATCTTGGCGACGGCCCGGGTGAGCGCCTCCCGGTCCCCGGCCCGCAGTCCGGGCAGGCCGGCCACCGCGCGGGCGGCCACCAGCAGCGCGGTCGCCTCGTCCGCGGCCAGCCGCAGCGGCTGGGCCACGTCGTCGACGTTGTGCCACCAGATCCGCTCGCCGTCGGTGTCGATGTCGAGCAGGTCACCGCCGCGGAAGCTGGTGCCGCACATCGGCAGCACGTTGAGGTCCCCGATCAGCTCGCGCTCGCTGATCCCGAAGGCGCGGGCCACCTCGGCGACCTCGGCCCCCGGCCGCTCGCGCAGGTAGGTGACCAGCGACAGCATCCGCCTGGTCTGGTCAATGGCGTTGCTCATGCCCGTACGTCCTCCGAGTCCAGCCCCGCGACCGCCCGCAGCCGGTCGACCACATCCGCCCGCAGCTCCTCCGGCCCGAGCACCACCACGTCCGGCCCGAACTCGGCCAGATCGGCGCCCAGCCCGTTGCCGTACGGGATCTCCAGCTCGTCCCAGGCCTCGTCCACCCGGGTGCTGTTCAGCGCCTTGGTGCGCAGCGGGAAGCCGGCGCCCCGGCGGACCCGGACGGTCGCGGTGGCGGTGGCCCCCTCCCCCGCGAACTTCGCCACGGTGGCCCGGACGTCCACGTGCTCGGGCACGGTGCCCAGGAACGCCCCGCTCCGCGCCTTCACCCTGCCGGTGATCCGGCTGAGCCGGAACACCCGGGCGTCCCCGCGGTCGCGGTCGTAGCCGGCCAGGTACCAGTGGCCGCGCCAACACTCCAGCGCCCACGGCTCCACGCTGCGCTGCTCGACGGCGGCGGCGCCGGCCTTGCGGTACTCGAAGGTGACCGGGCGGCGGTCCCGGGCGGCGGTGAGCAGCGGCTCGAACGCGGCCTCCCGGGCGGGGATGCGCGGCTCCAGGGCGGAACGGCCCTCGGCCTCGGCGAACGGCACCCCGGCCGCGCGCAGCTTCTGCAGCGCGCCGCTGGCCGCGCCGGACATCTTGGCCTGCTGCCAGACCCGGGCCGCCAGCGTCAGCGCGGCGGCCTCCTCGGCGTCCAGCGCGATCTCGGGCAGCCGGTTGCGGTCGGCGCGGGCCAGGTAGCCCAGCTCGCCGTCCAGGGCGCTCTCGTCGACGTCGATCACCAGGCCGAGCTCGCGCAGGTCGTCCTTGTCCCGCTCGAACATCCGGTTGAAGGCGTCCTCGCTGCTGCCCTGCCAGGCCTCGCGGTACGCCTCGATGGATTCCCGCAGCTCCTTCTTGGAGAGCGGACGTCTGGTGTTCATCAGGCACAGGGCGAGATTCATCAGCCGCTCTGCCTTGGCGATCGCCATCGCTGACCCTTCCGGTGTGCCGCGCCGCGCGCGGGGTGCGCCAACCGGGCGATCACCACCCGGCGGGACCGACCGTACCGGTAGCGGTACGCACGGCAAAAGCGGCCTCCCGCACCCGGTTCCCGCGCGGTGTCCTCCGCACCCGGACAAGCCCGTGGGCCGGGCCCCCGGAGGGGTCCGGCCCACGGTGCGAGCAGGCTCAGACGGCCAGCAGGTCGACCACGAAGATCAGGGTCGAGCCCGCCGGGATGGCCGGGGTCGGCGACTGGTTACCGTAGGCCAGGTGCGACGGGATGGTCAGCTCGCGGCGGCCGCCGACCTTCATGCCGACGACGCCCTGGTCCCAGCCCTTGATGACGCGGCCGCCGCCCAGCGGGAAACGGAACTCGTTCGGGCTCCGGTTCCAGCTGGCGTCGAACTCCTCGCCCGTCTCGAAGGTCACGCCGACGTAGCGGACGCTGACGTTCTGGCCCTTCTTGGCCTCCGCGCCGTCACCGACGACGATGTCGCGGATCTGCAGCTCCGTCGGGGCGTCGCCGATCGGGAAGTCGATCTCGGGCTTCTCGTTGAGGTTGACGCTCACAGTCCCTCTTCTCACATTTGGCGGTTCCGTACACGACCAAGCGGCGGGCGCCCGCACCCGGTCCGCCCCGACAGCGGGGACGGACCACGGTACGCGCGCCCGCCGCCCGTACGGGTCCGGCCACGCGGCCGGGCCCGAAGGTCACACAGACACTATTGTCACCCGAAAGTGGATCAGCCCTGACCGGCGTCCAGGATGTCCACCACGAAGACCAGCGTCGCGCCGGGCGGGATGTCGCCCTGGCCCTTGTCGCCGTAGCCCAGCGCCGCCGGGATCACCAGCTCGACCCGGCTGCCCACGGTCTGGCCCTCCAGGCCCTGGTCCCAGCCCTGGATGACCTGGCCGCCGCCGACCGGGAAGGTGAACGCCTGGCCCTTGCTGAGCGAGGAGTCGAACACCTTGCCGTCCTTGAACAGCGCGCCGGTGTACTGGACGACGACCTTCTCGCCCTTCTCCACCTTCGGCCCGTTGCCCTTGATCAGGACGTGGGACTTCAGCTCGGTCGGGTCCTTGGCGCCGGCCACCGGGGTGATCTCGGCCGGCTTCTTGCCGTTGTCCTTGACCTGCGGGAAGTCCGCCGGCGGCGGGGTGACCGTGCCGCTGACCACCGCGTCCGGCGCGTTGGCGTTGCGGACGTCGATCACGAAGATCAGGTCGTCCTTGGGCCCGATCGACATGTCGGCCTTGCCCTGGGAACCGAACGCGGCGGCCGGCGGGGCCACCACCAGGATCCGGCTGCCGGCCTTCTTCCCGATCACGGCCTGGTCCAGCGCCGGGATCAGCGAGTCCGTGCCGGCCTGGAAGATCTGCGGCTTGCCGTTGGCGTCGTACGAGCTCGGGATGTCCTTGCCGGTGTTCCAGTCCTTGGCGGTGTAGTCCACCGAGGTCCAGGAGTTCTTGTCCACCTTGGCGCCGGTGCCCTCGGAGAGCACCTTGACCACGAAGGAGCCGTCCGACGCCTCGCCCGGCACCTGGATGTCGGCCTTCTTGCCGAAGTCGCCGGTGACGGTCGGCAGCACCTTGGCGCTGTCCTTGATCGGCGGCACCGGGTCGGCGGTCGGCTTGGGCGGCGCGGTCGCGGCGTCCGGCTTCGCGGCGCTCGCGTCCTTGCCGCCACCGTCCTTGTTGACCAGGTACAGCGTCACGGCGCTGCCCGCCAGCAGCACGGCCAGCACCGTGCCGAGGATCACACCGAGCCGGCCGACGCTCGGCGGGTTCTCGTCGTACCCGGCCTCGGAGGTGTCGGCCCGGCGGACGGTGGAGGCGAAGATCTGCGGCGTGTCGTCGGTCGTCGTCCCGCCCGGGGCGCGCGGCGCCTCGCCGGGCTGCGCCCAGCCGGCCTGCTGCTTCAGGATCGACGGCGGGACGACGATCGACTCGCCGTCCCCCGGAAGCGGGCCGCCGGGACGGGAGGCGGCCGGGTCACCCGCAGAGCTGTCGTTCGCCGCGGTGCCGGCCCCGCCCGGGCTCGGCGTCTTCTCAGTCATGACTCCCCATCCATCTCGCCACAGGTCTTCCAGGTCTGCGCCCGGCGTGCTGAACGCCGGCCTGCCGTCGCACCGCCCGCCCCGGACCTCGGCGCCGGACGGCACCTGCCACAGCGCGAGGGCAGTATGACAGCTCAGGATGAGGGCGGACGCTTCGTTGTACGAGCGTCCGCCCAAGCGTACGGAATCCCCCGGGTGACTTCCTAGACCGCTTCCAGAATGTCGATCACGAAGACCAGCGTGGAGTTCGCGGGGACGGCGCCCTGCGCCTTGTCCTGGTAGCCGAGCGCGGGCGGCACCACGAGCATCACCCGGCTGCCGACGTTCTGCCCCACCAGGCCCTTGTCCCACCCCTCGATCACGCTGCCGGTGCCGATCTGCACCGCCTGCGCCCCGCCGTGCGACCACGAGGAGTCGAACTGCTGGCCGTTGCTCCACAGCACCCCGGTGTACTGCACCACCAGGGTCTGCCCGCTCTTGACCTGCTTGCCCTCGCCCTTGATCAGCACCGCCTGCTGCAGGTCGGTGGGTGCGGGCTGCCCGGCCGGGATCGTGATCGTCACCGGCGCCTTGCCGTTGTCCTTGACCTGCGGCAGCGTCGGGGGCGGCTGCGTCATGGTCCCGGTCAGCGTGGAGTCCGGCGCCAGGCTCTCCATGATGTCCAGCACGAACACCACGGTGTCGTTCTTCTCGACGCCCAGCTGGGTGGAGCCCTGCTCGCCGAAGGCCGCCGCCGGCGGGGCCACCACCAGCAGCCGGCTGCCCACCTTCTTGCCGATCACGCTCTGGTCCAGCGCCGGCACCAGCTGCCCGCTGCCCGCCTGGTAGAGCTGCGGCTTGCCGTTCGGGTCGTACGAGCTGGGCAGGTCCTTCCCCGTCGTCCAGTCCTTCGCGGTGTAGTTGACCGTCACCCAGTCGCCCTTGTTGACGGTCTGGCGCTCGCCCTCGGTGACCGTGTTCACCACGAACTGACCGCTGGGCTGGCCCTCGGGGATGGTGATGGTCGCCTTGCTGCCGAATCCGCCACCCGAAAGAGTGGGCATCGGCGGCGCCTCGCTGACCGGCGCCGGCACCGTCGGGGCAGCGCTCGCCGCGGACGGCGTCGCCGGTCCGGCCGCCTTGGTGGAACTGCTGCAGGCGACGGCCAGCAGCAGCGGCAGGGTGAGAAGCAAACCGGCGGTGCGGCGCACGGTGGTCCTAACTGTCGGTCGAAGTCGGCTCTCCTGACTCGACGGACAGCGTATGCCCGGCACGCGTCCGGCCCCGGTAGACACCACCGGGGCCGGACGGTGCCGTGATCAGGGCACCTCGCTCACGAACCGTGGACTACATGCCCGCGATGAGCTTCTCCACCCGCTCGTCCACCGAACGGAACGGGTCCTTGCACAGCACCGTGCGCTGCGCCTGGTCGTTCAGCTTCAGGTGCACCCAGTCCACCGTGAAGTCCCGGCGCTGCTCCTGCGCCCGGCGGATGAAGTCCCCGCGCAGCCGGGCCCGGGTGGTCTGCGGCGGGATCGACTTGGCCTCGAAGGTCTTGAGGTCGGTGGTCACCCGCTGCGCCTGGCCCTTGCCCTGGAGCAGGTAGAACAGGCCCCGGCGGCGGTGGATGTCGTGGTACGCGAGGTCGATCTGCGCCACCCGCGGGTTGGACATGCTCATCTGGTGCTTCTCGCGGTAGCGCTCGATGAGCTTGTACTTCATGATCCAGTCGATCTCGGTGGCCACCCCGTCCAGCCGCTCGGAGCGGACGGCCTCCAGGGTGCGGCCCCACAGGTCGAGGACCCGCGCGATCGTGCCGGTGTTGATGCCCTTGCGGTCGGCGAACTCCAGGGCCTTGCTGTAGTACTCCTCCTGGATGTCGAGCGCGCTGGCCTCGCGGCCGTTGGCGAGCCGCACCTGGTGGGTGCCGGTGAGGTCGTGGCTCACCTCGCGGATCGCCCGGATCGGGTTCTCCAAGGTGAGGTCGCGCATCACCACGCCGGCCTCGATCAGCCGCAGCACCAGGTCGGTGGCGCCGACCTTGAGCAGCGTCGTCGTCTCCGACATGTTGGAGTCGCCGACGATCACGTGCAGCCGGCGGTAGCGCTCGGCGTCCGCGTGCGGCTCGTCCCTGGTGTTGATGATCGGCCGCGAGCGGGTGGTGGCGGAGCTGACGCCCTCCCAGATGTGCTCGGCCCGCTGGCTGACGCAGTACACCGCGCCGCGCGGGGTCTGCAGCACCTTGCCCGCGCCGCAGATCAGCTGCCGGGTCACCAGGAAGGGGATCAGCACGTCGGCCAGCCGGGAGAACTCGCCGTGCCGGGCCACCAGGTAGTTCTCGTGGCAGCCGTAGGAGTTCCCGGCGGAGTCGGTGTTGTTCTTGAAGAGGTAGACGTCCCCCGCGATGCCCTCCTCGTGCAGCCGCCGCTCGGCGTCCACCAGGAGGCCTTCGAGGATGCGCTCGCCCGCCTTGTCGTGCGTCACCAGCTCGACCACGTCGTCGCACTCGGGCGTGGCGTACTCGGGGTGGGATCCGACGTCGAGGTAGAGCCGGGCGCCGTTGCGCAGGAAGACGTTGCTGCTGCGGCCCCAGGAGACGACCCGGCGGAACAGGTACCGCGCGACCTCGTCCGGCGACAGCCGTCGCTGCCCGCGGAACGTGCAGGTCACGCCGTACTCGTTCTCCAGCCCGAAAATCCGGCGGTCCATGAGCACTCCATTCTGGTCGGAGCTGTCCGAAACCGCCTCCACGACGACTGGGCCGCCGCAGGGGCACCGGAGTCCCGCACGTCGGCGGTCCGGCCGCCGTACGGGACTCCGCAGGCACTGCTACTCCGGCGCGGTGTCCGCCGGGTTGTCCTCGTCGTCCGCCTCGGCGGACTGGTCCCCGTCGAGCAGCCGGCCGAGCTGGTTGCCCAGGATCCGCTTGAACTTGCGCTGCTGGAACCGCTGGCGGTCGAGGACCGCGACCTCCAGCTGCTCCGGGGTGAGGCTGCGCGGGCTTCCGCCGTTGGGGTCGCGGGCGAGCGAGTCGACCGCGACCTTCACCGCCTCGGTGAGGCTCAGGCCGACGCGGTGGCGCTGGCCCAGGTAGTTGCCGATCGAGTCGGCGTTGCCGCCGACCACCACGTAGTTCTTCTCGTCGACGACCGAGCCGTCCGGCGTGAGCCGGTAGATCTGGTCGTTGTCGCTGGTGCGGCCGACCTCGGCCACGATCAGCTCGACCTCGTACGGCTTGTCCCCGACCGAGGAGAAGATGGTGCCCAGGGTCTGGGCGTACACGTTGGCCAGGCCGCGGGCGGTGACGTCGGCCCGGTCGTAGGAGTAGCCGCGCAGGTCGGCGTAGCGGACGCCGCCGATGCGCAGGTTCTCGAACTCGTTGTAGCGCCCGACCGCCGCGAAGGCGATCTTGTCGTAGATCTCGGAGACCTTGTGCAGCGCTCTGGAGGTGTTCTCCGCGACGAAGACGATGCCGTCGGCGTAGGTGAGCACGACCACGCTGCGGCCGCGCGCGATGCCCTTGCGGGCGTACTCCGCGCGGTCCGCCATGGCCTGCTGGGGCGAGACGTAGAACGGTGTCGACACCGGCGGTCGTCCCTTTCCTGTGAGGTGATGGCTAGATCAGCGGGGCCTGCGGACCGTTGGGGCGGGTCAGGCGCTCGTCGGTGATGGCGACGGCGACCTCCGTGACCTCCGCCTCGGTGAGCCGGCGGAAGCCGTCCTCGGTGATCAGCGAGACGATCGGGAAGATCTTGCGGGCGAGGTCCGGGCCGCCGGTGGCGGAGTCGTCGTCCGCCGCGTCGTAGAGCGCCTGGACGACCAGGGTGACGGCCTGGTCGGCCGTCAGGTCCTCGCGGTACAGCTTCTTCATCGAGCCGCGGGCGAAGACCGACCCCGAACCGGTGGCGGCGAAGCCGCGCTCCTCGGAACGCCCGCCGGTGACGTCGTAGTTGAAGATCCGGCCGCGGCCGCGGTCCAGGTCGTAGCCGGCGAAGATCGGCACGACCGCCAGCCCCTGCATCGCCATGCCCAGGTTGCCCCGGATCATGGTGGTGAGGCGGTTCGCCTTGCCCTCCAGGGAGAGCGTGGTGCCCTCGATCTTCTCGTAGTGCTCCAGCTCCAGCTGGAACAGCCGGACCATCTCGACCGCGAGGCCGGCGGTGCCGGCGATGCCGACCGCGCTGTACTCGTCGGCCGGGAACACCTTCTCGATGTCGCGCTGGGCGATCACGTTGCCCATCGTCGCCCGGCGGTCACCGGCGATCACCACGCCGCCGTCGAAGACCGCGGCCACGATCGTCGTCCCGTGCGGGGCCTCGACGACGGCGCCCTCGGGGAGCCCGCGGCGACCGGGGATCAGCTCCGGCTGGTGCTCCGCCAGGAAGTCGAGGAACGAGGACGATCCCGGGGTCAGGAAGGCAGCCGGTAGACGCCCGGTGCCACGAGTGTTGGCTTCCACACGATTCCTTCCAGGTAGCTTGAAGCGCGCGCTGCCCGCACCCTACCCGCCCGACGATCACCGGCGGAGCGAGGAGGGGAGGTGCCGGGCGGCCGGGCGGCGAACGCCGCCCGACCGCCCTCGACGGTCGCGACCGTGAATTCCCGAATACCGGGGACGGACTATTGCCCGCCCTTTTGGACGAAGCCCCTCACGAAATCCTCCGCGTTCGACTCCAGGACCTCGTCGATTTCGTCCAGCACCGCGTCGACGTCGTCGCTCAGCTTTTCCTGGCGTTCCTTGAGGTCGTCGGAATTCTGCGTTTCCGCGGCCTGCTCCTCGACCTCCTCGGAGGAGCGGTTTGCCCGCTGCTGGCCGCCGCCGGTGTCCTTGCTCGCCATTTCCCTCACCCCGCTCGATTCGTCTGGCACGGTTTGGTCGGTTGGGTCGTTGCCGGTTGGCACCGACCCTATACACAAGGTGCGACTGCCGCTCCCGGTTTGCCGGTGGCGCTTCCTGTCCAACACCCGCTGCCACCCCGGATGATTCCCATTCGGCGGACGTTCACCCGTGGTGATCGAAAAGTTACCCGCCGGACAGCACCCGGAGCAGGTCCTCCGCCGTGCGGCAGCGGTCCAGCAGCTCCTTGACGTGGTTGCGGGTGCCCCGCAGCGGCTCCAGCGTGGGCACGCGCTGCAGCGAGTCCCGGCCCGGCAGGTCGAAGATCACCGAGTCCCAGGAGGCCGCGGCGACGTGGTCCGCGTACTGCTCCAGGCAGCGCCCGCGGAAGTAGGCCCTGGTGTCCTCCGGGGGCTTGGAGACGGCCCGCTCGACCTCGTCCTCGGTCAGCAGCCGCTCGAAGCGCCCGCGGGCCACCAGGCGGTTGTAGAGGCCCTTCTCGGCCCGCACGTCGCTGTACTGGAGGTCGACCAGCTGTAGCCGCGGGTTCGACCACTCCAGGGCGTCCCGGCTGCGGTAGCCCTCCAGGATCTCCCGCTTGGCGATCCAGTCCAGCTGCCTGGACAGCGACATCGGGTCGCGTTCCAGCCGGCCCAGGACGTCCTCCCAGCGGGCCAGCACGTCCACCGTCTGCTCGTCCGCGTCCGTCCCGAAGCGGTCCTCGACGTACTTGCGGGCCAGCTCGAAGTACTCCAGCTGGAGCTGGACGGCGGTGAGTTTGCGCCCGTTGCGCAGGGTGATCAGGTGCTTGAGCGTCGGGTCGTGGGAGACCCGGTGCAGGGTGCGCACCGGCTGGTCGACCGCGAGGTCGGAGGCGATGAAGGAGTCCTCGATCATCGACAGGACCAGCGAGGTGGTGCCCAGCTTGAGGTAGGTGGAGATCTCGGAGAGGTTGGCGTCCCCGATGATCACGTGCAGCCGGCGGTACTTCTCGGCGTCGGCGTGCGGTTCGTCCCGGGTGTTGATGATCGGCCGCTTGAGCGTGGTCTCCAGGCCGACCTCGACCTCGAAGTAGTCCGCGCGCTGGCTGATCTGGAAGCCGTGCGCCGAGCCGTCCTGGCCGATGCCGACCCGGCCGGCGCCGGTGACCACCTGGCGGGAGACGAAGAACGGGGTGAGGTGGCGCACGATGTCGGCGAACGGCGTCGCCCGCTTCATCAGGTAGTTCTCGTGGGTGCCGTAGGAGGCGCCCTTGTTGTCGGTGTTGTTCTTGTACAGGTGGATGTTCTGCCCGTTGGGCAGCTCCAGCGCGCGTTGTGCGGCGGCCGCCATGATCCGTTCGCCGGCCTTGTCCCACAGCACGGCGTCGCGCGGGTTGGTCACCTCGGGCGAGCTGTACTCGGGGTGCGCGTGGTCCACGTAGAACCGGGCCCCGTTGGTGAGGATGACGTTGGCGAGGCCGATGTCCTCGTCGGTCAGCTGGCTGGCGTCCGCCACCTCGCGCGCCAGGTCGAAGCCCCGCGCGTCGCGCAGCGGATTCTCCTCCTCGAAGTCCCAGCGGGCCCGCCGTGCCCGGTGCATCGCCGCCGCGTAGGCGTTGACGATCTGGGACGAGGTGAGCATGGCGTTGGCGTTGGGGTGCCCGGGCACGGAGATCCCGTACTCGGTCTCGATGCCCATCACGCGCCGTACGGTCATGCGGCCCTCCTTGCCCGGTGCGCCGCCCCCGGCGGGCGGAACACGCTGACGTACCGCTGAACAACACCGGCGCCGGCCATCTGCCCGCGGACGGTGGGTCGAGCCTAGAACCCGGCGCCGACCGGCGGGCCCCGAGACGCGCCGTCCGGCTGCGGGGCCGCGAGGCGCCACAGCCGGACGGTGTGCGTACAGCTCCGGGGACCGCTTCGGGCCCGGGTAACCGCGTGCTTCCCTACAGGTACTGCCCCGTGTTGGCGACAGTGTCGATGGAGCGGCCGGACTCGGCGCCCTGCTTGCCGGTGACCAGCGTGCGGATGAAGACGATCCGCTCGCCCTTCTTGCCGGAGATGCGGGCCCAGTCGTCCGGGTTGGTGGTGTTCGGGAGGTCCTCGTTCTCCTTGAACTCGTCCACGCAGGCGGCGAGCAGGTGGGAGACGCGCAGGCCCCGCTGACCGTGGTCGAGGAAGTCCTTGATGGCCATCTTCTTCGCGCGGTCGACGATGTTCTGGATCATCGCACCGGAGTTGAAGTCCTTGAAGTACAGGACCTCCTTGTCACCGTTGGCGTAGGTGACCTCCAGGAAGCGGTTCTCCTCGGTCTCGGAGTACATCCGCTCCACCACCGACTGGATCATCGCGGCCACCGTAGCCTCGACGGAGCCGTCGTGCTCCTTGAGGTCGTCCGGGTGGAACGGCAGCGAGTCCTTGAGGTACTTGGAGAAGATGTCCTTCGCGGCCTCGGCGTCCGGGCGCTCGATCTTGATCTTGACGTCCAGGCGGCCGGGCCGCAGGATCGCCGGGTCGATCATGTCCTCGCGGTTCGAGGCGCCGATGACGATGACGTTCTCCAGGCCCTCCACGCCGTCGATCTCGGCGAGCAGCTGGGGGACGATGGTGTTCTCCACGTCCGAGCTGACGCCGGAGCCGCGGGTGCGGAAGAGCGACTCCATCTCGTCGAAGAAGACGATGACCGGGGTGCCCTCGCCCGCCTTCTCCCGGGC
Source organism: Kitasatospora sp. NPDC096140 (assembly GCF_040303045.1). Taxonomy (NCBI): domain Bacteria; kingdom Bacillati; phylum Actinomycetota; class Actinomycetes; order Kitasatosporales; family Streptomycetaceae; genus Kitasatospora; species Kitasatospora sp. NPDC096140. The sequence continues at coordinate 97,026 of NZ_JBEOUW010000026.1, forward strand.
CCGCTGGAAGACCAGGCGGATCTGCCGCTCGGTCTCGCCCACGTACTTGTTGAGCAGCTCGGGGCCCTTGATGTTGAGGAAGTAGCTCTTCCCCTGCGGGCGGCCGGTGACCTCGGCGACCTTCTTGGCCAGCGAGTTGGCGACGGCCTTGGCGATCAGCGTCTTGCCGCAGCCGGGCGGGCCGTACAGCAGCACGCCCTTGGGCGGGCGCAGCTCGTACTCCTTGAAGAGGTCGGCGTGCAGGTACGGCAGCTCGACCGCGTCGCGGATCAGCTCGATCTGGTTGCTCAGGCCGCCGATCTGGCGGTAGTCGATGTCCGGGACCTCTTCGAGGACCAGCTCCTCGACCTCGGCCTTCGGCACGACCTCGTACACGTAGCCGGAACGCGGTTCCAGCAGCAGGGCGTCTCCCGCCCGGATGGTGAGCTCGCGCAGCGGTTCGGCGAGGCGCACCACCCGCTCCTCGTCGGTGTGGCCGAGAACCAGGGCGCGTTCGCCGTCCTCCAGGACCTCCTTGAGGGTGACGATCTCGCCGATGCGCTCGAAGGCCATCGCGTCCACGATGTTGAGGGCCTCGTTGAGCATCACTTCCTGGCCGCGCCGCAGCTCGTCGAGGGCGACGTTGGGGCTGACGTTCACGCGGAGCTTCCGCCCACCGGTGAAGATGTCCGCGGTGCCGTCCTCGTTGGCTTCGAGGAAGGTGCCGAAACCGGCCGGGGGCTGTGCCAGCCGGTCCACTTCCTCCTTGAGGGCCACGATCTGGTCGCGGGCCTCTCGCAGGGTGGAGGCGAGCCGTTCGTTCTGGGCGGTCACGCCGGCCAGGTTGGTCTGGAGCTCGACGATCCGCTCTTCGAGGATTCTCGAATTGCGCGGCGAGTCGGCGAGCTTGCGGCGCAGCACGGCGATTTCCTGCTCAAGGTACGAGACCTGAGCGGCCTCGTCGGAACCACGAGCGGGCCTGCCGGTGCTGCGGTTGTAGTCGTCATCGTGGGCTGCCACGGTCCTCACCTCCTCCGGGGAGCTGGACGCTTCCAGACCCTACCTGGGACCAGGGGTCCGTAAACCCCTAGATCAAGAAAGATGGAACGGGCGTGTCCGATCTTCGCCCCAGCGTGCTTCCCCTCTGCTAAGGGGGATACCCACCGCGCACCACCCAAAGCGGGCCAGATGTATCGTCGAGCGAAGTGATATCCGATCGCGACCACTACCCGAGGTCCGATCGTTGTACGAATGGCGGGATTGCACCCAGAAATGGGCGACCCGGGACAGAAACGGCAGGGGACCATGTCGGTGACCGAGCAGACGGCCGCGGCGACCGGAGAGCTGGAGGTGTGGATCGACCAGGACCTGTGCACCGGCGACGGGATCTGCGTCCAGTACGCACCGGAGGTCTTCGAGCTCGACATCGACGGCCTCGCCTACGTGAAGGGGCCGGACGACGAGCTGCGCCAGCAGCCCGGGGAGACCGTCCCGGTGCCGCTGACGCTCCTTCAGGACGTGGTGGACTCGGTGAAGGACTGCCCCGGCGAGTGCATCCACGTGCGCCGGGCCGCGGACCGGGTCGAGGTGTACGGGCCGGACGCGGAGTAGCCGCGCGGGCCCGTCAGGCCTGGCCGACCGGGGCGGTGGTCTGGGAGCGTTCCCAGCCGCCGCCCTTCGGCGTCCAGGTGAGGTCCAGTGAGATGTCGGGCCGGAAGCGCGGTACGTCCTCGCTCGAATACCCCTGCGCGTGGCCGGTGATGGCGCCGTCGGAGCGCACCGCGAGCCGGCTCACGGTCAGGTTCTCGCGCTCGGTGAGCAGGGTGGCCAGCACCGCGGGGCGGTCGCCGGGGCCGTAGCCGAGCAGGAAGACGGCGTCCGGCGGGGTGCCGTTCTCGGCGGCGCAGTGCGCGGCGACCACGGTGCCGGGGCGGCCGTCGGCCAGCCGGGCGGGCACGCTGAGCACCGTCGCGACCGGGAACGGGCCGCAGTCGATCGGGAGTTGGGCCTTGGCCGGGTCGGGGGCGGCGCTCGCGGCGAGGGCCTCGGGGGTGCCGTGGACGGGCACCGGGGTGCCGGTCGCCGGGGACGCGGCGAGGGCGGCGCCCACCACCGCGCCGCAGCCGGCCAGGGCCAGGGCCCAGTGCCAGGGGGCGGTGCGCACGTGCCCGGGCCGGGTGCGGCCCTGCGGTGTCTGCTGTCCGGCCGTCGCCGTCGTCCCGACCGCGGTCTCCACCAGGCGTCCCCTCCAGAGCTCCAGGAGCTGGTCTGTCTGCGTGCGCGAGCATCGTCCCACACGGTGCCCGGGGACCTGCGGGCGGGGAGCCGGGCGCGCGCCGGCACGACGGGAGGGGTGGCACGAGATCGCTCGTGCCACCCCTCCGTGGTGTGCGGGCTCAGCCCAGGTCGGGCTGGTCGCCGTCGGTCGTGCGGGCGGCCTTGCGGGCGGCGGCGCGCTCCTGCAGGGTCGGCTCGGCCGAACCGTTGTCGTAGTCCTCGCCGTACGCGCCCTTGGCCGGACGGCGGCGGCGCAGCGGCGGCTCGACGCCGTCCGCCAGGCGGCGGGCGGTGAGCAGGAAGCCGGTGTGGCCGATCATCCGGTGGTCCGGGCGGACGGCCAGGCCCTCCAGGTGCCAGGTGCGGACCATGGTCTCCCAGGCCTGCGGCTCGGTGAAGGTGCCGTGCTCGCGCAGCGCCTCGACGGTCTTGGACATCTGCGTGGTGGTGGCCACGTAGCAGCAGATGAGGCCGCCGGGGACGAGCGCCTTGGAGGCGACGTCCAGGCACTCCCAGGGGGCGAGCATGTCGAGGATCACGCGGTCGACGTCGGACTCGACCAGGTTGTCCTGGAGGTCGCCGACGGTGAGCTTCCACGCCGGGTGCGGCCCGCCGAAGTAGCGCTCGACGTTGCCCTGGGCGATGTCGGCGAAGTCCTGCCGGCGCTCGTAGGAGGCCAGCATGCCTTGTTCGCCGACGGCGCGCAGCAGGTACATGCTGAGCGCGCCCGAGCCGACGCCGGCCTCGACCACGCGGGCACCCGCGAAGATGTCGGCCATCGCCAGGATCTGACCCGCGTCCTTGGGGTAGATCACGGCGGCGCCGCGCGGCATGGACAGGACGTAGTCGGGGAGCAGGGGGCGCAGCGCGAGGTACGGGACGTTCCCCGTGGTACGCACGACCGTGCCCTCGGGAGCGCCGATCAGCTCGTCGTGCGGGAACGCACCCTTGTGGGTGTGGAACTGGTTCCCGGCCTGGAGCGTGAACGTGTAGTGGCGACCCTTGGGGTCGGTCAGCTGGACCTGGTCCCCGACCTGGAAGGGCCCGCGTCGGCGGGCGGCACCGGTCGGTTCGGACATGCGGACAATCCTAAGGGAAGCGGGCCGCCCCGCCTCACCAGGGCCCGGTCGCGGCCGTCACCGGCCGGCGACGGCCGCGGTCAGGCGCTGCTCGATGTCGCTGAGCGCGGCGACGCCGTACACCCGGCCGTCCGGCTCGACCACCAGGTACTCGCCCGCCGGGGTGGCCTGGACGGCCCTCAGCAGGTCCTCGCCGCGCAGGTCGGCGTCCAGCCGCAGCCCGGGTTCGAGGTCGCGGGAGAGCGGGCCGACGGCCACCCAGGGGCGGCGGTGCTCGGGCACGGCCCGGACGGCCGACTCGCGCACGATGGCGATCGGCTCGCCCCGGCCGTCCACCACGACCACCGCGCCGGCCTGGGCCTCGCGGGCGCGGCGCATCGCCTCGCCGAGCGGGGTGTCGGCGGTGACCTCGACGGCCCGGCGGGCGAGGTCGCGCAGCCGCAGGCCGGGCAGCGCCTCCTTGAGCCGGGCGTTGCGCACGCTGCCGGTGGCGCCGTTCCAGATGATCGCGGCGAGGACGGCGGCCAGCACCGCGTCGACCAGGGTGTCGGTGGTGGTGCGCTCGACCCCGCGGGCGGCGCTGACCAGGGGCAGGCCGAACAGCACGACGATCGCCAGCGCCCGGCCGACCCAGGCGGCGGCCACCGTGCCGGTCATCGGCCTGCCGGTGACCGCCCAGACGACGGCGCGCAGCATCCGTCCGCCGTCCAGCGGCAGCCCGGGCAGCAGGTTGAAGGCGGCGACCACGAAGTTGGAGACCATCAGGCCGGTGAGCAGCACGCCGGGCACGGTGGACAGCTCGACGGCCCGCACCCCGAGGTAGAACAGGCCGCCGAGCACCAGCGACAGCAGCGGGCCGACAAAGGCCAGCCAGAACTCGCGCCAGGGCGTGGTGGCCTCGTTCTCGATCTCGGAGACGCCGCCGAAGAACTGCAGCTGGATCCGCCGCACACCGAGCCGGTAGCGCAGCGCGACCACGGTGTGGGCGAGTTCGTGCACCAGGACGGAGGCGTAGAAGGCGACGGCGAAGGAGAACGCGACCAGGTAGCGGGTGCCGCCGAGGTCGGGCAGCACGTCGTTCAGCTGTCCGCCGAAGACCCAGGTGATCAGCGCGGCGATGACGAACCAGGAGGGGGTGACGTAGACCGGCACGCCGAAGGGCCGGCCCATCAGGAGGCCGCCGCGGCGCTCCGGCGGCTGCCCGGCCGGGCGCCCTCGGTCGTCCTGCGGTGGCTGGTCGGAGGTCTGTTGCCCCCTGTTGTCGCTCACCGTGATCCCTTCGGTCGTCGCCCCCGTCGTGCCCCGGTGCGCCCACGCTACGTGATCGTGGCACTCCGGTGCCGCGCGCCCCTCCTGGTGCCTTCATACCCGTTCCGGGCCCCCTGGTGGCAGCCCGGTGGCAGCGGGATGACAGCGAAGGGCAATAGGGTCGTAGCCATGCAGCAGACCGACACCACCAGCGCCGCCGGGGCCGCGGAGCGCCGGGCGGCGCCGCCGACCGGCCTGTCCCCGTCCCGGGCGGGGGACTTCCTCACCTGTCCCCTGCTGTACCGGCTGCGGGTGATCGACCGGCTGCCCGAGCCGCCGAGCGCCGCGGCCACCAGGGGCACGCTGGTGCACGCGGTGCTGGAGCGGCTGTTCGACAGTCCGGCGGCCGAGCGCACGCCGGAACGGGCGCTGGGCCTGCTGCGCCCGCAGTGGGAGCGGCTGCTCGGTGAACGGCCGGAGCTGGGGTCGTTGTTCCCGGACGACCCGGACGGTGCGGCGCTCACCCGCTGGCTGGCGGACGCCGAGAAGCTGGTCGGCCAGTGGTTCCGGCTGGAGGACCCGACCCGGCTGCACCCGGTGGAGCGGGAGCTGTACGTGGAGACGGCCCTGGACTCGGGGCTGCTGCTGCGCGGCTACATCGACCGGGTGGACGTCGCCCCGACCGGCGAGGTCCGGCTGGTGGACTACAAGACCGGCCGGGCGCCCTCGCGGGACTTCGAGGGCAAGGCGATGTTCCAGATGAAGTTCTACGCGCTGGTGGTGTGGCGGTGGAAGGGCGTGATCCCCAAGCGCCTCCAGCTGGTCTACCTCGGCGGCGGCGGGGACGTGGTCAGCTACGACCCGGACGAGGCCGATCTGCTCGCGGTGGAGCGCAAGCTGAAGGCGCTGTGGGAGCGGATCGCCCTGGCCGTGGCCACCGGGGACTTCCCGGCCACCCGCAACCGCCTCTGCGACTGGTGCGACCACCAGGCCAGCTGCCCGGAGTTCGGCGGTACTCCGCCGCCGTACCCCCTGCCGCTGGCCCGTACGTCTGATGAAGACGATCCCACGGGGGATCCGATGATCAAGGAGTCCTAGTGACGATCCGAGTGCTGCTGGTCGACGACCAGCCGCTGCTGCGCACCGGTTTCCGGATGATCCTGGAGGCCGAGTCCGACCTGGTGGTGGTCGGTGAGGCCGGCGACGGTCAGCAGGCGCTGGACCAGGTGCGGGCGCTGCAGCCCGACGTGGTGCTGATGGACATCCGGATGCCGCGGATGGACGGCGTCGAGGCGACCCGCCGGATCGCCGGCCCGGGGCGGGACGGCCCGGCCAAGGTGCTGGTGCTGACCACCTTCGACCTGGACGAGTACGTGGTGGAGGCGCTGCGCGCGGGCGCCAGCGGCTTCCTGCTGAAGGACGTCCCGGCCGAGGAGCTGGTGCAGGCGATCCGGGTGGTCGCGGACGGCGCGGCGATGCTGGCGCCGAGCATCACCCGGCGGCTGCTGGACATGTACGCCACCAAGCTGCCCTCGGGCGACGAGGCGCCGCCGCAGGCGCTCAGTGCGCTGACCGAGCGGGAGCTGGAGGTGCTGAAGCTGGTGGCGCGCGGGCTGTCGAACGCCGAGATCGCGGCCGAGCTGTTCGTCAGCGAGACCACGGTGAAGACCCACGTCGGCCACGTGCTGACCAAGCTGCAGCTGCGCGACCGGGTGCAGGCGGCGGTGTACGCCTACGAGAGCGGGCTGGTGCGCCCGGGCACCCTGTAGCGGGCCCCCGGCGCCCGTACGGGCGCGCGCGGACGTGACGGCGGCCCGTCCGCTCCCCCGGTGACGGAGGAGCGGACGGGCCGCCGTCCTGCAGGCGCTACTTGGCGGTGCGGCTGATCTCCCAGAAGCGGAAGAAGCCGGTGGTGTCGACGGTGGACTCGACGCCGGTGACGTACGAACGGGCCGCGTAGAAGGACTTGTTCTGGTACAGCGGGATCAGCGGCACGCTCTCGGCCTCGATCTGCTGGATCTGCCCGTAGCCGGCGGCGGCAGCGCTGCGGTCGGCCTGCTTGAGGCCGTCCGGCACCAGCCTGCCGCTGATCCGCGGGTCGTCCCAACCGTGGTGGTAGGCACCGCCGTTGACCAGCAGCGGGGAGATGTAGTTGTCCGGGTCCGGGTAGTCGGCGAACCAACCGATGACGTAGGCCTGGTACTTGCCGTCGGCCCAGCCCTTCTTGAAGGCCTCCCAGTCCGGCTCCTGCTGGACGGTGACCTGGAAGAGGCCGCCGGCCTCCAGCTGCTTCTTCAGCGTGTCGGCCTCGTTGCTGCCGGCCCGCGAGCGGGACCAGGTGATGGTCAGCTTGACCGGGGTCTGGACCTTGGCGTCGGTGAGGATCTTCTTGGCCTTGGTCGCGTCCTGGTCGCCGTAGCGGTCGAAGAACGCGGTGTTGTGGCCGGTGACACCGGCCGGGACCATCGCGTACAGCGGCTGGACGGTCCGGGCGAAGACGTCGCGGGCGAGCGCCTTGCGGTCCACCAGCTGCGCGGCGGCCTGGCGGATCGCGACGTTGCCGCCGACCGCGTCCTTGGTGTTGAAGACCAGCGAGCGGGTGTCGTTGCTGTCGCCCTCGGTCACCTGCAGGTCGGTCTTGCCGCCCTGCTGGTCGGAGCGGATCTGGGCCGCGGTGTTCGGCTCCAGGCTGTTGTCAGTGAGGTCGACGTCGCCCTTGTCCAGCGCGGCCTTCAGGTCCTCCGCCTTGTCGAAGTACCGGACGGTGAACTTGCTGTTCCGCAGCTTGGCGTCGCCGCCGTACTTGTCGTTGGCGGACAGCACGACCTTGCCGACCTGCTTGCCGTCGGCGTCGACGGAGTCGATGCGGTACGGGCCGGAGCCGACCTGCTTGTCGTTGGCCAGCGCCTTGTCGGCCGGGTAGACCTGGTGGTCCACGATGGCTCCGGCCGGGGTGGCCAGCTTGGCCGGCAGGGTGGCGTCGGGCGCGGAGAGGTGGAACAGCACCTCGTTGTCGCCCTTGGCCTCGACGGACTTGATCGAGGAGAGCAGGGAGACCGGGCCGTTCTGGTCGTTGATCTTCCGGGTGCGCTCGATCGAGAAGACCACGTCCGCGGCGGTCAGCGGGTGGCCGTTCGAGAACTTCAGCCCGGGCCGCAGGGTGCAGTGGTACTCGGTGGCCTCGCCGCCGGTGAACTCGCACGACTGCGCGGCGTCCGGGGTCGGCGAGCTGGCGGCGGCCGGGAAGGTGAGCAGCGACTGGAAGGTGTTGCGCAGGACCAGCCACGAGCCGGAGTCGTAGGAGGTCGCCGGGTCCAGCGTGCCGGTCAGCTGGGCGGTGCCCATGGTGATCGACTTGCCGCTGTCCCCCTTCACGGCGTCGGTCACCGATCCGCAGCCGGCCACCGTCACGGCGACGAGACCGGCACAGCCGAGTACTGCGAGGCGTTCAGCTGAAGTCTTCACGGGGCGCGTCCTTATCGGTGGCACGAAACCCGAGTAGCGTGCCATATCGAACACGCACGACCGATACCCGCGCAGATGACGTTTGGGACACGGCCGTTCAGGGCATCACCGCGCGCCCGACGAGATGTCAGTCAATGCCCGATTTCTCCCCCGATCCCCCCGGGTCGGAGCGGTGTCGAGCCACGTACCGGCCGGTAGGGCCAGGTCGCAATGAGATGACAATCACACCCGAGGTGGCCGCCCTCGGGCCGCACCGCTCAGACCCGCGAGGCGACCAGCGAGCGCAGCAGGTCGAGGTCGACCTGTTCCAGCGAGGGCAGCACCAGCCGGCCGGGCGCCGGCTCGATCGCCGCCACCGAGGGCACCGCGATCACCGGGCAGCCGGCCGCCTCGCCCGCGCTCACCCCGGTCGGGGTGTCCTCGACCACCACGCAGCGGGCCGGCTCCGCGCCCAGCCGGCGGGCCGCCTCCAGGTACGGGTCCGGGAACGGCTTGGTGCGCGGCACCTCGTCCCCGCCGATGGTGAAGGCGAAGTGGTGGGCACCCAGCGAGCGCAGCACGATGTCGATCACGTGCCGGTGCGAGGCGGACACCATCGCGGCCGGGATCCCGTGCGCGGCAAGGGTGTTGAGCAGGCGCTCGGCGCCCGGCATGAGCGGCACTCCGCCGCCCAGCAGGTCCACGAAGCGCTGGTTGACCAGCACGCCCAGGTCGGCCGGGGCGATGTCCACCCCGGTCCGGGCGACCAGGTAGTCCATCACCCGGGTCATCGGTCCGCCGACCACGTGGGCGCGGTCCGCCTCGTCCAGCTCGTGGCCCAGCTCGGCGAAGAGCGAGACCTCGGCCTGCCACCAGAAGTCCTCGGTGTCCACCAGCGTGCCGTCCATGTCCAGCAGCACCGCCTGCAGGCCGCGGTCGTCCCCGTGGTCGAGGACACGGGTGGCGGTGGGGCTGGTGGTCATGGCGGGATCCTTCCGGCAGGCCCCGGAACGCGCCCGGGGATGGCACAGGCCGGCCCGCTGGTGAGCGGACCGGCCCGTTCAGGATCATCAAGGATACGCCCGCTTCGTCCGGAAAGCGCGAACGGAGCGGAACGTACGGATTACCGGGCGTTGAAGTACTTCGCCTCCGGGTGGTGGATCACGATCGCGTCGGTGGACTGCTCCGGGTGCAGCTGGAACTCCTCGGAGAGCACCACGCCGATCCGCTCGGGCTTCAGCAGGTCGGCGATCTTGGCGCGGTCCTCCAGCTCGGGGCAGGCCCCGTAGCCCAGCGAGAACCGGGCGCCCCGGTACTTGAGCGCGAACATGTCCTTGACGTCCTGCGGGTCCTCGCCCGAGAAGCCCAGCTCGTAGCGGACCCGGGCGTGCCAGAACTCGGCCAGCGCCTCGGCCAGCTGCACCGAGAGGCCGTGCAGCTCCAGGTAGTCGCGGTAGGAGTTCCCGGCGAACAGCTCGTTGGCCGCCTCCGAGATCCGGTTGCCCATGGTGACCACCTGCAGGCCGACCACGTCCCGCGCCCCGGACTCCTCCGGGCGGAAGAAGTCGGCCAGGCAGAGCCGGCGGCCGCGGCGCTGGCGCGGGAAGGTGAAGCGGGTGCGCTCGGTGCCGTCCTCGTGGAAGACGATCAGGTCGTCGCCCTTGGAGTTCGCCGGGTAGTACCCGTAGACCACGGCCGCCTCCAGCCAGCCCTCGGTCTGCAGCCGGTCCAGCCAGGCCCGCAGCCGCGGCCGGCCCTCGGTCTCCACCAGCTCCTCGTAGGACGGGCCGTCGCCGTTGCGCGCGGCCTTCAGGCCCCACTGGCCCTTGAACAGCGCGTCCTCGTCCAGCCAGGAGGCGTAGTCGGCGAACGGGATGCCCTTGACGATCCGGTCGCCCCAGAACGGCGGGGTGGGCACGGTGTTGTCGACGGCGACGTCGGAGCGGATCTGGCCGAGGTTGACCTCCGGCTCCGGCTCCTCCACCTCGACCCGGGCGTGCCGGCGCTGCTTGAGCTCCGGCAGGGCCGCGCCCGGCACGCCGCGCTTGACCGCGATCAGCGCGTCCATCAGCCGCAGGCCCTCGAAGGCGTCCCGGGCGTAGCGGACCTCGCCCTCGTAGATCTCGTGCAGGTCCTGCTCGACGTAGGCGCGGGTGAGCGCGGCGCCGCCGAGGATCACCGGGTAACTGGATGCCAGCTTGCGCTGGTTGAGCTCCTCCAGGTTCTCCTTCATGATCACGGTGGACTTCACCAGCAGGCCGGACATGCCGATCACGTCCGCCTTGTGCTCCTGCGCGGCGTCCAGGATCGCCGAGACCGGCTGCTTGATGCCCAGGTTGACGACGTTGTAGCCGTTGTTGGACAGGATGATGTCGACCAGGTTCTTGCCGATGTCGTGGACGTCGCCCTTCACGGTGGCCAGCACGATGGTGCCCTTGCCCTCGCTGTCGGACTTCTCCATGTGCGGCTCCAGGTGGGCCACCGCGGTCTTCATCACCTCGGCGGACTGGAGCACGAACGGCAGCTGCATCTGGCCGGAGCCGAAGAGCTCGCCGACCACCTTCATACCGGCCAGCAGGGTGTCGTTGATGATCTCCAGCGCCGGACGTCCGGCCAGCGCCTCGTCCAGGTCGGCCTCCAGGCCGTTGCGCTCGCCGTCGATGATCCGGCGCTGCAGCCGCTCGTCCAGCGGGAGCGCGGCCAGCTCCTCGGCCTTGGAGGCCTTGACCGAGGCCGCGGAGACGCCCTCGAACAGCTCCAGCAGGCGCTTCAGCGGGTCGTAGCCGTCCCGGCGGCGGTCGTAGACGAGGTCGAGGGCGGCCTCGCGCTGGTCCTCGGGGATCCGGGAGATCGGCAGGATCTTGGAGGCGTGCACGATCGCCGAGTCCAGGCCGGCCTCCACGCACTCGTGCAGGAAGACCGAGTTGAGCACCACGCGGGCGGCCGGGTTCAGGCCGAAGGAGATGTTCGACAGGCCGAGCGTGGTCTGCACCTTCGGGTGGCGGCGCTTGAGCTCGCGGATCGCCTCGATGGTCTCGATGCCGTCCCGGCGGGACTCCTCCTGGCCGGTGGCCAGGGTGAAGGTGAGGCAGTCGACCAGGATCGAGCCCTCGTCGATGCCGTAGTCGGTGGTGAGTTCGGTGATCAGCCGCTCGGCGATCTCCACCTTGAGGTCGGCGGTGCGGGCCTGGCCCTCCTCGTCGATGGTCAGCGCGATCAGGCCGGCGCCGTGCTCGCGGGCCAGCGAGGCGATCCGGCCGAAGCGGGAGTCGGGGGCGTTGCCGTCCTCGTAGTTCACCGAGTTGAGCACCGCGCGGCCGCCCAGGGCCTCCAGGCCGGCCCGCAGCACGTCCGGCTCGGTGGAGTCCAGCACGATCGGCAGGGTGGAGGCGGTGGCCAGGCGGCCCGCGATCTCCTTCATGTCGGCGACGCCGTCGCGGCCGACGTAGTCCACGCAGAGGTCCAGCAGGTGGGAGCCGTCGCGGATCTGGTCGCGGGCGATCTCCACGCAGGCCTGCCAGTCGCCGGCCAGCATCGACTCGCGGAACTTCTTCGAGCCGTTGGCGTTGGTGCGCTCGCCGATCGCGAGGTACGAGGTGTCCTGGCGGAACGGCACCGCCTGGTACAGCGAGGCGGCCGACGGGTCGGGCTGCGGCTCGCGCACGGCGATCTCGCGGCCCTGGACGCGCTCGACCACGGCGCGCAGGTGCTCGGGCGTGGTGCCGCAGCAGCCGCCGACCAGCGAGAGGCCGTACTCGCGGGTGAACACGTCGTGCGCGTCGGCCAGTTCGGCCGGGGAGAGCGGGTAGTGGGCGCCGTCCTTGCCGAGCACCGGCAGGCCCGCGTTCGGCATGCAGGACAGGCCGATCCGGGCGTTCTTGGCCAGGTAGCGCAGGTGCTCGCTCATCTCGGCCGGGCCGGTGGCGCAGTTGAGGCCGATGTAGTCCACGCCGAGCGGCTCCAGCGCGGTGAGCGCGGCGCCGATCTCGGAGCCGAGCAGCATGGTGCCGGTGGTCTCCACCGTCACCTGCACCAGCACCGGCAGGTCCAGCCCGGCCTCGGCCAGGGCGCGCTTGGAGCCCAGGATGGCGGCCTTGGTCTGCAGCAGGTCCTGGCTGGTCTCGACCAGCAGCGCGTCGGCGCCGCCGGCGATCAGCCCGGCCGCGTTCTGCTGGAAGCCGTCGCGCAGCGTCCCGTACGGGGCGTGGCCGAGGGTCGGCAGCTTGGTGCCGGGGCCGATCGAGCCGAGCACCCAGCGGACGCGGCCGTCGGCGGCGCTGTGCGCGTCGGCGCTCTCGCGGGCGATCCGGGCACCGGCCTCGGACAGCTCGAAGATCCGCTCGGGGATGTCGTACTCGCCGAGCGCGGAGAAGTTGGCGCCGAAGGTGTTCGTCTCCACGCAGTCCACGCCCACGCCGAAGTAGGCCTCGTGGACGGAGCGGACGATGTCGGGCCGGGTGATGTTGAGGACCTCGTTGCAGCCTTCGAGGTTCTGGAAGTCCTCCAGCGTCGGGTCCTGCGCCTGGAGCATGGTGCCCATCGCACCATCGGCGACCACCACCCGGGTGGCGAGCGCTTCACGCAGCGCGTTCGCGCGGCTCTGCTGAGTGATGGACGGATCGGCTGCAGTGGCCATGGGGCTTCTCCCTGTGCGACGGCTGTCGGCTTTGCACCCCCGCTTGCTCGGGGACGCACGTGGCCAGCGTATCCGGCCGACCGGTCGGCGCGCCGACCCGTTTCGTATCCTGAGCGCTCGACCGCAAGGGGGGAGCAACCGCGTGACGAAGATCAGGACGGTGCTGCGGCAAACCGGCAAGGCCCTGGCGGCCCCGTTCCGGGCGCTGCGCGACCGCTGGCGACGGTGGTCCCGGTGGCGCCGGGCCCTGCTGGTCCTGGCGCTGGTGGTGGCCGTGCCGGTCGCCGCGCTGGGCTCGTTGTTCATCTCCATCCGACTGCACTATGCGGGTGACCCGGCCCCCGAAGCCCGCACCCGGGGGCGGGACGCGGTCTGGCTCGGCCACGCCTGGGTGGACGGCCGCAAGAGCGAGGCCGACGTCGAGGCCCTCGCGCGGCAACTTGCCGGGACCGGCATTCGCGACCTGTACGTGCACACCGGCCCGCTGGAGCACGACGGCTCGCTGCCGCCCGCCGTCCACCCGCAGGCCCGCTGGTTCACCGACGCCGTGCACCGGGCGCTGCCCGGCGTGCGGCTGCAGGGCTGGCTGGGTGACGAGGTCAAGCCGGAGAAGGACGCCATGGACCTGGAGGACGCCGCGACCCGGGACCGGGTCACCGCCTCCGCCGGCCAGGTGCTGGACCTCGGCTTCGACGGCGTGCACTTCGACATGGAGCCGATCCGCCCCGGTTCGGCCGGCTGGCTGGCCCTGCTCGACCAGGTCCGCCCGGTCACCGCGGCGCGCGGCGCGAAGCTCTCGGTGGCGGCCCCGCAGATCGACCCGGTCCCGGACCTGCACACGGCCGGGATCCTGCTCACCGACCACGGCAAGTGGTGGGACCAGGCGTACTTCGCCGCGACCGCCCGCCGGGTCGACCAGATCGCCGTGATGACCTACGACACCTCGATGCCGACCGAGCCGCTCTACGGCGGCTACGTCGCCCAGCAGACCGAACTCGCCCTGCAGGCCACCCCGGCCGACGTGGACCTGCTGATCGGCCTGCCGTTCTACTGGGACGACAAGTGGGGCCACTGGGGCCGCGCCGAGACCGTCGACGCGGCCGTCCGCGGCGTCCGGCTGGGCCTGGGCCGGCAGGACCTGCGGCGGCCGAACTTCGGGGTCGCGCTCTACGTCGACTTCGCCTCGACGCCCGAGAACTGGGCGGCGTACCGGCGCGGCTGGGTGAACGTCTAGCCCGCCCGGCGGCGGCGCACCCGGCGGCGGCCCGCCCGGCGGCGGCGCACGCGGCGCCGACCCGCTCGGCGCCACCCCGTCCGGCGAGGGCCGGCCGGCGGCCCCGGCTCAGGGGGCGAGCCGGTGGGCCAGCGCGCCCAGGTAGCGGTGCACGGTCGCGTCCTCGCCGGTCACGTAGTGCGAGACGGCCCGGTACAGCGGCAGGCGGACCTCGCCGCGCTCGGTCACGGTCAGCGAGCAGCCCGGCCCCACCGGGGTGAGCACGTACGTCCAGGTGCCGCCGTACGGCAGGTCCGGGTCGGCGATGCCGGTGACCAGGCGGTGCGGGGCCTCGCTGGCCACCACCTCGTACGTGGTGTGCCCGTGCCGGTCGTACTCGCGCCAGCGCACACGGCCGCCGGCCGCGGCGGGCAGCCGCTCGACGTGGGTGAGGCCCGGGCGCCAGGCCGGGTAGAGGTCGATGTCGGTGAGCACGTCCCAGACCGCGCCGGGCGGCTGGGAGAGTTCGAGTCCGCCCTCGGTGACGTGCTCCACCGGCAGTCGGCGGCCGGCCCGGTCCGCCGCCAGCAGCACGGCGCCCGCCAGCGCGGCGGCGCCCGCGCCCGCGCCGATCCACAGCCATCGGTTCATCGGTCCGGCCCCTTCCGCCCGGTCCCCGCCTGTTCATCATCGCGCCGCCGGGCCGCCGCGGCACGCCCGTCGCGCTGCGCCACCGGGCGGGCCCGGTCCGCGCCCGATCCGCGCCTGACGGGCCGTCAGCCCGCGGGGTGCCGATATCCGCTGGATCGGGGCGGCCGGCTCCCCCAGACTGTCCCGGTGCCCGGCCGCGGTGCGCATCAAAGCCCGTAGGCTGGGCAGGTAGGGACCATGGGGCGAGGCGTTCCATGGGAGACGAGAGGTTCGACAGTCGGCAGCCGGCCCGTCGGCGCCCCGGCAGACCAGCCGGGGCGGTGCCGACTCCGCCGCCGACCGGAGGGAGACGCTGGGTGATCGAGTTGGAAGATGTTCCCGAGTTGATCGACCCGGTGATGGTCTGCGCCTTCGAGGGCTGGAACGACGCGGGCGACGCCGCGTCCGCGGCCCTGGCGCACCTGGACGAGACATGGGGCGGCAAGGTGTTCGCCGCCCTGGACGCGGAGGACTACTACGACTTCCAGGTCAACCGGCCCACCGTCTGGATGGACGGCGGCATCCGCCGGATCACCTGGCCGACCACCCGGCTCTCGGTGATCCGGGTGACGGAGCCGACGACCCGGGACGTCGTGCTGGTCCGCGGCATCGAGCCGAGCATGCGCTGGCGCTCGTTCTGCAACGAGCTGCTGGGCTTCGCGCACGAGCTGGGCGTCGAGCTGGTGGTGATCCTGGGCGCGCTGCTCGGTGACACCCCGCACAGCCGCCCGGTGCCGGTCAGCGGGGTCACCTCCGACCCGGATCTGGCCCGTCGGCTGGACCTGGAGGAGAGCCGCTACGAGGGTCCGACCGGCATCGTCGGCGTGCTCCAGGAGGCCTGCACGCACGCCGGGGTCCCGGCCGTGACGCTCTGGGCGGCCGTGCCGCACTACGTCTCGCAGCCGCCGAACCCCAAGGCCACGCTGGCCCTGATCAACAAGCTGGAGGACCTGCTGGACCTGCGCATCCCGCCGGGCGAGCTCGGCGAGGACGCCCGGGCCTGGCAGCTGGGCGTGGACCAGCTGGCCGCCGAGGACAGCGAGGTCTCCGAGTACGTCCAGCAGCTGGAGGAGGCGCAGGACACCGCGGAGCTGCCGGAGGCCTCCGGGGACGCCATCGCCCGCGAGTTCGAGCGCTACCTGCGCCGCCGGGAGAACGTCGGGCCGACCGGCGAGAAGCCGGTGTCCGGGCACGCCACGGCGGAGCGGCCCGCCGAGCCGGAGGCGCCGGGCCCGGCCCGGGAGAGCCAGGACGGCTCCGAGGAGGAGTAGTCACCGCAACGCCGGAGGGGCGTCAGGACCGAACGTCCTGACGCCCCTCCGGCGTGTGGTGCGGAATTCTTGCGGCGCCGTACTACAGGGCGACGCCGAGCAGGGCGTCCACGGTGCGGGTCACCAGGCCGGGCGCGCCGATGTCGGTGCCGCCCTCGGCCTCCTGCTGCTCGGCCCAGCGGTCGACCGCGGCCAGCGCGGCGGGCGCGTCCAGGTCGTTCGCGAGGGCTGTGCGGACCTCGGCGAGCAGCTGCTCGGCCGCCGGGCCGTCCGGCCGGGAGACGGCGGCGCGCCAGCGGGCGAGGCGCTCGACGGCCTCGTCCAGGACGTCCTTGGTCCACTCCCAGTCGGCGCGGTAGTGGTGCGAGAGCAGCGCCAGGCGGATCGCCGCCGGGTCGACGCCCTCGCGGCGCAGCGCCGAGACGAAGACCAGGTTGCCGCGGGACTTGGACATCTTCTGGCCGTCCAGGGCCACCATGCCGGCGTGCACGTACGCCTTGGCGTACGGGTGGGTGCCGGTGGCGACCTGGGCGTGCGAGGCGCCCATCTCGTGGTGCGGGAAGGAGAGGTCGCTGCCGCCGCCCTGGATGTCGAAGGACATGCCGAGGTACTGCAGCGCGATGGCGACGCACTCGATGTGCCAGCCGGGGCGGCCGTGGCCGAGCTCGGTGTCCCAGGCGGGCTCGCCGGGGCGGGCGGCCATCCAGAGCAGGGCGTCCAGCGGGTTGCGCTTGCCGGGGCGGTCCGGGTCGCCGCCGCGCTCGGCGAAGACCGGGCGCATGGCCTCGCGGGTGAGGCCGGAGACCTCGCCGAAGTGCGGGTCGGCGTCGACCGAGAAGTAGATGTCGCCGTCGACCTCGTACGCGGCGCCGGAGGCCAGCAGCTTCTGGACGATCGGGACGATCCACGGGATGGACTCGACGGCGCCGATGTAGTGGGCCGGCGGGAGCAGGCGGAGCGCGGTCATGTCCTCGCGGAACAGCGCGGTCTCGCGCTCGGCCAGGGCCACCCAGTCCTGGCCGGTCTCGACCGCGCGCTGCAGCAGCGGGTCGTCCACGTCGGTCACGTTCTGGATGTACAGGACGTCGTGGCCGGCGTCCTTCCAGACGCGCTGCACCAGGTCGAACGCGTTGTAGGTGGCGGCGTGGCCCATGTGGGTCGCGTCGTAGGGGGTGATGCCGCAGACGTAGATCCGGGCGGTGCCGTCCTGCGGCACGACCTCCCGGACCGTACCCGCTGCGGTGTCGTGGATGCGGAGGGGGTGACCCTGACCAGGCAGGGCGGGAACCTCGGAGGCGGGCCAGGCATGCATGGAAACAACTTTAACCTTGCGAACATTTGAAAGCCTAACCAGTGCGCAAGATCGACTGGTTTCGCTTCATGCCGTTGCCTGACCGGTTCTCGACTGGTAGTGCACGGGTTCTCGACCGCTTCCGGAGCCCGCCGACCCGTCTCCGGCACGGGTGAGCGCCCGGCCGGCCCTGCCGCCGACCGGGCGCCCGGCTCCCCGGGGAACGCGGCCGGAGCCGCTACGACCGCTGCCAGAGGGCCGGTACGTTCGGCGGTTCCCAGCCGACCATGGCGGTGTGCGCCTGGAGGCAGACGTAGGAGACGCCGGAGTAGGTGACGCGGTCGCCCGCGCGGTAGGAGGCGCCCGGCGCCCAGCTGCCGCCCGGCGGCGTGGTGGGCGTGCCGGTGGGGGTGGCGGTGGGCGTGGGCGTCGGGCTCGGCGTGCCGGGGGCCTGCGGCACGTTCAGCACGAAGTCGTAGCTGCCCTCGCGGACGTTGCCGTTCTGCCGGACGTTCATCAGCAGCCGGGCGTCGTAGATGGTGTCGGTGCTGTTGCGCGGCTCGCCCGGGAAGTACAGCTGGGTGGTGACGACCGGGCGGCCGGGGGCCTGGAGCTTGACGTGGAGGTGCCGGGTCCGGCCCGGGTAGAGGCCGGGCACGATGGTGTCCAGCCGGTACGCGCCGTTGGCGTCGGTGAACTGGTGGCCGCGGAAGGTGTAGCCGACGTTGTCGTACGCGCCGTTGTCGTCGGCCTGCCAGAAGTCCAGCAGCACGCCGGGGACGGGCCGGCAGGCGAGGCCGAAGACGTAGCCGCTGACGACCAGCCGGGTGCCGGGGCCGTCGTTGACCATCGAGCTGCGCAGCGGGGAGTCGGGCTTGAAGTAGGGGCCCTCGGTCTGTTCGATCGTGGGGTCGTCGCCGTCGTGGCAGTCGGGGGTGAGCTCCGGGGTCCGGCCGGTGCCGACCTGCTCGCGGGCCAGTGCGACCCCGCCGCCGATCAGCAGCGGGGCGGCCCCGAGCGCGGCGGCGGCCTTCAGTACGGTCTTGCGGCTGATCATGCCGTCGGGCACGCTCATCGCCGTCTCCCTGTCGTGGGGCGGGGGTGGGGGCGGCCCTTGCCATGGTGGGGGCATGACAAGGACCGGGCCGGTCGCCCGCCCGCACACACCGGGCCGGCCACCGGTGGCCAGCAGCAAAGTTACGGGCCGTCCGGCGCGGCCGCGATGGACGTGATCCGGGGATCGTGGTGATTTCCGTCGACCCGGGACCGGAACTCCCCCGGCGTCATCCCGGTCTCCCGGCGGAAGAAGCGACAGAAGTACGCCGGGTCCGCGAATCCCGCCTCCTTGGCCACCTGACGTATCGTCAGATCCGTGCAGGCGAGCAGCCGTTTGGCCTCCAGGGTCTGCTGGTGGCGGATCAGCCCGCCCGGGGTCCGGCCGGTGGCCTGCTTCACCAGGGTCTGCAAGTGCCCCGGGGAGACGCCGAGTTCCTGGGCCGTGGAAACCACCGAGCGCCGCACCCCGCCCGGCTCGGCGATCAACCGGGTGAAGGCGGCGGCCACTTCGGCGGGCCGGCCGGGCAGCCTGGGGCGGTCGGCCGGGGCGCAGGCGCGCAGCGCCCGGACGATCAGGATGTGCAGACTGGCCCGCAGCACGCCCTGGTAGCCGGGCGCCCCGGTCAGGTACTCGTGCTCCATGTCGGCGAACAGGGCGCCGATCGTGTCGGCGTGCGCGCCGAGCGCGAGGGCGGGGCGGGTGGCCAGGGCCCGCAGGGCGGCGAGGTCCTGCGGGTGGCCGAGCAGGAAGTCCTCGTTGAACAGCAGGACCCGGCCGGTGAGTTCCTCGGTGTCCGCCCAGTAGTGCACCTGGCCTGGGGTGATCACGCACAACTGCGGTGGCGCCAGCGGCCGGTGGACGAGGTCCAGGACGTGGGCGCCGCGCCCGCCGGTGACGTGGACGATCTCGTGGAACGAGTGCCGGTGGGGGAAGCCCGCCCGGGAGAGCGGGCCGATCGTGTCGAAGCTGCCGATGGCGAAGGGGAGCAGCTGGGGCAGCGGGACCTGCAGGCGGTGCAACGGCAGGTCCGGCGTGCTGCGGGGGGTGGGGGTGGTCCGTCGCGCGTCCATCGGAGCAGTGTGCGACCTGTTCCGGGGACAGGTCCAGACCATCCGTCCGGGACCGCCGAACCCGCGGGGACCGCACCCCCGGGGCCGGGCGGGCGCACGGGAAGCCGGGCGCGCCGGGCGCGCCAGGGGGCCGACTACACCGGGGGCCAGGGGATCGCGGGCCAGTCCTCCGACGGCAGCGGATGGCGGCCGGAGCCGCGCAGTTCGGCCACCCGGGCCCGGGTGGCGTCCAGCTCCGCCCCCGTCAGGTGCGGGGCGAGGCGCTCGGCGAGCTCACCGTCCAGCAGCTCGGCCAGCCGGGTCAGCACCTCCAGCGCCTCGACGGGCAGCGGGTCCCCCGCCCAGCCCCAGAGCAGGGTGCGCAGCTTGCCCTCGGTGTTGAAGGTGACGCCGTGGTCGATGCCGTACACCCGGCCGTCGGCGGCCGGGATCAGGTGACCGCCCTTGCGGTCGGCGTTGTTGAGCACCGCGTCCAGCACGGCGAGCCGGCGCAGCCGCCGGTCGTCGTGGTGCACCAGCAGCGCGGTGCGCCCGCCCTCGACCTCGGCCCGGACGATCGGCAGCCAGCCCTCCTCCGGGCCGCGCGGGTCCTGCAGCGCGAGCAGCGGCTCGGCCCCGGGATCCGGCTCGACCCACAGCTGCACCATGCCGGGCCCGTGCGGGCCGTCGCGCAGCACCGTGGGCGGGATCAGCGCCCAGCCGGTCGCGGCGGACAGCTCGTACGCGGCGACCTCACGGCCGGCCAGCGTGCCGTCCGGGAAGTCCCAGAGCGGGCGCTCGCCGGCCACCGGCTTGTAGACGGCCTGCGCGCTCAGCGAGCCGTGCGCGACCGTGCAGTACAGCGCGGCGTTGGAGGCCTCGGTGAGCCGGCCGTGCACGGTCAGCTCGCCCTGGCGCAGCAGCGCGAGGGCGGTGGGCACGTCGGCGGCCAGCGCGGCGGCGGCCGCCGGGTCCGCCTGCGGCGGGGTGTCGGTGTTCAGCGCCGGTAGCCGTTCGCGCGCGGGCACAGGTGGCCCTCCGGGTCGAGCGGCAGGTTGCAGAACGGGCAGGGCTTGCGGCCGGCCGCGACCAGGTCCAGCGCGCGCTTGGCGAACACCCGGGCCATCGCGCCGGTCAGCCGCACCCGCAGCATGTCCGGGCCGGTGTCGTCGTCGGTGAACACCGCGGCCGCGGCGTCCTCCTCCTCTTCTTCCTCCTCCACCAGCGCCTGCGCCTCGACCACCAGGCAGCTGTCCACGCTGTCCCAGGCCAGGGCCATCGTGCCGACCCGGAACTCCTGCTCCAGCGGCAGGTCGAGCGGGGCGGTGTCGAGCAGGTCCTTCGGGGCGGCGGCCGGGATGGAGGCGTCGCCGCCGCTGCGCCGCAGTGCCTCGTCCAGGACCTCCTCGATGCGCTCGGCGAGCGCCGCGACCTGGGTCTTCTCCAGCAGCACGCTGGTGATCCGGCCCCGGGCGCTGGCCTGCAGGTAGAACGCCCTGGCGCCGGGCTGGCCGACGGTGCCGGCCACGAACCGTTCGGGCTGGTCGTAGAAGAAGACCTGACGGGTCACGCTCTCGCTCCGGATCGTGTCGGTCGGCGCGGATCCGCCGTGGGGGATCGCGGGTGTTCGGACTCGTATGTCACCCTACGACCTTCGGGCTCCGGCCGGGGAGCCGAGCCGACGGCCGCGGATGGTGTGGCACGCGCGGGCCCGGGCGGTGCCGCCCGGACGGGTGCCGCGGGCTTGCGCCGTGGACCGGCGCACCCGTACCGCAGCGGGCGGCGGGACTCAGGCGGTGCCGCCGACCACCGCGTCGCCGGCCGGGGCGGCCGGTGCCGGGCCGGTCCTCGGCGCCAGCGAGGCGAGGTCGCCGGTGTCACCCATCCTCAGCACGAAGGGGCGCTGCGGGGTGTAGCGGATCGCGGTGACCGAGCAGGGCTCGACGCTGATCCGCTGGAAGTGGTCCAGGTGCAGGCCGAGCGCGTCGGCCACCACCGCCTTGATCACGTCACCGTGCGAACAGGCGATCCAGACCGCGTCCTCGCCGTGCTCGGCGGCGATCTTCCCGTTCCACTCGCGGACCGCGCTCACCGTACGGTGGCTCAGCTCGCGCAGCGACTCCCCGCCGGGGAAGGCCGCGGCGGCGGCGTGGTCCTGGACGGTGCGCCAGAGGGGCTCCTTGGCCAGCTCGGCCAGCGGACGGCCGGTCCACTCCCCGTAGTGGCACTCGCCCAGCCGCTCGTCCGTGGCCGGCGCGCCCAGCTCGGGCCGGGCGGCCAGCAGCGGCTCCAGGGTCTGCCGACAGCGCTCCAGCGGGCTGCTGACGGCCTGTGCCAGCGGGATGCCGGCCAGGCGGTCGGCCAGTGCGGCGGCCTGCGCGCGCCCGGTGTCGTCGAGATCCACGCCGGGGGTCCAACCGGCCAGGATCCCGGCGGTGTTCGCGGTGGAGCGGCCGTGACGGACGAGCAGCAGGGTGGGCATGGGGTTCAGCCTACGGCCTCCGGGCCCGGCCGTGGGGGCCGGTTACCGTCCGGTTACCCGCCCGGCCCCGGCTCCGGCGGGCCCGCACGGTGGCGCCCCGCCCCGGGATCCTTCCCGGACCGGCCCCGGGATCCTGCCCGGTCGCGCGCCGGGCCCCACCCCGGATCCGCTCCGGTCGCGCCCCGCCTCCGCCCCGCCTCCGCCCGGGCTTCCGTCCCGCTTCCGTCCCGATTCCGGGCCGGATCGGTGCCCCACGGCCCCGGTCGGGTGACAATGGCCCGCATGATCGTCCACTGCGCCGCCTACTGCGACGGCCGCCGGATCGAGGCTCCCGACGACCTGGCCGGCGCGCTCGCCGCCGCCCGCGCGGCCGGTCCGGACGGCTTCGTCTGGATAGGCCTCTTCGAACCGACCGCCGAGGAACTCGACCACGTCGGCAAGGAGTTCGCGCTGCACCCGCTGGCCGTCGAGGACGCCGTCCGGGCCCACCAGCGCCCCAAGGTCGAGGCCTACCAGGGCTCGCTGTTCGTCACCATGAAGACCCTCGGCTACGCCCCCGGCGCACACGTCGTCACGGTCGGCGAGGTGATGGTCTTCCTCGGCCCCGACTTCGTGATGACCGTCCGGCACGGCCAGGACTCCCCGCTCGGCGGCCTGCGGACCCAGCTGGAACAGGACCCCGAGCTGCTGCGCTACGGCCCCAGCTCGGTGCTGCACTCGGTCTGCGACACCATCGTGGACGGCTACGTGGACGTGGCCACCGCCCTGCAGGTCGACCTGGACGAGCTGGAGGCGGACATCTTCTCCCCCGGCCGGGTCGGCCGCGACACCGCCGGGCGGATCTACGGCTACAAGCGCCAGGTGATGTCCGTGCGCCGCGCCACCGGCCCGCTGCTGGAGCCGATGCTGACGCTGGAGCGCGGCGCCCGCTTCGTCCGCCCGGAGACGGCGCCCTACCTGCGGGACGTCGCCGACCACCTGGCCCGGGTGAACGACCAGGTGGACGGCATGGACCGGCTGCTGTCCGACATCCTCAACGCCAACCTGGCGCAGGTCAGCGTGCAGCAGAACAACGACATGCGGAAGATCTCCGCCTGGGCGGCGCTGGCCGCCGTGCCGACGATGATCGCGGGCATCTACGGGATGAACTTCGACGACATGCCGGAACTGCACCAGGTCTGGGGCTACCCGGCGGTGCTGGTGCTGATGGCCGTGGTCTGCCTGGTGCTGCACCGGGTGTTCAAGCGGCACGACTGGCTGTAGCGCCGCCTGCTCCCCCGGTGCCGCAGGTCCGCGAACGGGTACGGCCGGGCCCGCACCCCGGCGCCTCAGGCCAGTCCGGCGCGCTCCAGGGCCTCGACACCGGTGCGCAGCGCCCGGATCCGCTCGTCCAGGGTGAACCCGGCGGGGGCCAGGGTGAGCGTGGTGACGCCCGCGTCGGCGTAGGCCTGCATCCGGTCGGCGATCCGGGCGGTGTCGCCGATCAGCGAGGTGGCGTCCACCAGGTCGTGCGGGACGGCGGCCGCGGCGGCCGCGTAGTCCTTGGCCAGGTACTTCTCCTGGATCTCGTCGGCGGCCTGCTCGTACCCCATCCGCCGGGTCAGCTGGTTGTAGAAGTTCTTCTCCTTGCTGCCCATGCCGCCGATGTAGAGCGCGGCGTACGAGCGCAGGGCGTCGACCCCGGCCTTGACGTCCTCGCCGACCGCGAGGTTGACGGTCGGGCAGAGGTCGAAGCCGTCCAGCGTCTTCCCGGCCTTGGCGCGGCCGGCCGTCAGCGGGTCGAGGGACATCGCGGCGTGCTCGGGCGAGAAGAAGATGCCGAGCCAACCGTCGGCGATCTCGCCGGTCAGCTCCAGGTTCTTCGGGCCGATCGCGGCGATGTACAGCGGGACGTGCTCGCGCACCGGGTGCACGGTGAGCTTGATCGGCTTGCCCGGGCCGCCGGGCAGCGGCAGGGTCCAGTGCGCGCCCTCGTGGACCAGGCGCTCGCGGGACATCGCCTTGCGGATGATCTCCACGTACTCGCGGGTGCGGGCCAGCGGCTTGTCGAACTTCACCCCGTACCAGCCCTCGGACACCTGCGGGCCGGAGACGCCGAGGCCGAGGCGGAACCGGCCGCCGGAGAGGGTGTCCAGGGTCGCAGCGGTCATCGCCGTCATGGCCGGGGTGCGGGCCGGGATCTGGAAGATGGCCGAGCCGACGTCGATCCGCTCCGTCTTCGCGGCGACGTAGCTGAGCACGGTGGCGGCGTCCGAGCCGTACGCCTCCGCCGCCCAGCAGACCGCGTAGCCGAGCCGGTCCGCCTCCTGGGCGACGGCGATGTTGTCGGCGTCCATGCCGAGTCCCCAGTAGCCGAGGTTGATCCCGAGTCGCATCTGCCGCACCTTCCAGTGGGTTGGGGTCGGGCCGAGGGTAACCGCGCCCGCGCCGGACATGCTACTGACGAGTAGTGGTGGCCCGGGTCACACTTCCCCGGCCGCCGCCGGCGGTGATCGTTCTGCGGGTCTTCGCACCTGTCCGCGCACCGGCCGCTACGCTCAGCCGACGTGGGGAGCGCACTCCCCACCTGCGCGTTTTCAGGGCTGCCGGAACGCCCGGGGCCACCGGCCAGTGGAGGGCCCGTCCGATGGAACAGCGTCACCTCGGCCGCACCGGCCTGCAGGTCTCCCGGCTCGGCCTCGGCACCATGACCTGGGGCCGCGACACCGACGAGCACGAGGCCGCCGAGCAGCTCAAGGAGTTCGTCGAGGCCGGCGGCAACCTGGTCGACACCGCCGACGTGTACGCCGACGGCGGCGCCGAGTACCTGATCTCCCGGCTCACCGACAACCTGGTCCCGCGCTCCGAACTGGTCATCGCCACCAAGGCCGGCAGCGTCCCCGACTCCGCCCGCCGCTTCGACTGCTCGCGCGGCCACCTGCTCGCCGCCCTGGACGCCTCGCTGCACCGCCTCGGCACCGACTACGTCGACCTCTGGCAGGTGCACTCCTTCGACCCGACGACCCCGGTCGAGGAGACGCTCAGCGCGCTCGACATCGCCGTCTCCTCCGGGCGCGCCCGCTACGTCGGGGTCTGCGACTTCAGCGGCTGGCAGCTCGCCCGGGCCGCCACCTGGCAGCGCGCCCACCACGGACGGGTGCCGCTGGCCGCGGCGCAGCTGGAGTACTCGCTGCTGCAGCGCGGCATCGAACGGGAGGCGCTGCCCGCCGCGCTGGACGCCGGGACCGGGGTGCTGGCCGGCTCGCCGCTCGGCCGCGGCGTGCTCACCGGCAAGTACCGGCACGGAGTCCCGCAGGACTCGCGCGGCGCCTCGCCGTACCTGGCCGGCTTCGTCCAGCCGTACCTCGGGGACCGCTCGCGGCGGATCGTGGACGCCCTCGCCACCGCTGCCGACGGGCTCGCCAGCAGCCCGCTGGCGGTCGCCCTGGCCTGGGTCCGGGACCGGCCCGGAGTGGCGAGCGCGCTGGTCGGGGCACGGACGGTGGCACAGCTGCAGGCGGCGCTGTCGGTGGAGGAGCTTACGCTTCCGGGTGAGATCCGCGGCGCGCTGGACGACATCTCGTCGCCCGTGCACCGCTACCCGGACCAGGGGTGGACCGAGCTGTGAAGCCCGGGCCGGATCGTCGAGCGGAACGTGCAGTGGAGTGACCTTTGGAGCGGACGACGATGAGTGACACGGGGAACGGCGCTCCGGCGGAGACCACGGCGACTCCGGCCGACAAGGCGGCGGAGCTGGCCGAGCTGGCGGAGCGGATCCGCGCGGTCGAACGGCAGGGGGCCGGGGGCCCGGCCCCGAGGGCTGCCGCACCGGCTCCGGCTCCGGGGGCTGCCGCACCGGCTCCGGCTTCGGCACCGGCTTCGGCACCGATGCAGGCTCCGGCACCGGCTCCGGCACCGCGGAGGGCGGAGCCGGCCGAGCAGGCCCCGCCGGCTGCGGCGGGCGCCCCGACCGGTGCGACCGCCGCAGCCCCCGACGGGCCCCGCGGCGACGCACTCCAGGAGGTCACCGCGGTGCTGACCGCCGGCGGTGCCCCCGCCGAGCTGGCGGCGGCCGCCCTGGCCGAGTTCGGCGAGGACGCCGCCGAGCGGCTGCGCACCAACCCGTGGGCGGTGCTGGACCTGCCCGGCGTCCGCCCCGAGCACGCGGACGGCTTCGCCCGCGGGCTGCTCGGCCCCGACTCCGGGCCGGGTGACGAGCGCCGCGCCCAGGCGCTGGTGCCGTGGCTGCTGGAGCAGGCGGCGCTGCGCGGGCACTCGGCCCTGGAACTGACCGAGGTGGCCGCCGGGCTCGAACGGCTCCGGATGCCGGACCCGGCGGCAGCCATCGGGAGTGCCGTCGAGGACGGTCGGGTGCTGCCCTCCCAGGAGGAGCTGACCGGGGCCGAGGCGCACGCGGCCGGCGGCGAGGACGACGAGCCGCCGACCCGGACGCTGCTCGCGCTGGAGCGGCTGGCCATGGCGGAGGACTCCCTCGCCGAGGGCCTGGTCCAGCTGATGGCGACCTTCGTTCCCGGCGAGGACGTCGACCCGGCGGCCGATGCCGCGGACACCGACCCGGAGGCGGAGCCGGAGTCCGGTGAGGGGGGCGACGCCGGCGAGGCCGAGGACTCCGAGGCCCCGGGCAGCGCCGCACCCGCCGCCGCTCCCGGCCCGGCCGCCTGGGAGGCCGCCGCCGAGGCCGCGCCGTCCTCCTCCGCGACCGCCCTGATCCGCGCCGTCGCCGACAGCGCCCTGGTGCTGCACACCGGCGGCGAGGCGGCCCGCGCCGAACCGGCCGCGCTGATCGCCGCCGCACGGGGCCTCGGGCTGCGGGCCTGGGCCGCCACCTGGACCGACCAGGGCCGGGACTCCTTCGCCGCGCTCTGCGGGGCCGGGGCCGAGGCCGACACCGGGGCCGACACCGGCGCCGGGACCGCCGTGGTCACCCTGGCCGACCTGCTCTCCGGCAGCGCCGGCCCCGGCCGCGCCCCGGACGGCATGCTCGCCCTGGACCTGCTGGTCGTCCTGGACGCCCCGCTGCTGGGCGTCGAACTGGCCGCGACCGTCCTGGAGGCGCTCGCCGACGGCACCCGACTGGTCCTCAGCGGGGACCCGAACCAGCTCTGGTCGGCCGGCCCCGGCCGCTTCTTCGCCGACCTGCTGGCCACCAAGGCCTGCCCGGCGGTCGCCTCCCGCACGCCGGACTTCGGCCCGATCGGCGAGCTGGTCTCCGGTGTCGGCATCGGCGAGCTCCAGCAGGTCGACGCGCCGGACAAGGAGGTGGTCCTCCTGACCGCCAAGGACGCCGGCGAGGCCGTCCACCGTGCCGTCCAGCTGCTCACCGACTCCATCCCGCGCGCGCTCGGCATCCCCGCCGAGCAGGTGGTGCTGCTCACGCCCGGCCACGGCGGTGCGGCCGGCACCCGGGTGCTGAACGCCGCCGCCAAGGCGCGGCTGAACCCCGGCCCCGGCCGGTTCCGCGGCTTCGACCCGGGCGACCGGGTGGTCGACTCACCGGCGCCCGGCATCACCCACCCCGCCCGGGTGCTGGACGGCGACGCCACCGGCCTGCACCTGGAGTACGCGGACGGCTCGCGCCGCACCGTCCCGCCCGCCGAGGTCGCCCGGCTGCGGCACGGCTGGGCACTGACGGTCCACCAGGCACTCGGCCGCCGTTGGCCGGGCGTGGTGGTCGTGCTCCCGGAGGACGCCGCTCCGGGGCTCACCCGGCAGTGGGTCTACACCGCCTTCGGCCGCGGCGAGCGGCACCTGTCCGTGGTGCACGCGGCGGGCCCGGCGCTCGCCCAGGCCGTGGCCGAGCGCCCGGCGCAGCCGCGCACCACCCGGCTGCGGGCGGTCCTCGCCGAGAACGCCGCCTCGGCGTACTGAGCCGTCGCCGCGCCGAGCCGCAGCGGCGCCCTGCCGTAGCCGTTGAGCCGCAGCGGCGCCGGGCGGTGGCCGCGCCGCGCGGCGGACATGCGACGGGCGGGCCCCAGGTGTGGGGCCCGCCCGTCGTCCGTCCCGGACTCCGTCAGTCGTCCGGGTCCTCGTCGTCGTAGACCTCGCTCACGTCGAACCGGCAGATCAGCAGCTGCGGGTCGGCGTGTTCGAAGGGCTCCGGCAGCCACTCCCCCGGCTCGGTCGGCTCGGCCGCCGCGACCCAGAGCGTCGAGTCCGCCTCCTCCAGACCGAACTCCTCGCTGCGCGCGGCGATCTCGTCCGGCTCGTACTCGCCGAACAGCACGCCGATCGCGGCGTTCACCCCGCCCGCGCCGGCGCCGCCCGGGGTCAGCGACTCGTCCAGCCGCTCGGCCTGGGCGCGCAACCGCTTGGGGTCGACGACGTGGTAGTCGCGGCGGATCAACACGCTGATCGCCTCGGGCTGTTCGGGGCCGTGGTACCCGCCGGGACCCTCGTCCCCGGGGATCTCGAAGGGCGTGACCTCGTCGTAGGCCTCGTACAGGAGCTGGTCGTAGGCGATGGCCGCCGTCGCGAGCTGCTCGTAGGCAGCGGACACGGCGGGATCGTCGGAGGTGTTGGGGCTTGACACCGCTTCCAGATGACGGTCGATGGCGGCCTTGACCGCCTCAGCGGCGGCGCGTACCTCGGCAATGGTGGGCTGCGCGGCATCAGACATGGTGCAGACGCTATCTCCCCGCGGTGTCGGTACGCACAGCGGTTGTCACCTACACCCGCGATTTCACCGCAACTTCCCCCCTGATGTCCGATCTGCACGGGTACGTCCCCCTGCGGAAGCGGCGCGGGACCGGCGCAGAGGGCGCGCAGCAGGTCGGGCGGGGCCGTCCGCGTACCGCTTCGCACGCCGGGATCGGGGTATCCCCTCCACAGCAGCAACAGAACTGATGCACTGTCAGTCGGCTGTCCGGGCCGCGGGCCGTCGGGGCGCCGCTCCCGCGCAGGAGGACGGCCGGAAATATCCGGGCCGACTGTCCGGGGCAGGCCGTAGGCTTGCCCGAAGGTGATCCCCAGGAGGAGCGTTTTGACCCCACGCAAGCCGGTCCGGCAGCCGGAGTACGAGTACCAGTCGCTGCGCATGCCGCGCGGCACCACGCGCAACGCGGCCCGCCAACTGCTCACCGAGCACGCCGAGTACGGGCACTGGGAGCTCGACCGACTGAGGCTGTTCCCCGACGGCAGCCGGACGGTCCGGCTCAAGCGCAGGATCATCCGCCAGGTCCGGAACTGGTGACGGGCGGGTCGCTCCGCCCCGAGCGATCACCGGCACGAAGCCTTCACGCACCCGCGGCCGCCCGTTCATCCGGCGACCGCGGGTGCGTCGTTCTCCACGGTGGGTGCGCGTCGTCGTCCACGACGACGCGCGGGCCCGCGGCTGCGAGGGGTCAGCGGGCCCCGGCGCGGGCGCGGCGGTAGAGCACGCCGCCGCCGAGCAGCAGCGCCAGGCCGGCCGCGCCGAGCAGTTCGACGCCGCCGGCGCCGGTGGAGGCCAGCTGGCTGTCGACCGGGGCGCTCGGCGTGGCAGCCGGGGCCGTCGTCCGGGAGGCGGCCGGGACGGCCTGGGTGCCCGGGGCGGTGGTGGCCGGCGGGGTGGACGGGCCACCGGTGCGGGGGATGCCCGGGGTGGTCTCGCCACCGGTCTTCGGCGGGGTCGGGTGGCTGATCTCCGGCGGGCAGTCGTCGCTCGGCTTCGGCGCGGGGGCCGGCGCGGGCCGGGCCACGTTGCCGCACTCGTTGCCGAAGGCCGGGTTGGCGACGCCGACCACGTTGACGGAGTTGCCGCAGGCGTTGACCGGGACGTGCACGGGGGCCTGGATGCTGTTGCCGGAGGCGACGCCCGGCGAGCCCGCGGCGACGCCGGAGGCCGAGGCGCCCGAGGCGGTGGTGCCCCGGCTCCCGCCGGCACCGGAGCCCGCGGTGCCGGAGCCGGCCGTACCGGAGCCGGCATGGCCGGACTGGCCGGACTGGCTGCCCTGGGGGGCCGCGTGGCGGCCGCCGCTCGCGTTGGCGCACCGGTTGCCGAACGACGGGTTCAGCGCACCGATGATGTCGACCGTGTTGCCGCAGGCGTTGATCGGCACCTCGACCGGCACCTGCACCGAGTTGCCCGAGGCGACGCCGGGTGATCCGACGGCACCCCCCTGCGCCTCGGCGCCCGCGTAGGCGTAGCCGGCGGTCGAGGCCAGCACACTGCCGGTGGCCACGGCCGTGAGGATCCCCTTCTTGGCTACATTCCTCATGTTTTCCCCTGACGTTTTCGAGACGAGGTTTTGACCTTGACGTGAACCTTATGAAAGTCGGAATTTTTGCCTATCCGTAAATCACGCAGGGTCTTCGACTGCACAGGAGTTAACGAGGGGCGAACGGTGAGGTTGGGCCGAACGCTGCAGCTTCACCCGATCGAGCGATCGTGTCGCCGACCTGTATCACGGCCCGGCGGACGCGCGCCGCGCACGCGAACGCCCCCGGTGCGGCGCGTCCGCCGCCCGGGGGCCGGGTCGAGTCCTCTCAACGGGCCTCAGCGGCCCGGAGGTCGACTCAGATGTTGGCGCAGTGGTTGCCGAACGCCGGGTTCAGCACGCCGATCACGCTGACGGTGTTGCCGCAGACGTTCACCGGGACGTGAACCGGGATCTGGATCTGGTTGCCGGAGACGACGCCCGGGGAACCGGCGGCCACACCCTCGGCACCCGCGTGTGCGGACGCGACACCGGCGGCGGCGAGCACCAGGCCACCGGTGGCGGCGGCGACGGCGGCGATCTTCTTGTTGACCTTCATCATTCCTCCTGTATGGACAACGCAACCCGTTCGGCGGGCTGCACAGGGATGAACGACGCTGCGGCAAACGGGGTACGGAACAGGATTCCCATTCACCCGCAACGGTGAGGTCTCGCACAAACAATCGGCTTGGGATTCCGGGAGGAATCGTTTCTGTCGATCTCCCCGAACCCGTCCCACAATCATCAGCTCCGACAATGCGGTCGGCCCGCTCCCGGAACCCCGGGAGCGGGCCGACCCAGTCGCCTGATCAGCGGGCGACGGCGAACCGGTCAGCAGGCGTCGATGAACCGGTCGAGCACCCGGACGCCGAACTTCAGGCCGTCCACCGGCACCCGCTCGTCCACGCCGTGGAACATCCCGGCGAAGTCCAGCTCCGGCGGCAGCTGCAGCGGCGCGAAGCCGAAGCAGCGGATCCCCAGGTCCTGGAAGGACTTGGCGTCCGTCCCGCCCGACAGGCAGTACGGCACCGCGCGGGCGATCGGGTCCTCCGCGCGCAGCGCGGTCTGCATCGCCTCGACCAGCGCTCCGTCGAAGCCGGTCTCGATCGCCTTGTCCGAGTGCAGGCTCTCGCGCTTCACGCGCGGGCCGAGCACGCTGTCCAGCTCGGCCAGGAACTCCTCCTCGTAGCCGGGCAGGAAGCGGCCGTCCACGTGCGCGGTGGCCTGACCGGGGATCACGTTGACCTTGTACCCGGCGCCGAGCATGGTCGGCTGGGCGGTGTTGCGCAGCGTGGTGCCGATCATCTTGGCGATGCCGCCGAGGACGCGCAGCGTCTCGTCCATGTTCTCCGGGTCCAGCTCGACCCCGAGGGCGTCCGACAGCTCGTCCAGGAAGGCCCGGACGGTCTTGGTGATCCGCAGCGGGAACTGGTGCCGGCCGAGCCGGGCGACCGCCTCGCACAGCTCGGTGATCGCGTTGTCGTCGTTCTCCATCGAGCCGTGGCCGGCCCGGCCCTCGACCGTCAGGCGCATCCAGTGCATGCCCTTCTCGGCCGTCTCCACCAGGTAGAGGCGGACCTGGTCGTTGACCGTGAAGGAGAAGCCGCCGACCTCGCCGATCGCCTCGGTCACGCCCTCGAACAGCCCCGGGTGCTTGTCCACCAGGTAGCGCGCCCCGTACGTGCCGCCGGCCTCCTCGTCGGCGAGGAAGGCCAGCACGATGTCGCGCGGGGGCTTGCGCCCGGTGCGCAGCCGGTCGCGGACGACCGCCAGGGTCATCGCGTCCATGTCCTTCATGTCGACCGCGCCGCGGCCCCAGACGCAGCCGTCGGCGATCTCGCCGCCGAACGGGTCGTACGTCCAGTCCGCGGCGTTGGCCGGCACCACGTCGGTGTGGCCGTGGATCAGCAGGCCAGGGCGGGAACGGTCCTCACCCTCGATCCGCACCACCGTCGAGGCGCGGCCCTTGGCCGACTCGAAGATCTTCGGTTCGAGTCCGAACTCGGCGAGCTGCTCGGCCACGTACTCGGCCGCCTTGCGCTCGCCCGGGCCGGAGCCGTCCCCGTAGTTGCTGGTGTCGATCCGGATCAGATCGCGACAGATCCCGGCGACCTCCGACTCAGCCGTCACCTTCGGCGCCGCCGACTCGCTCCGCTCGCTCACGGTCACTCCTCGTCTCTGGCCCGCACCGACGCACCAGCGCGCCACCCCCAGGACCTGCACCCGGGCCGTACGAGCACGTCCGCCCATCCTCCCCCAGCCCCCGGGCCGGATCCACCCCCCGCACGCCCCCGAAACCCCCTGGTCACGCCCCCGCCACACGCCGGCCCTTGCTCCCGCCACCCGCCGCGCGCCCCGGCCGGGAACCGTTTTGGGAGCCCAAGCCGATCTTTGCTACAGTTACATCTGTCAGCGCGACGGACGAGAGATCGGAAGCCGCGAGGACGACACCTAGTCCGGGTGGCGGAATGGCAGACGCGCTAGCTTGAGGTGCTAGTGCCCTTTATCGGGCGTGGGGGTTCAAGTCCCCCCTCGGACACCGACAGGAACCCCAGATTCGTCTGGGGTTCCTTTTGTTTTCCCGAGGCTGCAAGGCCGGCTCCGGAACTCCGGGGCTGCAAGGCTCCGGGGCATCAGGGCACCCGGTGGTTCCGGTGCCCCGCGCCCGGAGCCCGCCCGCCTCAGGGCTGCCGGTCGGCGGGCTGGTGGTGCCGGGTGGGCTTCGGGACGGGCGTCCGGGCGGGGATCGTGTGGCCGGTGCGGTCGTCGGTGTGCCAGGACTGCGACTGGAAGGCGAGGAAGATCGCGGTCCAGCGGTTCCGGGCGGGCAGGTGGATCAGGAGGCCGCCGTCCTGCCGGACGCCGTCGTCGGTCCTGAACCGGCCGCTGTTGCCCTGGTTCATGTGGATGTCGTGGACGCCGTTTCCCGGGAGGAAGCCGAACACCTTGTCGGGGACGGTGGGTTCGGGGCCGAAGCGCTGGCCGAAGACGTAGAGGGCGGCGGCCGGGCCGGCGATCGCCTGCTGGACGTGGTGGTCGAGCAGGTCCGCGAGGTCGTTGTCCGCCCCCGGGGCGTCGGGCGGCAGGACGCGCATCGCGGCGGGGTCGAACAGGTGCCCGCGGACGAAGTCCAGGCTCGCCGTGTCCGGCCGGGAGGGCAGCGCGTTCCAGCCGCTGCCGGCCGGCGGGAGGAGTTCGGTGACGGGGTGCCGGAAGTCCTCGACGACGATGTAGAGCAGGTCCGAGGGGGCCTGCTGGGAGAGGACGTTGACCGCCGCGCGGTAGTCGGCGCCCTGACCGTCGCGCAGGTGGATCTGGTAGTGCGGGGTGTCGGCGCCGCCCTCGCGGCGCCGGTCGACGGCGGTGGCGGCGAGCACGCCGTAGTTGCTGATCGGCATCGGTGGGGTCCTCGGAGTCGGTGGAGCAGGGACCTCTCCGTTATGGCGCATGCGGTGGCGCAACCACCCGTGAATCGACGGAAGTTCACTTCCCGTCCCCCGAAGGGGTTCCGGGCTCACCGAACGTTGACAGCCCGGTACCCCCGCCCGGCGCCCCAGCCCGCAGGTCGGGCCCGCCGGTCAGACCTGGCGGGTGTCTCCGCCCAGGGCGCTCTCGATGCCCTGGACCATCCGCCACAGCGGCGCCCGCCGGCTGGCGACCAGCACCACGACCTCGTCGGACTCGCCCTCGCCGCCGCTCTCGGACGGGCGGTCGCTCCAGGTGCCGGTGACGAAGGCCATCACCGCGTCCACCTCGGCCACCCAGTCGCTCTCCCCGCCCGTGCGCAGCCAGGTGCGCAGGGCGTGGTTGTGCGCGGCGACGACGGCCGCGGCGATCACGTCCGCGCGCAGCGGGCCGTCCGGGCGGTCGCCGAAGCGGCCGCGCAGGTAGGCCGCGAGGGTGTGCTCGTAGCGCCAGACCACCGACAGCTCGTACGCCCGCAGGCCGGGCACCTTGCGGGTCAGCCGGTAGCGCTGGACGGAGAAGGAGGGCTGCTCGGCGTACATCCGCAGGACCAGGCGGGCGGCGTCGCAGGCGTGCTTGACCGGGTCCTCCTCGCCGTTGCCGGACTCCAGGAACTCCGTCATCTCGGCGAGGCTGCGCTCGTGGTCGGGGAAGACCACGTCCTCCTTCGCCGGGAAGTACCGGAAGAAGGAGCGCCGGCCGACTCCGGCCAGCGAGACGATGTCGTCGATGGTGGTCTGCTCGAAGCCGCGCTCCAGGAAGAGCTCGAAGGCCGCGGCGACCAGCGCCTCGCGCATCGCGGGCTTGGCGGGCCCGTCGTTCATGGGCAGGTCCTGCTCTTCCTTCTCGCTCATTCTCGGCAACCTAACACCGGCGCACCGCCCGGGCGCCGACACCGACCAGACCACCGCGATGGACCTCGGCTACCACCGCGAGGCCACCACGGCGACCGGCGGCCACGTCACCGAGCGCGCCACCGTCGACCAC
>NZ_JBEOUW010000027.1:0-120918 GCF_040303045.1 Kitasatospora sp. NPDC096140
GAAAAGCCAGGAGCAAAATTGGCCCGGAAGAAGAATTCCCTCCGCCTCCGGCCCCCGGCGCGCAAAGCACCACCACACTGAACCGGGGGACCAAAATTCACCCCTCAGGGTCAGAGTCTGCCCCGGCCCCGCCGGCCGGCAGGTCAGGCTTCCTCGCGCCAGCCCTCGTGGTCGGCGGCCAGGGCGTCGAGCACGCGCAGCAGGTCGGGGGTCCAGCCCCGCTCCGGGGCCTCGACCACGACGAGCCACTGGGCGTCCTCGGCGTCGTCCTCGCCCGCGAGCGCATCGCGCACGATCTCGACCTCGCCCAGGTCGGGTTGGGTGGCGCCGAGCTCCTCGGCGGCTTCGTCGGCGGCGTCGCGGTCGGGCAGGACGAGCAGCAGCCGGGCGTGCGGGTCGTCGACGTCCGGGAGGGCGGTGGCGTGGTTGTCGGTCACCCGGCCATTCTCCAGGCCGCCCGGCCCGGCCGATCGGGCGGGAGGGAGTGTCTGCGGCCCGTGGGATGCTGGTAGGCGATGGCCAGGAAGAGTGCACCCGACGACCTGCTCGCCCCGCTGACCCTCGCGGTCGGCCAGGAGGAGCTGCTGCTGGACCGTGCGGTCGCCCAGGTGGTGGCCGCCGCGAAGGCGGCGGACCCGGACACCGACGTACGGGACTTGCCGCCCGGCGGGCTGCAGCCCGGCAGCCTGGCCGAGCTGACCACGCCGTCGCTGTTCGCCGAGCGCAAGGTCATCGTCGTCCGGGCCGCCCAGGACCTCTCCGCCGACTCGGTGAAGGAGGTCAAGGCCTACATCGAGGCGCCGGCCGACGAAGTGATCATGGTGCTGGTGCATGCCGGTGGTGCCAAGGGCAAGGGCCTGCTGGACGCCGGGCGCAAGGCGGGTGGCCGCGAGGTCGCCTGCGCCAAGCTGTCCAAGGCGAGCGAGCGGCTGGCCTTCGTCAAGGGTGAGTTCCGCGCGCTCGGCCGCTCGGCGACCCCGGAGGCCTGCCAGGCGCTGCTGGACGCGCTCGGCAGCGACCTCCGGGAGCTGGCGGCCGCGTGCAACCAGCTGACCTCGGACGTCGAGGGCGCGATCGACGAGACGGTGGTGGCCCGCTACTACAGCGGCCGGGCCGAGGCGACCGGCTTCGAGGTGGCCGACCTCGCGGTCACCGGCCGGGCCGCCGAGGCGCTGGAGCGGCTGCGCTGGGCGCTGGCCGTCGGCCAGCCGCCGACCGGCATCACCTACGCGCTGGCCTCCGGCGTGCGCAGCATCGGGCGGCTGGCGACGACCGGGCGGAACATGCGCCCGGCCGACCTGGCCCGCGAGTTGGGCATGCCGCCGTGGAAGGTCGACCGGGTCCGGCAGCAGATGCGCGGCTGGACGGGCGATGCCGTGGCCACCGCGCTGACCGCGATCGCCCAGGCCGACGCCGCCGTCAAGGGCGGCTCCGACGACCCGGCCTTCGCCCTGGAGCGCGCGGTGGTCGCCGTCGCCCGGGCCGCGCGGGCCGGCTCTCGCCCCGCCTACTGACGCCCACCGACGCGGCCGGGCCCACCGTCGCGGCCGGGCCCACCGACGCGGCCGGGCCCACCGTCGCGGCCGGGCCCACCGACGCGGCCGGGCCCACCGTCGCGGCCGGGCCCACCGTCGCGGCCGGGCCCACCGTCGCGGCGGGGCCCGGCGGGCCGCGGACGCCGGAGCCCCGGCCGGAGGCCTACTTCCGCATGGCCCGGACGGCGTCCTGGCCGTCGGACTGCAGGATGCTCCGCAGCTCGTCCTTGGACGGCGGCTTGGCCTTCCCCTCGGTGTAGCTGGCGCTGTAGTTGATGTAGTAGGTCATCCCGCCGTCGCGGATGTCCAGCTCGGCGTAGACGCTGTGGTACTTGTCCGAGCCGTCGTCCTTGTACAGGAAGTACGCCTCCTCGCCGATCCCGGAGATGTCGGTGACCTGGTAGCCGCGGGCCCGGTAGAGCTCCTTGTTGGCATCCAGCTCGGGCGCCGGGTTGACCGCCTTGTGCAGGTCGGCGCGAAGGTACACCGAGGCGTACTCGCTGTCGCTGTTGCCACCGGTCCGCTTGAGGCTCATCGAGCAGTTCATGCTGTCCAGGGCCGGGTTCCGGTCGGTGTGGTGGGTCGGCGCGGAGGTGTCCGAGACGGAGTACGTCTGCAGCAGCTTGGTGGGCTTCCCGGTGGTGCAGAAGTCGTCCGAGAGGTGGTAGCTGCCGAGGCTGCGCGGCGACGAGTTGCTGCTGACCAGGCCGGGGACGACCATCACGGCGGCGGTCCAGCCGGCCGAGGCGAGGATGGCGCCGACGAAGGCCCAGACGGCGTTGCGCCGCAGGTTCCCGCCGGAGCCCGGCGCACGGCCTCCCGGTGTCATCGGCATCCCGGGAGCGGTCGGCATCCCGGCCGGCGCGGGTATCCCGGACGATGCGGGCATCCCCGGGGCAGCGGGCAACCCGGGCGGCGGCCCGAACCCCGAAGCGCCCGGCGCCCCCGGAACAGGCCCTGCCCCCGGAACATGCGCTGCCCCCGGGACCGGCTGCGCCCCCGGGACGGGCTGCGCTCCGGCGCCCGGTGTCTGCTGCGGGAAGCCGTACCCCGGCCCGTTCGGTGCCGACGGCGGCGGTGGCGGTGGCGTCGTCATGTGGTTCTCTCCCCCCGAGCACGGCGTCGGGGCGCTCCCCCGCACCTCGATCGCACCTGACCGACCATAGCGGCCGGACCAGGGAACGCGACAGGCGCCGCAGTGGCCTCCGGGGAGGAGGCGGACTGCGACGCCTGTCGTACTGCTTCGTGCACCGCACCCGCGTGGCGAACGCAGGCCGCGTGCGGTGCGAGTCTCGCACGCCTCAGGAGTCCGGGTAGAGGGCCGGGTCGTCCCGAGGCGGTCGGGGGTTCACACCCCCGGGTGGCGTCAGGCCTGGGCGGCGGTGTTGACGCGCTTGGTGATGGCCGACTTCTTGTTGGCGGCCTGGTTGGCGTGGATGACGCCCTTGCTCACGGCCTTGTCCAGCGCCTTGGAGGCGGCGCGGGCCAGCACGACGGCCTTCTCGGTCTCGCCGGCGGCAGCGGCCTCACGGGCCTTGCGCAGAGCGGTCTTCAGCGAGGACTTGACGGCCTTGTTGCGCAGGCGCGCCTTCTCGTTGGTCTTGTTGCGCTTGATCTGGGACTTGATGTTCGCCACGAAGGAGCCTCAGTCTGTCTGAAAGGTTTGAACGGGATCACACCGGCGGCCGTCGGTCCAGCTGAGAGGGCATGCCGAGGCCAGGTGCAGCTGACCACGCTACCAGGGGCCGCCGCCCGCCCCAAACCGGCCGCCCGCCCCGGCCGCGGGGCACGGGTCGGGGCCGGACGGGGCCGGGGCGGTACGCGGTCAGCGCCGGACGGGGTCCGGGGCGGCGGGGACGCCGCCCACCGGAGCAGCCGGAGCAGCCGGGGCAACCGGAGCGCCGCCGGCCGCCACCGCAGCCGGAGCGCCGCCCTGGGCGGGGACCGGAGCGCCGGCCCCCCGGGTGTCGGCCGGGCCCCCGGTGTGCCGCTTGAGCCAGGCGAGGAACCGTCGGCCGAGCTTCTGGAACGGCACCTCGACCAGCCGGTACATCAGGTAGCTGACCGCGAGCGTGACGGCCAGGAAGGTGAGCGTGAAGACGATCGCGAACTTGGCGGACTTCGGCGCCGGCGCCCCCTGGAACAGCCACGGCATGCCGTAGAGCCAGTCCATGCCGTCGATGACCAGCCAGTGCAGCAGGTAGACCGAGTAGCTGACGGTGCCCAGCCAGGTGAGCGCCTTCGGGAAGCGGCGCTTCTTCAGCGTCATGCCGAGGAACAGCACGATCCAGGCCCCGGCGTAGGCGAAGGACCACGCCATCCAGCTGGTGGTCCAGGTCCGCCACAGGGCGTCCCCGTGGTTGTACATGCGTCCGCCGAGCACCCCGGCGAGGAAGACGAAGCCGCAGTAGGCGACGGCCTGGATGCGGTCGATCTGGCCGTGTTCCGCGCGGTAGATGACGGTCCCGGCGAACATGGTCGCGAAGATCATCATCGTTTCGAACATCGCGGACCGGCTGCTGCCGAACGCGAGCACGAAGCCGAGCACGCCGAGCAGCAGGGCCCCGGTGCGGGTGAGCTGGGAGTTGCCGCTGATGGCGCAGAGCAGGCCCATGACCGCGACGAGGCCGGTGGCCAGGACGAGGTTCTCGGTCGAGAGTCCCTGCTTGGCCAGGTTCGCCGGGGAGAGCACCCCGCCGAGCAGGACCGCGCAGGCGGCGAAGCCCACCGCGATCGGCCCGCTCTGGCGGTGCTTGCGGAGCACGAACAGGGCGGAGACGAAGTAGTAGAACACCATCTCGTAGGTGAGGCTCCACATGATGCCGATGGCGTTGGGCACGCCCAGCAGGTCCTGGAGCAGCAGGCTGTTGGCCCCGAACGAGAGCAGCGGCCGGTCGAAGACGGACCGGTCGATCATCATGTTGTGCCCGGCCGGGAGGATCACCAGCGCCGCGACGAGTCCGACGACGAGCGCCGGGTAGATCCGGAAGACCCGGCCGACCCAGAACGCCTGCATGTCGCCGCGGCGCTCCAGGGAGGCGGGCACGATGTAGCCGCTGACCAGGAAGAACAGCATCACCCCGAACAGGCCGAGGTCGAAGCGGTGGGTCACTGCCGCGCCGTGCGGGATGAAGTACCGCAGTCCGAAGTGGTGCATCGCCACGGCGAGGGCGGCGAGCCCGCGCAGTGCGTCCAGCCAGCCGAGCCTCGCCGGGGCCGCCTCGGCCTTGCCTTGCCGTTTCATCCGCGCTCCGCGGGGCACGCGGCTCAGTTCGATGCGTCTCACGGCTGGGCAGATTAGCTTACGGATCGTGTGACACGGCATATCCGCGGGTGGGCCCGACGCCGGGCCCGACCGGGACGGGGGCTCCGGGCGGCTCCGGGCGGTCGGGCGCGGGCACGGCCGTCGTGCGGCGACCTAGGCGTCGACCAGGGGTTCGCCGTAGTGCTCGACCTCCGGGAACGGGCGGTAGAAGTGGTGCAGCAGGGCGCGCCAGCGCTGGTACTCGGGGGAGCGGCGGAACCCTTCCGTGTGGTCGGCGAGCGTCTCCCATTCGACCTGGAGGAGGAAGCGCGAGCCGCGCCCCTCGTCGAGGCAGCGCCGTAGCCGCAGCGAGCGGAAGCCCCGCTGGACGCTGATCAGCGGGCGGGCCTCGGCGAAGGCGGCGAGGAACTCGTCCTCCCGGCCGGGCAGGACGTCGAGCAGGGCGCTTTCGAGGATCACGGCAGGCCATCCTGCCGCCCCGGGGCGGCAGGCGGAAGCCCGACGGGGGCTGCATGCGGCCGGCGGAAGCCCGACGGGGAGCCGGCACACGGCCGACGGAAGCCCGACGGACGGCCCGCAGCGGGCCGGCGGAAGGCCGGCGGAAGGCCTGCGGAAGGACGGACGGTGCCCGAACGGCAGCACGGCCCGCGGTCGTGGGAAGATGGGAGGAACTATTTCGATCGGACGAGACTGTCCGGTCCCCGGGAAGCCGGTCAGCGATGACCCGGACACCCCCGGCCCCGGACCAACGGAGAATCGGACCAAGGTGCCCGCGACCCCCAGCAATGTGCCAGAGCCCAGCCGTACCGACCCGGCGCTGATCCGCAACTTCTGCATCATCGCCCACATCGACCACGGCAAGTCGACGCTCGCAGACCGGATGCTGCAGATCACCGGCGTCGTCGACCCCCGGCAGATGCGCGCCCAGTACCTCGACCGCATGGACATCGAGCGTGAGCGCGGCATCACCATCAAGTCGCAGGCGGTCCGCCTCCCGTGGGCGCCGAAGACCGGTCCGAACGCCGGGACGACGCACATCCTCAACATGATCGACACCCCGGGTCACGTGGACTTCACGTACGAGGTGTCCCGCTCCCTCGCCGCGTGCGAGGGCACCATCCTGGTGGTCGACGCGGCCCAGGGCATCGAGGCGCAGACCCTCGCCAACCTGTACCTGGCGCTGGAGAACGACCTCACGATCGTCCCGGTGCTGAACAAGATCGACCTGCCGGCCGCCCAGCCGGAGAAGTACGCCGCGGAGATCGCGCACATCATCGGCTGCGACCCGTCGGACGTGCTGCAGGTCAGCGCCAAGACCGGCCTCGGCGTCGAGGACCTGCTGGACCACATCGTCAACACCATCCCGGCCCCGGTCGGCGTCAAGGACGCCCCGGCCCGCGCGATGATCTTCGACTCGGTGTACGACTCCTACCGCGGCGTGGTCACCTACGTCCGTGTCGTGGACGGCCAGCTCACCAAGCGCGAGCGCATCGCGATGATGTCCACCGGCGCGACCCACGAGCTGCTGGAGATCGGCGTCATCTCGCCCGAGCCGAAGGTCGCCGACGGCCTCGGCGTCGGCGAGGTGGGCTACATCATCACCGGCGTGAAGGACGTCCGTCAGTCCAAGGTCGGTGACACGATCACCTCGATGCACAAGGGTGCGACCGAGCCGCTCGGCGGCTACAAGGACCCGCGTCCGATGGTGTTCTCCGGCCTCTACCCGCTGGACGGCTCGGACTACCCGCTGCTGCGCGACGCCCTGGACAAGCTGCGGCTCAACGACGCCGCCCTGGTGTACGAGCCGGAGACCTCGGTCGCGCTCGGCTTCGGCTACCGCTGTGGCTTCCTCGGCCTGCTGCACCTGGAGATCATCCGGGAGCGCCTGGAGCGCGAGTTCAACCTCGACCTGATCTCCACCGCCCCCAACGTGGTCTACCGCGTGATCATGGAGGACGGCAGCGAGCACACCGTCACCAACCCGAGCGAGTTCCCCGTCGGCAAGATCGCCGAGGTGTACGAGCCGGTGGTGCGCGGCACCATCCTGGCGCCCAACGAGTTCGTCGGCGCGATCATGGAGCTCTGCCAGTCCCGCCGCGGCAGCCTGCAGGGCATGGACTACCTGTCCGAGGACCGGGTCGAGCTGCGCTACACCCTCCCGCTCGCGGAGATCGTCTTCGACTTCTTCGACCAGCTGAAGTCCAAGACCCGAGGCTACGCCTCGCTCGACTACGAGCCCATCGGCGAGCAGACCGCCGACCTGGTCAAGGTCGACATCCTGCTGCACGGTGACGCGGTGGACGCCTTCTCCGCGATCGTCCACAAGGACAAGGCCTACGGCTACGGCGTGATGATGGCGGGCAAGCTGCAGAAGCTGATCCCCCGCCAGCAGTTCGAGGTGCCGATCCAGGCCGCGATCGGCTCGCGCGTCATCGCCCGTGAGACCGTCCGCGCGATCCGCAAGGACGTCCTCGCCAAGTGCTACGGCGGTGACATCTCCCGCAAGCGGAAGCTGCTGGAGAAGCAGAAGGAAGGCAAGAAGCGGATGAAGATGGTCGGCCGCGTGGAGGTCCCGCAGGAGGCCTTCATCGCCGCGCTGTCCACCGACGCCGAGGCGCCGAAGGAAAAGAAGTAACCGAGCGCGCCGAAGGGCCCGGGCATCGCGCCCGGGCCCTTTCGCGTCCCCGAGGACTCCCGCGAGGCATCCCCCGAGGACTCCCGCGAAGACTCCTGCGAGGAATCCCCCAGGATCCCCCAGGAGTCCCCCGAGGACGTTCCCGGAGGCCCCGAAAGAGGACTACTTCAGCGCGCTGAAGACGGCGGCGACGATTCCGGCCTTGGCCAGTCGCCCCGCGGTGCCGGTGAACACGGTGGGCTTCATCGAGTCGTCCGGGCGCACCAGCTGGAGCAGCCCGTCCCGCCGGCCGAGGCTCACGCACTGGACGACGTACCGGAACGAGAACGGCTTCCCGGTGCGCCCGTCGAGCAGCTTGCCGACGTACTGGCCTTGCGGCAGGGCGGTGGCGCAGCCCATCCGCAGGGTGCCGACGCCGGGGACGGTGACGGCGGCGGCGTCGCCGATCACGTGGACGTCGGGGTGCGAGACCGACCGCAGGTGGTCGTCCACCAGGGCGCGGCCGCGTTCGTCCACGGCCAGGCCGGCCTCGGCGGCCAGCGGGTGCGGTTCCATCGAGGCGGCCCAGACGGTGAGGTCGGTGTCGATCGGGCCGGTGGTGGTGCGCAGGGCGTCCGGGGTGACCCCGGTGACGGTGGTGTTCTCGTGGACGGCGACGCCGAGCCGGTCGAGGACGCGTCGGACGTGGGCGCGGCCCTTGGGGGAGTAGATGCCGCCGACCTGGCCGGCCGCAACGATCCGCACCCGCCAGTCGGGGTGGGCCTCGGCGAGTTCGGTGGCCAGTTCGATGCCGGTGGCGCCGCCGCCGACGACGGCGAGGGTGCCGGGGCGGTCGGCCTCGCGGATCCGGTGGCGGACCTCGGCGGCGCGCTCCGCCGAGTAGGCGTGTTCGACGGCGCCGGGGACATCGTGCCAGGCGGTGCGGCTGCCGAGGGCGTAGACCAGGGTGTCGTACGCGAGGTCGGTGCCGTCGTCGAGCAGGACCTTGTGTCCGGCGAGGTCGAGTTCGACGGCCCGGGCCCGCTGGTGCCGGATCCGGCGGCCGCGGGCGAGTTCGCCGATGGCGGGCCAGTCGCGGCCGTGTCCGGCGGCGGTCTCGTGCTGGCGGATGCGGTGCAGGAGCCGTTCCTCGGGGGCGACCAGGGTGACGGTGTGCTGCCGCCCGGCGCCCTTGGCCGCGGTGAGTCCGGCGTACCCGGCGCCCAGTACGACGATCCGCTTCCCGGTGCTGGTGGTGGTGCTCATCTCGTCCGCCTCCGTTCCGTGCGCCCTGGTGGAGCGCTGTTCGGGAAGGGGACGACGCAGCCGGTCGGAGTGTGACCGTGACCGGCGTCACATCCCCCGCGGGGTTGCCGGGGGTGCCGGGGGTGCCCGGGGGCGGGGGGCGCCAGGGGGGCTGTGGGCCCGTCCCGTCAGGCGGCCGTGACCGGGCTGATCCGGCCGAGCTTCTCGGGGTTGACCACGACGTACGCCTCGGTGATGCGTCCGTCGGTCACGGTGAAGGCGAGCACACCGCCGACGGTGCCGGTGGCCCGGTCGTACCAGACCAGTCCCGGCTCGCCGTTGACCACGGCGTGGCCGGTCGCCACCTCGGGGGTGAACCACTTGGCGATCATGCCGGTCACCAGGCGGGCCACCCGGTCGGCGCCGTGGATCGGGCGGACGCCGGCGCGGATGATGCCGCCGCCGTCGGAGTGCCACACCACGTCCGGGTCGAGGACCTCCATCAGGCCGAGGATGTCGCCCCGGGTGCTGGCGGCGGCGAAGGCCTCGACGGCCTGGCGGTGCTCGGCCGGGTCGGTGCCGCCGGCGCGCCGGCTGCCGTCCTTGACCCGGCGGCGGGCGCGGGAGGCGAGTTGGCGGGCGGCGTCGGGGGAGCGGTCCAGCGAGGTGCCGATCTCCTCGAAGCCGACCGCGAAGACGTCGTGGAGCACGAAGGCGGCCCGTTCGGCCGGGGAGAGCTGTTCCAGGACGGCGAGCAGGGCGAGCGAGACGGACTCGCCGCGTTCGGCGAGTTCGGCGGGGGTGTCCGGGCCGGCGGTGTAGGAGACGGCCGGTTCGGGCAGCCACTCGCCGTAGTAGGACTCCCGGCGGGCGCGGGCGGAGCCGAGCTGGTCGTAGCAGAGCCGGGTGACGACGGTGGTCAGGAAGGCGCGCGGGTCGGTGACGGCGGAGCGGTCGGTGGCCTGCCAGCGCAGCCAGGCGTCCTGCAGGACGTCCTCGGCGTCGGTGAAGGAGCCGAGCAGCCGGTAGGCGACGGAGCCCAGGTAGCGGCGGTTCGCCTCGAAGGCGTCCGGGGCGGCCGGGAGCTGGTCGTCGATCACGGGCCCAAGGTAGCGCCCGGGGAGGGTCGTTGCGAAGACGCCGTGGCGGTGGGCGCCGGGTGTGGGCCGGGGCGGAGGGTTTCCGCCCCGGCCCGCCGGGTGGTGCCGGGTCAGTCGACCTCGGCCACGGCTTCGGCGAACTGCGCCTGGTAGAGGCGGGCGTAGGCGCCGCCGGCGGCGATCAGTTCGTCGTGCGAGCCCTGTTCCACGATCGAGCCGTTCTCCATCACCAGGATCACGTCGGCGTCCCGGATGGTGGAGAGCCGGTGGGCGATCACGAAGCTGGTGCGGCCGGTGCGCAGCCGGGCCATGGCCCGCTGGATGAGCACCTCGGTGCGGGTGTCGACGGAGCTGGTGGCCTCGTCCAGGACCAGGATGGACGGCTGGGCGAGGAAGGCGCGGGCGATGGTGATGAGCTGCTTCTCGCCGGTGCTGACGCCGGTGCCCTCGTCGTCGATGACGGTGTCGTAGCCGTCGGGCAGGGTGCGCACGAAGCGGTCGACGTGGGCGGCCTTGGCGGCTTCGACGACTTCTTCGCGGGTGGCGCCCTGGGCGCCGTAGGCGATGTTGTCGGCGATGGTGCCGCCGAACAGCCAGGTGTCCTGGAGGACCATGCCGATGCCGGAGCGGAGGTCCTCGCGGGACATCGCGGAGATGTCGACGCCGTCGAGGGTGATCCGCCCGGAGCTGACCTCGTAGAACCGCATCAGCAGGTTGACGAGGGTGGTCTTCCCGGCGCCGGTGGGGCCGACGATGGCGACGGTGTGGCCGGGTTCGACCTTGAGCG
The DNA here is from genome assembly GCF_040303045.1 of Kitasatospora sp. NPDC096140. NCBI lineage: Bacteria > Bacillati > Actinomycetota > Actinomycetes > Kitasatosporales > Streptomycetaceae > Kitasatospora > Kitasatospora sp. NPDC096140. The sequence continues at coordinate 10,547 of NZ_JBEOUW010000027.1, forward strand.
AGAGGTCCTCGATGAGGGGCTTGTCGGGGTCGTAGCGGAAGGAGACGTCCTGGAAGGAGACCCGGCCGCGGACGGTGTCCGGCTTCTCGGGCATGGCGGGTTCGGGGCTCTGCTCGGGGGCGTCGAGCAGTTCGAAGACGCGCTCGGCGGAGGCGACGCCGGACTGCACCAGGTTGGCCATGCTGGCGACCTGGGTGAGCGGCTGGCTGAACTGCCGGGAGTACTGGATGAAGGCCTGCACGTCGCCGATGGACAGTGCGCCGCTCGCGACCCGCAGGCCGCCGACGACGGCGATGAGCACGTACTGCAGGTTGCCGATCAGCATCATCGCGGGCTGGATGATGCCGGAGATGAACTGGGCCTTGTAGCTGGCCTCGTAGAGCGCCTCGTTGTGCTCGCGGAAGGTCTCGGCGGCTTCGCGCCGGCGGCCGAACACCTTGACGAGGGTGTGGCCGGTGTACATCTCCTCGATGTGGGCGTTGAGTTGGCCGGTGGACTTCCACTGCTGGACGAACTGCGGCTGTGCCCGCTTGCCGACCTTGGTGGCGACGACGACGGAGGCCGGTACCGAGACCAGGGCGATCAGGGCGAGCAGCGGGGAGATCCAGAACATCATGGCCAGCACGCCGACGACGGTGAGCAGCGAGTTGACGACCTGTCCCATGGTCTGCTGCATGGACTGGCCGATGTTGTCGATGTCGTTGGTGACGCGGCTGAGCACTTCGCCGCGGGGCTGCTTGTCGAAGTAGCTGAGCGGGAGTCGGGCCAGTTTGGCTTCGACGTCCTGGCGCAGCCGGTAGCTGGCGAGCTGGATCGCCTTGGTGGCGAGTCGGCCCTGGAAGATGCCGAAGACGGCGGAGGTGACGTAGATGCCGAGGACCCAGAGCAGGACGGTGCCGATGGCGTGGAAGTCCATGCCCTGGCCGGGGGTGAAGTCGACGGCGGAGAGCAGGTCGGCGACGCCGCTCTGGCCGTGGGCGCGCAGGCCGTCGATGACCTGGGCCTTGGAGGTGCCGGGTGCGAAGCGGGCGCCGACGACGCCGGCGAAGATCAGGTCGGTGGCGTTGCCGAGGATCTTGGGGCCGATGACGGCGCAGCCGACGCCGAGGACGCCGAGGAGGAGGACGCCGAGGAGGAGGTTGCGTTCGGGGCGCAGCAGGCCGAGGACGCGTTTGCCGGAGCCCTTGAAGTCCATGGACTTCTCGGCGCCCTGGCCGCCCATGAAGCGGCCGGGTCCGGCGGGGCCGCGGCGGGCGGCGGCGGCCTGGGAGTCGCCGGGGAGGTGGGTGTCGGCCTTGGTCAGGTCGGCTTTCCCGGTGTCGGGGTCCTGCTGCGTCGTGGGCTTGCCGGGGCTGGTCACGCCGCCTCCTGCTCGGTGAGCTGGGAGAGCACGATCTCCCGGTACGTCGGGTTGTCGGCCATCAGTTCGTGGTGGGTGCCGGTGCCGACGACGGCGCCTTCGTCGAGGACGATGATCCGGTCGGCGTCGCGGATGGTGGACACGCGTTGGGCGACGATCAGGACGGTGGCGTCGGAGGTCTCGCGGGTGAGGGCCTTGCGCAGTTTGGCGTCGGTGGCGTAGTCGAGGGCGGAGAAGGAGTCGTCGAAGAGGTAGACGGCGGGTTTGCGGACCAGGGCGCGGGCGATGGCGAGGCGTTGGCGCTGGCCGCCGGAGACGTTGCTGCCGCCTTGGGAGATGGGGGCGTCGAGGCCTTCGGGGAGTTTCTCGACGAAGTCCTTGGCCTGGGCGATCTCCAGGGCGTGCCAGAGTTCCTCGTCGGTGGCGTCGGGTCGGCCGTAGCGGAGGTTGCTGGCGACGGTGCCGGTGAAGAGGTAGGGCTTCTGGGGGACGATGCCGACGCTTTCGGCGATCGCGTCGGCGGCGAGGTCGCGGACGTCGACGCCGTCGAGCAGGACCTGGCCGGAGGTGACGTCGAAGAGGCGGGGGACGAGGCCGAGCAGGGTGGACTTGCCGCTGCCGGTGGAGCCGATGATGGCGGTGGTCTCGCCGGGGCGGGCGGTGATGTCGATGCCGCGCAGGACGGAGGCTTCGGCGCCGGGGTAGCGGAAGTCGACGTCGCGCAGTTCGAGGTGGCCGAGGCGGGTGGGGTCGGTGACGGGGTCGGCGGGCGGGGTGACGCTGGAGTCGGTGTCGAGGACTTCCTGGACGCGTTCGGCGCAGACCTCGGCGCGGGGCACCATCATGAACATGAAGGTGGCCATCATGACGCTCATCAGGATCTGCAGCAGGTAGGAGAGGAAGGCGGTGAGGGCGCCGATCTCCATGTCGCCGCTGTCGATGCGGTGGGCGCCGAACCAGAGCACGGCGACGCTGGAGACGTTCACGACGAGCATGACGGCCGGGAACATGACGGACATCAGGCGGCCGACGTGGCGGGCGACGTCGGTGAGGTCCTCGTTGGCGCCGGCGAAGCGGGCCTGTTCCTGGTCGTCCTTGACGAAGGCGCGGATGACCCGGATGCCGGTGATCTGTTCGCGCAGGATCCGGTTCACGGTGTCGATCTTCTGCTGCATGCTGCGGAACTGGGGGCGCAGCGCGCGGACGAGCAGGATGACGACGACGGCGAGGGCGGGGATGACGGCGAGCAGCAGGCCGGACAGTGGGACGTCCTGGTTGAGGGCCATGATGATGCCGCCGACGCACATGATCGGTGCGGCGACCATGAGCGTGAAGCTCATGAGGGCGAGCATCTGGATCTGCTGGACGTCGTTGGTGGTGCGGGTGATCAGGGAGGGGGCGCCGAACTGGCCGACCTCGCGGGCGGAGAAGGTCTGTACGCGGTCGAAGACGGCGGCGCGGACGTCCCGGCCGAAGGCCATGGCGACGCGGGCGCCGATGAGGACGGCGCCGATGGAGCAGGCTGCCTGGACGAGGGTCACGCCGATCATCACCCCGCCGACGCGCAGGATGTAGCCGGTGTCGCCCTTGACGACGCCGTCGTCGATGATGTCGGCGTTGAGGGTCGGCAGGTAGAGCGCCGCGAGGGTGGACACCAGCTGGAGGATCACCAGGAGGGTGATCGGTCGGGAGTAGGGGCGCAGGTACGCCCGCAGTAGTCTGATCAGCACTTGAACACTCTTGTCGTCGCGGGTCGGGTTCGCACCCCAATTCTCGTTGTTCTGTAGCGTCGTACAGGCCATTCGGCGTGCGGGAACCGGGGGTTTGCCGGGCTTTTGCCGAACGGTCCGGCGGGTTCGCTCGTTGGTCACCTCGCCGGGTGCGCCGCTGCGGTGCGGTGCGGTCACCGGGGCTGCGGGGGCGTGCCAGCTGGATCCACCCTCTTACGGAATGACCGGTTTCCCCCTAGGCTGCTGGTTGCCCCCTTGTTACTGACCGGTACCGCTCAGGTTAACCGGGGCCCGGCGACCGCCCCCACGGCCGTCGCGACAATCCCTCAGACGGCCACCCGCCCCCGGAGGTCTCGTTGAGTTCCGCGCAGTCCCTGATCGACTCCGGCAGGCCCGACCTCGTCGCCGGGCGTCCCGCCTCCGTCGCCCACCTGTTCCTGGAGCGGGTCGCCGCGACCCCGAACGGCGAGGCCTACCGCCACCCGGCCCCGGTCGACGAGCACGCCGCGGACGGCGCGCCCGGCGCGGAGCAGTGGCGTTCGCTGACCTGGGCGCAGACCGCGACCCGGGTCAAGGCGGTGGCGGCCGGTCTGATGGCGCTGGGCATCCAGCCGGAGGACCGGGTCGCCCTGGCGTCGTCCACCCGGATCGAGTGGATCATCGCGGACCTCGGCGCCATGTGCGCGGGCGCCGCGATCACGACGGTCTACCCGAGCACCAACGCGGACGAGACCGCGTTCATCCTGTCCGACTCGGGCTCGCGCGCGCTGTTCGCGGAGAACGCCGCCCAGCTGGCGAAGGCCGTCGCGCAGCTCGACCAGCTGCCCGAGCTGCGCACCGTCATCCTGTTCGACGCCCCGGAGGAGGCCCCGGAGGCGGCCGGCCTCGACGTGATCACCCTGGCGGAGCTGGAGCGGCGCGGCGCCGAGCACCTGGAGCGGCAGCCGGACGCGGTGGAGAAGGCCGTCGCCGGGCTCGACAAGGAGCAGCTGGCGACCCTGATCTACACCTCGGGCACCACGGGCCGCCCCAAGGGCGTTCGGCTGGTGCACGACTGCTGGGCGTACGAGGGCCGGGCGCAGGAGGCCAGCGGGCTGCTGCGGGCCGACGACGTCCAGTTCATGTGGCTGCCGCTGTCGCACGTGTTCGGCAAGACGCTGATCTCCGGGCAGATCGCCACCGGGCACGTGATGGCGGTGGACGGCCGGGTGGACCGGATCATCCACAACCTGCCGGTGATCCGGCCGACCGTGATGGCGTCGGCGCCGCGGATCTTCGAGAAGGTCTACAACGGCATCGCGGGCAAGGCCCGGGCCGAGGGCGGCGCCAAGTACAAGATCTTCATGTGGGCGGCCAAGGTCGCCCGCGAGCACGCCCGGGCCGTCCAGGAGAGCCGGATCGCCACCGGTGCCGGCACGGCCCCGCTGGGCCTGCGGGTGCAGCACGCGCTGGCGGACAAGCTGGTGTACGCGAAGATCCGGGCGGCGTTCGGCGGGCGGCTGCGCGGCGCGGTCTCCGGCAGTGCCGCGCTGGCCCCGGAGATCGGCTACTTCTTCCTGGGCGCCGGGGTGCCGATCCTGGAGGGCTACGGCCTGAGCGAGACCAGCGCCGGTTCCTGCGTCAACCGCGAGGAGGACGTGCGGATCGGCACGGTGGGCCGCCCGCTGCCCGGCACCGAGGTGCGGATCGCCGAGGACGGCGAGATCCTGCTGCGCGGCCCGGGCATCATGCGCGGCTACCACAACCTGCCGGAGAAGACCGCGGAGGTGCTGGAGGCGGACGGCTGGTTCCACACCGAGGACATCGGCGAGCTCAGCCCGGACGGCTTCCTGCGGATCACCGACCGCAAGAAGGACCTGTTCAAGACGTCGGGCGGCAAGTACGTGGCGCCCAGCGAGGTCGAGGGCAAGTTCAAGGCGGTCTGCCCGTTCGTCAGCAACATCCTGGTGATCGGCAACGGCCGCAACTTCTGCACCGCGCTGATCGGCCTGGACGAGGCGGTCCTGATGCCGTGGGCGGCCGAGCACGGCCTGGCCGGCAAGTCGTACGCCGAGCTGGCGGTCGAGCCGGCCGTGCACGAGCTGATCGAGGGCTTCGTGAAGCGGCTCAACGGCGGGCTGCAGCGCTGGCAGACGATCAAGAAGTTCCACCTGCTGCCGCGCGACCTGGACGTGGAGCACGGCGAGCTCACCCCGAGCCTGAAGATCAAGCGCCCGGTGGTGGAGCGGACCTACGCGGACGCGGTCACCGCGATGTACGCGGGCGCCAACGAGGCCTGACCCGGCCGCTCCCGTACGGTCCGCGCGGGTGTCGCGGGCCGTACGGGAGCTTCGCCGGCCGTACGGGACAATGGGGGCATGCCCTCCGCACTCCCCGACGGCGAACCGGTGCCGTCCGACGGTTCCCTGCCCGCGCCCGCCCTGGACGGGCTCGGCAGCCGGCCGTTCGGCTTCTACCTGCACGTGCCGTACTGCGCCAGCCGCTGCGGCTACTGCGACTTCAACACCTACACCGCCACCGAGCTGCGCTCCTCCGGGGCGGTCGCCTCGCAGGAGACGTACGCGGACAACGTGGTCGCCGAGATCCGGCTGGCCCGGCGGGTGCTGGGGGACGCGCAGCTGCCGGTGCGCACCGTCTTCCTCGGCGGCGGCACCCCCACCCTGCTGCCCGCCCGCGACCTGGTGAAGATGCTCGCCGCGATCCGCGAGGAGTTCGGGCTCGCCGACGACGCCGAGGTCACCACCGAGGCCAACCCGGAGTCCGTCGGCCCGGCGTACCTGGCGGAGCTGCGCGAGGGCGGCTACAACCGGATCTCCTTCGGCATGCAGAGCGCCCGCCCGCACGTGCTGCAGCTGCTCGACCGCCACCACACCCCGGGCCGCCCGGAGGCCTGCGTGGCCGAGGCCCGCGCGGCCGGGTTCGAGCACGTCAACCTCGACCTGATCTACGGCACCCCGGGCGAGTCCGACGACGACTGGCGGGCCTCGCTGGACGCCGCCATCGGCGCCGGGCCCGACCACGTCTCGGCGTACTCCCTGATCGTCGAGGAGGGCACCCGGCTCGCCGCCCGGGTCAAGCGCGGCGAACTGCCGATGATCGACGACGACGTGCACGCCGACCGCTACCTGATCGCCGAGGAGGCGCTCGCCTCCGCCGGGTACCACTGGTACGAGGTCTCCAACTGGGCCACCACCCCCGAGGGCCGCTGCCGCCACAACGAGCTCTACTGGACGGGCGCCGACTGGTGGGGTGCCGGCCCCGGCGCCCACAGCCACGTCGGCGGCGTCCGCTGGTGGAACGCCAAGCACCCCGCCGCCTACGCGCAGGCCCTGGCCGAGGGCCGCACCCCGGCGCTCGGCCGCGAGGTCCTGGCGGACGAGGACCGCCGCGTCGAGCGCATCCTGCTGGAGCTGCGCCTGGTCGACGGCGTCGCCCTGGACCTGCTCACCGACACCGGCCGCAAGGCCGCCGACCGGGCCCTCGCGGACGGTCTCCTCGCCGCCGAGCCGTATGCGGCCGGCCGCGCCGCCCTCACCCTGCAGGGCAGGCTGCTGGCGGACGCCGTCGTGCGTGACCTGGTGGACTAGCAGATCCGGCGCACCGGCTGGCCGGTGAGTCCGGCGATGGTCTCGAAGTCGGCGTCCTGGTGGAGGACCGTGAGCTTGTGTTGCGCAGCGGTGACGGCCACCAGGAGGTCGACCGGGCTGGCGCACTGGTGGCGACTCGACTGTGCCAGCCGCTCCTGCAGCTCGGCGGCCTCCTGCCAGGCGTTGTCCCGCAGGTGCTGATACGGGAAGAGCTCCCGCAGTAGTCCAGCTGCCTCGAAGTACGCGGCTCGGCCGCCGACGGCACGCAAGTACTCCTGCCGGACCGGTTCGCACAACAGGACCAGCCCGGCGGTGACGGCTTCGTCCCAGGCCGCGCCGGTCTGGCCGCGCACAAGCCGGACCAGCGCGCTGGTGTCGATCAGGAACTCCTCGTTCACGCGGCAGGCCTCGCTGGTGCGCTCGGTTCGTCCGGATAGCCGATGGTGGAGAAGTCGATCTCGCCCTCGGCCGCCATCTCGCGCATCCGGGCCAGCGCTGCGGCGCGCCGTCTCCGGTCCGCTATCTCCCGAAGTGCGGCGTTGACGGTGTCCTTCTTGGTGGTGGTGCCGAGGTAGCGCGCCGCGTCGGCGAGCGCCTCGTCGTCGAGATCGATCACGGTGCGGGACATCGGGACCTCCCGGGGCGGCGTATATCCGTTCTCGAAACAGGATATACGCGTTCGCGAACGCGGGCGCTCTGTCCGGGGGCTACTCCGGCACGGTCACGAAGTCGATCAGTTCCTCCACCCGGCCCAGGAGTTCGGGCTCCAGGTCCTTGTAGCTGTCCACCTTCGACAGGATGTGCTTCCACGCCGCCGGGGTGTCGACGGGCCAGCCGAGGCGGCGGCAGGTGCCCTCCTTCCAGTCCTCGCCGCGGGGCACGGCGGGCCAGGCGGGGATGCCCACGGAGGCGGGCTTCACGGCCTGCCAGACGTCGATGTAGGGGTGGCCGACGACCAGGACGGACTCGCCGGTGACCCGGGCGGCGATGCGGTGCTCCTTCGTCCCCGGGAGCAGGTGGTCGACCAGCACGCCGAGGCGGCGGCCGGGGCCCGGGGCGAAGTCGGCGACGATCGCCGGCAGGTCGTCGATGCCGCGCAGGTACTCCACCACGACGCCCTCGATCCGCAGGTCGTCGCCCCAGACCCGTTCGACCAGCTCGGCGTCGTGCCGGCCCTCGACGTAGATCCGCGACTCGCGGGCGACCCGGGCGCGCGCGCCGGGGACGGCGACGGAGCCGGAGGCGGTGCGGCCGGGCGTGCGGGGCGCCGCCGGGGCGGTGGGGCGGACCAGGGTGACGACCCTGCCCTCCAGCAGGAAGCCGCGCGGGACCAGCGGGAACACCCGGTGCTTGCCGAAACGGTCCTCCAGGGTGACGGTGAACCCCTCGGCGGTCTTCTCGCAGCGCACCACCGCCCCGCAGAAGCCGGTCGCCGCCTCCTCGACCACGAGGTCCGGCTCGGCGGGCACCTCCGGGGCGGGGGTCTGCTTCTTCCACGGCGGGGTCAGGTCGGGTCCGTACTGGCGGCTGCGCATACGGGTGATCATAGGGAGGCCGGACGGGCCGTCAGAGGCCTGGCGCGCCCCAGACGGGGAACCAGCGGCTGAGGTCCTTCTCCAGCCGCAGGTCGTTCCCCAGCATCGCGTTGACCTGCAGCTCCAGCGGGCTGTTGCGCTTCTCCCCGCCGCCGGGCATCGGGGCGAACGGGTAGAAGGTGCCGCGCTTGTAGAGGTAGACCAGGGCCAGGGACTGCCCCTGCGGGTTGCGGAAGCCCACCAGCGAGCAGAGCAGCTGCGGCCCGAAGCCGTTCGCCTCCAGCTCGCTGTTGACCGCGTGCAGGTCGTTCACCAGCTCCGGCAGCTCCTGCGGGGAGTGCCGGGCCAGCAGCCAGGAGTAGCCGTAGTCGTCCTTGGAGGCCTCCACCGGCACGCCGCCGCGCTCGGTGTCCGCGTCCAGCAGCGCCCGCACCTGCTGCTCGACCTGCACGAAGGCCGCGCCCTCGACCGCCGCGAAGCAGACCGAGCCGAGCCCGGTGGGGGTGAACCCGGCGCCGGCCTCCAGGGTCAGCGCCGCGGACGGCACGCCGAACAGCTGGTCCAGGTCGGGTTTGACGGGCTTGGTGCGGCCGAACAGGGCGTCCAGGATTCCCACGGCGGTCCTCTCGTGTCGAACGGCGGGCGCGGGCTCAGCGGCCCAGCTGCTCGGTGATCTTCGCCAGCTGCGCCAGCCGCTTCTCCAGCGACGGGTGGGTGGAGAACAGCTGCGAGGCGGCCTCCCGCGCGCTCAGCGCGGGGGCGAAGTAGAAGGCGTTGTACGGCTGCGCCTGGCGCAGGTCCTTGCTGGGGATGGCCGCGATCTGCCCCGTCACCTTGGTCAGGGCCGAAGCGAGCGCGCTGGGCCGGCCGGTGAGCTGCGCGGCGGCGCGGTCGGCCGCCAGCTCGCGGTAGCGGGACAGCAGCCGGGTGAGCAGGAAGCTGATCGCGTAGACGAGCATCGAGACCAGCGGGATGATCAGGGCCACGATGGCCGCGTTCTGGTCGTTGTTGTTGCGACCGCCGCCCATGAACCCGCCGTACACGGCGATCCGGGTCATCGCGCCGGCGAGCACGCCGAGGAAGCCGGCGATCGTCATCACCGCGACGTCCCGGTGGGCGACGTGCGACAGCTCGTGCGCGAGGACGCCCTCCAGCTCCTCCGGCTCCAGCCGGCGCAGCAGGCCGGTGGTCACGCAGACCACCGCGTTCTGCGGGTTGCGGCCGGTGGCGAAGGCGTTGGGCATGTCGTTGTCGGCGACCGCCACGCGCGGTTTGGGCATGTCGGCCAGGGCGCAGAGCCGGTCGATCGTGCCGTGCAGTTGGGGGAACTCCTCCGGGGTCACCTGGTGGGCGCCCATGGCCCGTTCGGTGATCTTGTCGCTGAACCAGAACTGGGCCACGAACAGCCCGCCGGAGATCAGGACGATCAGCGGCCAGGCGCCGCGCAGCAGCGCGATCAGCAGGCCGGTGAAACCGACGTACAGCAGCCCGATCACGAACATCGTCGCGACCATGCGGCCGGTCAGGCCGCGGTCGGGCGCGAAACGGGTGTGCTGGCCCGAGCTCGACATCGCTTGCTCCTCCATTCGCCGTCGCTTCCGATGCTCCCACCCGGACGGCCCCGGGGCACCACCCGCGCGCCGGTGACCCGTGAACGGGCGGGGCCCCGCGGGCCGTACCCGGAACTGCGGGCAGGATCACGCCGGTCAAGCCGTTCCTGCCGTAGGACCCGGGCCTTACACTGGCAGGTACGGTTTTGGCACTCGTGTGTTCAGAGTGCCAAAACCGGGGCCTCCCGGAGCGGCCCGCTGCAGCACACAGGGACACACAGGGACACAGACGGACAACGTGCGAAGACGGAGGTGCGTGCCCCATGGCCGGTGAGGTCCGCCAGCTGGACGAACGCAAGCTCGCCGTGCTCCGCGCGATCGTGCAGGACTACGTGGGCACCGAGGAGCCGGTCGGCTCCAAGGCCCTGGTGGAGCGGCACAACCTCGGGGTCTCGCCGGCGACCGTCCGCAACGACATGGCGGCGCTGGAGGAGGAGGGCTACATCCACCAGCCGCACACCAGCGCCGGCCGCATCCCGACCGACAAGGGGTACCGCCTCTTCGTCGACAAGCTCGCCGAGATCAAGCCGATGAGCGCCCCCGAGCGCCGGGCGATCCGGCACTTCCTGGACGGCGCGGTCGACCTGGACGACGTGGTCGCGCGCACCGTGCGGCTGCTCGCCCAGCTGACCCGGCAGGTCGCGGTGGTGCAGTACCCGTCGCTGACGCGCTCGACCGTCCGGCACATCGAGCTGGTGGCGCTGGCCCCGGCCAAGGTGATGCTGGTGCTGATCACCAACACCGGCCGGGTCGAGCAGCGGATGGTCGACTGCCCGGGCACGGTCGGCGAGACCGTCCTGGCGGACCTGCGGACGGCGCTCAACACCGGAGCCGCCGGCCGCCGCCTCCCGGAGGTCCCGGGCGTGCTGGAGGAACTCCCGGCGATGTTCGAGCCGGCCGACCGGCCGACCGTCAGCACGGTCCTGGCGACCCTGTTCGAGACGCTCGCGGAACAGAACGAGGAGCGGATCATGCTGGCCGGCACGGCCAACCTGACCCGCTTCGGCCACGACTTCCCCCTCACCATCCAGCCGGTGCTGGAGGCCCTGGAGGAGCAGGTCATCCTGCTCCGCCTCCTGGGTGAGACCAATGACGCCGCGATGACGGTCCGGATCGGGCGGGAGAACGCCTACGAAGGGCTGAATTCCACCTCGGTCGTGTCCGTCGGTTACGGTTCGGGCGACGAGAGCGTGGCCAAACTGGGTGTGATCGGTCCGACCCGGATGGACTACCCAGGCACAATGGGGGCGGTGCGGGCGGTAGCGCGGTACGTGGGTCAGATCCTGGCCGAGTCGTAGCAAACGTCGCCGTTGGACGACCAACGGCGTCCAGTCGCAGCACTACTACAGGCGGAACAAGCGGAGCATTTGGTGGCCACGGACTACTACGCGGTACTCGGCGTCCGACGGGATGCGGGGCAGGACGAGATCAAGAAGGCGTTCCGGCGCCTGGCACGCGAACTGCACCCGGACGTCAACCCGGACCCGAAGACGCAGGAGCGGTTCAAGGAGATCAACGCCGCCTACGAGGTGCTCTCCGACCCGCAGAAGCGTCAGGTCTACGACCTCGGCGGCGACCCGCTGTCCCCGGGCGGCGGTGGCGGCGCGGGCGGCTTCGGCGCCGGCGCGGCGGGCTTCGGCTTCTCCGACATCATGGACGCCTTCTTCGGCGCCGCAGCCGGCCAGCGCGGCCCGCGCTCGCGCACCCGCCGCGGCCAGGACGCCATGATCCGGCTGGAGATCACCCTGGAGGAGGCCGCCTTCGGCACCACCAAGGAACTCCAGGTCGACACCGCCGTCACCTGCACCACCTGCAGCGGCGAGGGCGCGGCCCCCGGCACCACCGCGCAGACCTGTGACATGTGTCGCGGCAAGGGCGAGGTCTCCCAGGTCACCCGGTCCTTCCTGGGCCAGGTCATGACCTCCCGCCCCTGCCCGCAGTGCCAGGGCTTCGGCACCGTCGTGCCGACCCCGTGCCCGGAGTGCGCCGGCGACGGCCGGGTCCGCGCCCGCCGCACGCTGACCGTCAAGATCCCGGCCGGTGTCGACAACGGCACCCGGATCCAGCTGGCCGGCGAGGGCGAGGTCGGCCCCGGCGGCGGCCCGGCCGGCGACCTCTACGTCGAGATCGCCGAGACCACCCACGCCATCTTCCAGCGGCGCGGGGACGACCTGCACTGCACCGTCACCATCCCGATGACGGCGGCCTCACTCGGCACCCAGGTGCCGCTGCAGACCCTGGACGGCCTGGAGGAGGTCGACATCCGGCCCGGCACCCAGTCCGGCCAGTCGATCCCGCTGCACGGCCGCGGCATCACCCACCTGCGTGGGGGCGGCCGGGGCGACCTGATAGTGCACGTCGAGGTGAAGACGCCCACCAAGCTCGACGCCGAGCAGGAGGAGCTGCTGCGCCGCCTCGCGGTGCTGCGCGGCGAGGAGCGGCCGTCCGGCCAGTTCGCGCCGGGCCAGCAGGGCCTGTTCTCCCGCCTGAAGGACGCCTTCAACGGCCGGTAGCCGTCCGCGGAGGGGTGCCGGGGACCACCCGGCACCCCTTTCGCGTGCCCGATCCACCCCCTCCCGGAGGTTCCCCGCATGACCGCGCCCGTCTTCGTCGTCGAGACCGAGCGGATCGCCACCGCCGCGCCCGGCACCCTGGTGCGCCTGGACGGCCCGGAGGGCCGGCACGCGGCCGCCGTGAAGCGGCTGACGGCCGGCGAGGCGGTGACCCTCGCCGACGGGCTGGGACTCGGCGTGGACGGGACGGTCGCCGAGGTGCTCGGCAAGGACGCGATCGACGTGGCCGTCACCGCGGTGCGCCGCGAGCCGGAGCCCGCGCCGCGGATCGTCGTCGTCCAGGCGCTGCCCAAGGGCGACCGCGGCGAGCTGGCCGTCGAGACCATGACCGAGGTCGGCGTGGACGCGGTGATCCCGTGGGCGGCCTCGCGCTGCATCACCCAGTGGAAGGGCGAGCGCGGCGCCAAGGCGCTCGCCAAGTGGCGGGCCACCGCCCGCGAGGCGGGCAAGCAGTCCCGCCGGCTGCGCTTCCCCGAGGTGCACGACCCGATGACCACCAGGCAGCTGGCTCCCGTCCTGGCGCGGGCCGCGTTCGCCGCCGTGCTGCACGAGGAGGGCGCCGAGCCGCTGGCGCACGCCGCGCTGCCCGGCAGCGGCGACCTCGTGCTCGTCGTCGGCCCGGAGGGCGGGGTCTCCCCGGAGGAGCTGGCCGCGTTCGCCGAGGCGGGCGCCCGGCCGTACCGGCTGGGGCCCTCGGTGCTGCGCACCTCCACCGCCGGGGTGGCCGCCGGCGCGCTGCTGCTCGGGCGCACCGGCCGCTGGGCCTGAGGCCCGTCCGGCCCGCACCCGGCCGGGGCCCGTACTACGACCCCGCGGCGGCGTCCAGCGGGCTCGCCCGACCGGCCCGACTCTGCCGAAAAGCCCGGCGGCTCGTACGCGCACGTGCCTACGCTGGCCGCGTGACGGACTTCCTGAGCACCCCCGCGGGCGCCTACCTGCGCCACCCCCACCTGCACGGCGACCTGGTCACCTTCGTCGCCGAGAACGACCTGTGGCTCGCCCCGCTGGAGGGCGGCCGGGCCTGGCGGCTGACGGCCGACCACCTGCCGGTCCACGATCCCCGGTTCTCCCCGGACGGGCGGCACATCGCCTTCACCTCCGCCCGGGACGGCGCGCCCGAGGTGCACGTGGTGCCGGTGGACGGCGGCCCGTCGCGCCGGCTCACCCACTGGGGCAGCGGCCAGACCCGGGTGCAGGGCTGGACGGAAGACGGCCGCCCGATCGCCACCACCACGGCCGGCCAGGCCACCCTGCGCCGCACCTGGGCGCACGCCGTGCCGCTGGACGGCGGCGAGCCCGCCCGGCTGCCGTACGGGCCGATCGGCGGGATCGCCTTCGAACCGGGCGGCGACCGGGTGCTGCTGGCGAGCGCGGCGATCCGCGAACCGGCCTGGTGGAAGCGCTACCGGGGCGGGCGGGCCGGCAAGCTGTGGATCGGCCGGGACGAGTTCGTCCGCGTCCACGAGGAGCTGGACGGCCAGCTGTCCTCGCCGCTGTGGGTCGCTGGGCCCCTCCTGCCCGATGGCGGGCAAGGAGGGAGGATCGCGTTCCTGTCCGACCACGAGGGCGTCGGCGAGCTGTGGTCCAGCCTCCCGGACGGCTCCGACCTGCGCCGCCACACCGCCGACCCGGACGGCTTCTACGCCCGCAACGCCGCCACCGACGGCACCCGGGTGGTGTTCCACCGGGCCGGCGACGTCTGGCTGCTGGACGACCTGGAGGGCGCCGAGCCGCGCCGCCTGGAGGTCCGGTTGGCCGGCCCGCGCACCGGCCTGCGCCCCCGGCCGGTGCCCGCCGCGCACTGGCTGGAGTCCGTCGCCCCCGACCGCACCGGCCGGGCCAGCGCCGTCGTGGTGCGCGGCAGCGTGCACTGGCTGACCCACCGGGAGGGCCCGGCCCGGGTGCTGGACGAGACGCCGGGGGTGCGCGGGCGGCTGGTCCGGGTGGTGCCCGGCGAGGACGGCGCCCAGGGCGTGCTGTGGGTGTCCGACGCCGAGGGCGAGGACGCCCTGGAGTTCGCGCCCGCGGTGCACGGCGCCGAGCGCCGCCGGCTGGCCGCCGGACAGCTCGGCCGGGTCAACTCGCTGGCCGTCTCCCCGGACGGCAAGCAGGCCGCGCTCGGCGTGCACGACGGCCGGGTGCTGCTGGTGGCGCTCGCCGACGGCACCGTGCACGAGCTGGACCGCAGCACCGACGGCGAGGTCGGCGGGCTGGTCTTCAGCCCGGACTCCGCCTGGCTGGCCTGGTCGCGGCCGGTGCCGGGGCTGGGGCCGTTCTCGCTGCGCCAGATCGTGCTGGCCAACCTCGCCACCCGCACCGTCAGCGAGGCCACCCAGCAGCGCTTCATCGACACCTCGCCGGCCTTCACCGCGGACGGCCGGTACCTGGCGTTCCTGTCGGTGCGCAACTTCGACCCGGTCTACGACTCGCACGTCTTCGACCTGTCGTTCCCCAACGGCTGCCGCCCGTACCTGATCACCCTGGCCGCCGACACGCCGTCCCCGTTCGGGCCGCAGCGGGCCGGGCGCCCGCTCGGCGGGGAGGAGGACGAGCCCCGGGCCAAGAAGGCGGACGGCGAGGAGGGCGGCACCGACTCGGCGCCGGTGACCAGGGTGGACCTGGACGGCATCGCCGACCGGATCGTCCCCTTCCCGGTCGAGGGCGGCCTGTTCGGCACCCTGCGGGCCGCCAAGGACGGCGTGCTGTGGACGAGGGTCCCCCTGCTCGGCGAACTCGGCGACGAGGCAGCCTCGTTGGAGGACGAACGGCCGCGGCCGGTGCTGGAGCGCTTCGACCTGAAGAAGCGCCGGGTCGAGCAACTGGTGCACGACGTCGACGGCTTCGCGGTCAGCGGGGACGGCAGCCGGGTCGCCGTGCTCGACGAGGGCGAGCTGCGGATCGTCCCGGCCGACCACAAGGCGGCCGGCGAGGACGACGAGACCGCCGTGGACCTCGCGCGGCTGCGCGTCACCGTCGACCCGGCCGCCGAGTGGCGCCAGATGTTCGCCGAGAACGGCCGGCTGATGCGGGACAACTTCTGGCGCCCCGACCTCGCCGGCGTGGACTGGGCCGGCGTGCTGGAGCGCTACCGGCCGCTGGTGGAGCGGGTCGGCTCGCACGACGACCTGGTCGACCTGCTCTGGGAGGTGCACGGCGAACTCGGCACCTCGCACGCCTACGTGGTGCCCTACGGTTCGCACACCGAGCCCGCCCGGCGCCAGGGCCTGCTCGGCGCGGACCTCGTGAAGGACGGCGAGCAGTGGCGGATCGCCCGGATCCTGCCCGGCGAGTCCTCCGACCCGCGGGCCCGCTCGCCGCTGGCCGCGCCCGGCGCGGCGATCCGCCCGGGCGACGCGGTCCTGGCGGTCAACGGCCGCCCGGTGGACCCGGTCACCGGCCCCGCCCCGCTGCTGGCCGGCACCGCCGGGCAGCCGGTGGAACTGACCGTGGCCGGCAAGGACGGCACCGACCGGCGCCACCCGGTGGTCGTCCCGCTCGCCGACGACGAGGCGCTGCGCTACCACGACTGGGTGGCCGGCCGGAGGGCCGCCGTGCGCGAACTGTCCGACGGCCGGCTCGGCTACCTGCACGTTCCCGACATGCAGACCACCGGCTGGGCCCAGATCCACCGCGACCTGCGCTCGGAGATGGCCAGGGAGGGCGTGATCGTCGACATCCGGGAGAACCGCGGCGGCCACACCTCGCAGCTGGTGATCGAGAAGCTCGCCCGCCGGATCGTCGGCTGGAACGTCAGCCGGGACACCGACAGCCCGGTGCCGTACCCGGGCGACGCCCCGCGCGGGCCGGTCGTCGCGCTCGCCGACCAGGACTCCGGCTCGGACGGCGACATCGTCAACGCCGCCATCCAGGCGCTCGGGATCGGCCCGGTCGTCGGCACCCGCACCTGGGGTGGGGTGATCGGCATCGACAGCCGCTACCGGCTCGTCGACGGCACCCTGGTCACCCAGCCCAAGTACGCGTTCTGGCTGGAGAACTACGGCTGGGGCGTGGAGAACCACGGCGTCGACCCGGACGTCGAGGTGCCGATCGCCCCGCACCACTGGGCGGCCGGCGAGGACCCGCAGCTCGCCGAGGGCGTCCGGATCGCCCTGGCCGCGCTCGCCGGGAGCCCGGCCCGCACGGCGCCGCCGCTGCCCTGGCGGTAGCGCCGGGGCGGCCCTCCGGTCCGGGCGCGGGCGCGCTTTCGGTGGGCGCGGCCGGAGCGGGAAGTCGCAAGAGCCGACTTCCCGCTCCGGGGCGTGGGTAGGATGCGGGGCTGTTTCTTGATCCACAGCTTTCGGGGGAACCACCATGGCGCAGGGCTACCCGCCGCCGCAGTACGACCAGAACCCTTACGGACCGCCGCAGCCGCAGCCGTACCCGCCCTACCAGCAGCAACCGCAGCCGTACCCGCCGCAGGGGTACGCACCGCAGGGGCACCCGCAGCCGCCGCAGCAGCCGTACGGGCAGCAGCAGTACGGCCAGCAGCCGCCGGCGCAGCCGTACGGGCAGCCCGATCCCTACCCCAACCCCTACCCGCAGCAGCCGCAGCAGTCGCAGCGGTCGGCGGCGCTGCCGCCGTGCCCCAAGGAGGCGGGCGGCGGCCGGCGCTTCCTGGCGATCGTGCTCGACTTCTTCCTCGCCGTCGGCCTCGGCTTCGTCGCCGCCAACGCCGCGAGCCGCCCGAAGGTCCGGCACGTGGCCGGCCACGCCGTCCAGAGCGGCGGCCCGGCCGTGCCCTACTTCGTGGCGCTGCTCGTCGTCGGCCTCGGCGTGTCCTTCCTCAACCAGGTGGTGCTCGCCCGGCTCACCGGCTTCAGCGTCGGCAAGGCGGTCCTGGCGATGCGGCTGGTGCGCACCAAGCGCGTGATGCGGCCCAACACCTGGCGGCTCACCAGGCGCTGGCTGCTCGGCTTCGTCTTCCTCGCGGTGGCGCTCATCTCCGAGGACTTCGACCTGGACGACGGCGACATCGTCGGCATGCGCGCGGTGCGCTGGAAGCACCTGCAGGAGTACCGGCAGGCCGTGGCCGGGCTCGGCTAGGCTGCGCCCGTACGGCCCCACCACCCGACGTACCGATCCCGAGGAGTAGCCGATGGCCGGCGAGCCGCAGCCCGACTGCCTGTTCTGCAAGATCGTGGCGGGCGAGATCCCGGCGACCGTGGTGCGCAAGACCGAGCGCACCCTCGCCTTCCGCGACATCGCCCCCAAGGCCCCCGTGCACGTCCTGGTCATCCCGCACGTCCACTACCCGAACGCCGCCGCGCTGGCCGCCGCCGAGCCGGAGATCGCCGGCGAACTGCTCGCGGAGGCGGGCCGGGTGGCCGAGGACGAGGGCATCACGGACTACCGACTGATCTTCAACACCGGTGCGGGCGCCGGGCAGACCGTCTTCCACGCCCACGTCCACGTGCTCGGCGGCACGCGGATGACCGAGAGCATGGTCTGATCCCAGGTGTCCCAGCGCGAACTCGTCGTCCTCGGCACCGCCAGCCAGGTGCCCACCCGGCACCGCAACCACAACGGCTACCTGCTGCGCTGGGACGGCGAGGGGCTGCTGTTCGACCCCGGCGAGGGCACCCAGCGCCAGATGCTGCACGCCGGGGTCACGGCCACCCAGATCACCCGGATCGCCGTCACCCACTTCCACGGTGACCACTGCCTGGGCCTCGCGGGGGTGATCCAGCGGATCAACCTGGACCGCGTCCCGCACCCGGTGGACGTCTACTTCCCGGCGTCCGGCGAGGTCTACTTCGAGCGGCTGCGGCACGCCACCGCGTACCACGAGACCGCGGTGCTGCGGCCCCGGCCGATCGACGAGCCGGGCCCGCTGCCCGCGCCCGGCGCCCGCTTCGCGCTGGACGCCGTGCGGCTGGACCACCCGGTGGAGTCCTTCGGGTACCGGCTGTCCGAGCCGGACGGCCGCCGCCTGGTGCCCGAACGGCTCGCCGCCCTGGGCGTCCACGGTCCGGCGGTGGGTCGGCTGCAGCACGAGGGCGCGGTCGAGGTGGACGGCCGGCGGGTGACTCTGGACGAGGTCAGCGAGCCCCGGCCGGGCCAGAAGTTCGCCTTCGTGATGGACACCCGGCTCTGCGAGGGCGTGCACGCCCTCGCGGAGGGCACCGACCTGCTGGTCGTGGAGGCCACCTTCAGCGACGCCGACGCCCGCCTCGCCGAGGAGCACGGCCACCTCACCGCCGGGCAGGCCGCCAAGGTCGCCGCCGAGGCCGGCGCGCGCACCCTGGTGCTGACCCACTTCTCCCAGCGCTACCCGGACCTCGGCCAGCACCTGGCCGACGCCCGCAAGCACTTCGACGGGGAGCTGGTGCTGGCCGCCGACCTCGCCCGGGTGCCCGTCCCCGCCCGCCGTCAGCCGTGAACCCGCCCGCGCCGGCCGTGGACCCCGCCGCCGGCGGTGGACCCTCCGGCGCCCCTCCTGCGCCCTCCGGCGCCGGTCGTGGACCCTCCGGCGCCGGCAGGGAAGGCGCCCGCGCCGGTCGTGGACGGGCCCGCGCCGGGCAGCCGCGGAAAAAGGGCTCGCGCCGTCCCGCGAACTGCCGCAGCATCGACGGGTGCGGCCCCGCCGCCCGCCGCAGCGATCACGCCCGCGGCGTACCCTGGTGCCCCGGAGACACCGAGCGGCACACGACACCACGGATGGGATGAGGCAGGCCCCAGCGCCGACCTATGAGTGACACATCGCAGACCCGTACCAACGGACAGTCGCGCCCCGAACCGGCCGACGACGGCCGTGTCAGCGCCCGGATCGTCATCCCCGAGAAGCACCCGATGGTCACCCTGCTCGGCACGGCGGACTCGCTGCTGCGCGTGATCGAGCACGGCTTCCCCGCCGCCGACATCCACGTCCGCGGCAACGAGGTGACCGCCACCGGGGAACGCGCCGAGGTGGCCCTCGTCCAGAAGCTCTTCAACGAGATGATGCTGGTGCTGCGCACCGGCCAGCCCTTGACGGAGGACTCCGTGGAGCGCTCCATCGCCATGCTCCGCGGCCAGGAGCAGGACCCGGACAGCCCGGCGCCGTCCCAGGTGTTCACCGCGAACATCCTGTCCAACCGCGGTCGTACGATCCGCCCCAAGACCCTCAACCAGCAGCGCTACGTCGAGGCGATCGACAGGCACACGATCGTCTTCGGCCTCGGCCCGGCCGGCACCGGCAAGACCTACCTGGCGATGGCCAAGGCCGTGCAGGCCCTGCAGGCCAAGGAGGTCAACCGGATCATCCTGACCCGCCCGGCGGTCGAGGCGGGGGAGCGGCTGGGCTTCCTGCCCGGCACCCTCTACGAGAAGATCGACCCGTACCTGCGCCCGCTGTACGACGCGCTGCACGACATGATGGACCCGGACTCCATCCCGCGCCTGATGGCGGCCGGCACCATCGAGGTCGCGCCGCTGGCGTACATGCGCGGCCGCACCCTCAACGACGCCTTCATCATCCTCGACGAGGCCCAGAACACCTCGCCCGAGCAGATGAAGATGTTCCTCACCCGCCTCGGGTTCAACTCCCGGGTGGTCGTCACCGGCGACACCAGCCAGATCGACCTCCCGGGCGGCACCAGGAGCGGGCTCAAGGTCGTCCAGGAGATCCTGGCCGACGTGCCCGACATCCACTTCTCCGTCCTCACCAGCACCGACGTGGTCCGCCACAAGCTGGTCGGCCGGATCGTGGACGCCTACGAGCGCTGGGACGCCCGCCAGGAGGCCGAGGAGAGCGGTACCGCTCCCCGCAAGCCCGCCCAGCGGCGCCCGGGCAAGGCCACGGCGCCCCGAGCACCCCGACAGTCCCATCGCACCGAAAGCTGAGCACACAGCCCGTCATGTCGATCGACATCGCCAACGAGTCCGGTTGGGACGCCGATGAGGAAGCCATCCTCGACGTCGCCCGCTTCGCACTGGACAAGATGCGGATCCACCCGCAGTCCGAACTGTCCGTGATCCTGGTGGACGGTGCGGCGATGGAGGAGCTGCACATCCAGTGGATGGACCTCCCCGGACCCACCGACGTGATGTCCTTCCCGATGGACGAGCTGCGTCCCGGCAAGGAGGGCGAGGAGCTTCCGCAGGGCCTGCTCGGCGACATCGTGCTCTGCCCCGAGGTCGCCGAGCAGCAGGGCAAGGCCGCCCCCTCGAAGCACTCGATGGACGAGGAGCTGCAGCTGCTCACCGTCCACGGCGTGCTGCACGTCCTCGGCTACGACCACGAGGAGCCCGACGAGGAGGAGGAGATGTTCGCCCTCCAGAAGCGCATCCTGGACGACTGGCGGGCGGGCCGCGGCCTCGGCGGCATCTCCCCGGCCCCCACCACCCACTGAGCGCGGAGCCCGAACCCCTGTGAGTGGTGAGAGTACGAGCTTCATCCTGGGTGCCGTGCTGCTCGTCGTGCTCGGCTGGCTGGCCGCGTGCGCCGAGGCGGGCATCTCCCGGGTCTCCCGGTTCCGGGCGGAGGAGGCGGTGCGGGTCGGCCGGCGCGGCTCGGCACGCCTGCTGACCCTCGCCTCCGACCCGATCCGCTACCTCAACCTGGCGACCCTGATCCGGGTCGCCAGCGAGATGGCGGCGGCCGTCCTGGTCACCGTGGTGTGCGTGCGCAACGTCACGCCGACCTGGCAGGCCGTGCTGCTGGCGTTCGGCGTGATGGTGCTGGTGTCCTTCGTCGCGATGGGGGTCTCTCCGCGCACGATCGGCCGCCAGCACCCGCTCACCACGGCGACCGCCTCCTCCTTCGTGCTGCTGCCGCTGGCCGCCGTGCTCGGCCCGATCCCGCGGCTGCTGATCCTGCTCGGCAACGCGCTCACCCCGGGCAAGGGCTACCGCGAGGGGCCGTTCGCCTCCGAGGCGGAACTGCGGGCCCTGGTGGACCTCGCCGAGAAGGACGACCTGATCGAGGACGAGGAGCGCCGGATGGTGCACTCGGTCTTCGAACTGGGCGACACCATCGTGCGCGAGGTGATGGTGCCGCGCACCGACCTGGTGATGATCGAGCGGCACAAGACCGTCCGGCAGGCGCTCACCCTGGCGCTGCGTTCGGGCTTCTCGCGGATCCCGGTGGTCGGCGACAACGAGGACGACGTGGTCGGCATCGTCTACCTCAAGGACCTGGTGCGGCGCACCCACATCAACCGGGAGGCCGAGGCCGAGGAGGTCGGCGCGGTGATGCGCCCGGCCGTCTTCGTCCCCGACTCCAAGCCGGCCGGCGACCTGCTGCGCGAGATGCAGCAGCGCCGCTCGCACGTGGCGATCGTGATCGACGAGTACGGCGGCACGGCGGGCCTCGTCACCATCGAGGACATCCTGGAGGAGATCGTCGGCGAGATCACCGACGAGTACGACCGGGAGATCGCACCGATCGAGGACCTCGGCGACGGCTCGTACCGGATCACCGCCCGCCTGCTGGTGGAGGACCTGGGCGAGCTGTTCGGCATCGAGCTGGAGGACGAGGACGTCGAGACCGTCGGCGGCCTGCTGGCCAAGCACCTCGGCCGGGTGCCGATCCCCGGCTCGGCCTGCGAGATCCCGCTGCCGGACCCGGTCGACGGCGGCCTGACCGGCATCCTGCTGACCGCCGAGTCCTCGGCCGGCCGCCGCAACCGGATCGGCTCGATGGTCGCCTCCCCGGTCCGCGCCACCGACGAACCCGGGGTACCGGCGGGCGAGTAGCGGCGGGACGGTCGCCGAGCGACCATGGAGGGCATGACGCACAAACTTCGCGCGGAGTACGGCCCGCAGGGGGCGGCCGGCGGAGTCAAGTCCTGGCACGTGGTGCGGGACGAGGACCTGTCGACGGCGCTCTGCGGCCGGACCATGCCCGACGACGCAGAGACGCGGCCCGAGCAGGAGTGGGGCACCGGGTTGCGCTGCTGCCAGCAGTGCGGCTCGCTCTACATGCACGAGACGCCGCACATGCAGGGGACCAACCCCTACAGCTAGGCCGTGGCTGAGCTCTGGAGGTCGCCATGAAGCTGCAAGACGAACTGCCCGTCGACCACAAGCTCGTCACGGTCTGGCGGATCGGGGCGGGGCTCGGGGGGATCTTCCTGATCGTGTTCGGGGCCCTGGGGCTCGCCGACCACCCGGGGTTCCTCGACACCAGGGGTGACCAGATCGTGGGGCTGTCGACCAACGGCGCGCTGGCCGTCCTGTCCATCGTGGCGGGCGCGATCCTGGTGGTCGGGGCGGTGATCGGCGGGAACTTCGCCGCGAACCTGAACATGGTGGTGGGCGTGCTGTTCGTGCTGTCCGGCTTCTACGGCCTGACGGTGCTCGGGCGGCCGGACGCCAACATCCTCAACTTCCGGATGTCGAACGTGCTGTTCGCGTTCATCTTCGGGGTCGTCCTGACGACCTTCGGGATGTACGGACGGGTGAGCAGCCACCTGCCGCACGACAACCCGTACTGGCGTGAGCGCGCCGAGCGCGAGGTGCCGATGCCGTCCGGCCCGAAGACCTTCGTCAAGGTCATGAACCCGAACCCGGGCCGCACCCACCCGGTCGGCCACTGACGCGGGAGCGGTGCCTATGCTCGGCGGCATGAGTGACATCGTCGAGCTCGATCCCGAAGACAAGAAGATCATCACCCTGGCCCGCTCGGCCCGCGCCCGCAACGGCGTCCCCGAGGGGGCCGCGGTGCGTGACGAGACCGGTCGCACCTACGTGGCCGGGACGGTCGCCCTGGAGTCGCTGCGGCTGAGCGCGCTGCAGACGGCGGTGGCGATGGCGGTGGCCAGCGGCGCCAAGTCGCTGGAGGCGGCGGCCGTGGTGAGCGAGGCGGAGCAGCCGGCCGAGGCCGATCTGGCGGCCGTGCGGGACCTGGGCGGGGCCGGGACGCCGGTGCTGCTGGCCGGTCCGGACGGCGTGCTGCGGGTGGCGGCCGAGGCGCGCTGAGGCGCTCCGAGGGGCCGCAAGGGGCCGCAAGGGCCTCGGGGCGGCCGTTCCCGGGTGGGGTGGCCCGGCGCGGTTGCCCCCATGGGTTCTGCAGATAATCTCACCGGGGGAGTGGACTCGGTGAGGGGGCTGGGGCATGGGGGCGGTGGCGTTCTTCGCCGGGCTGCTGCTGTTCGTGATGGGGCTCGGGAAGTGGCAGGAGACCGGTTCGGCGGCCTGGTTGTTCGGCTCGCTGGGCTTCCTGTTGGTGCTGGTGGTGGTCTCGTTGATCCCGGAAAACGGCAAGGGCGGAAAGAAGGGCTGACCCCCCGGGGGTGACCCCGGACGGCGGGGCTCCGTTGATCAGGGAGAATGGAGCCCATGAATGCCCCTTCCTCCTCGTACCGCTCCGGGTTCGCGTGCTTCGTCGGCCGGCCCAACGCGGGCAAGTCGACCCTGACCAACGCCCTGGTGGGGACGAAGGTCGCGATCACCTCCGACCGCCCGCAGACCACCCGGCACACCGTGCGCGGCATCGTGCACCGCCCCGACGCCCAGCTCGTGCTGGTCGACACCCCCGGTCTGCACAAGCCGCGCACCCTGCTCGGCGAGCGCCTCAACGACCTGGTCCGCACGACCTGGGCGGAAGTCGACGTGATCGGTTTCTGCCTGCCCGCCGACCAGAAGATCGGCCCCGGCGACAAGTTCATCGCCAAGGAGATCGCCGGGATCAAGAAGACCCCGAAGGTCGCCATCGTCACCAAGACCGACCTGGTCGACTCCAAGCGCCTGGCCGAGCAGCTGATCGCCATCCACCAGCTCGGCATCGAGCTGGGCTTCGAGTGGGCCGAGATCATCCCGGTCTCCGCGGTCGGCGACAAGCAGGTGGAACTGGTCGCCGACCTCCTCACCAAGCTGCTGCCGGAGGGCGACCAGCTCTACCCGGACGGCGACCTCACCGACGAGCCCGAGCAGATCATGGTCGCCGAGCTGATCCGCGAGGCCGCGCTCGAAGGCGTGCGGGACGAGCTGCCGCACTCGCTGGCCGTCGTGGTCGAGGAGATGCTCCCGCGCGAGGGCCGCCCGGCGGACCGTCCGCTGCTGGACATCCACGCCAACGTCTACATCGAGCGGCAGAGCCAGAAGGCGATCGTGATCGGCGCCAAGGGCTCGCGGCTCAAGCACGTCGGCACGACCGCCCGCAAGCACATCGAGGCGCTGCTCGGCACGCCGGTCTACCTCGACCTGCACGTCAAGGTCGCCAAGGACTGGCAGCGCGACCCGAAGCAGCTGCGCAAGCTCGGCTTCTGACAGGGGAGTTCGAGCCCGCGGGGACGCCCTGGGCCCGTCCGGACGCCGTTGCGTCCGGACGGGCCCTCGTCGCACCCGGCCGGGCCCGGCGTCAGCAGGGCCGCGGCGCCGAGGAGTTGTGCACCCGGGAGCCGGGGGGTGGCGTCACGCGCCCTCGCGCAGCACCAGCGACACCAGCTCCCGCTGCGAGTCGGTGAGCTTGGGGTCGGCGCAGTACACCGTCCGGTTGTCGACGGTGATCTCGTAGTGGAAACCGTCCGGCACCCCGTACGAGGGGGCGCGCAGCCCGCCCGCGACGGCCTCGCGGGCGAGGGCGTGGACGTGCGGGGCGTCCGTGCGCTCGGCGGTGTCGAGCTCCGCGTGGCGGACGATTCCGGCGAAGCCGCCGGTCCGGGTCACCTGGATACGCATGGTGTCCATGGTGCTACCCAGGGAAGGCTTTTGCGGCACTTTTCCCGGACCGTGACCTTAAGCGCACCTCAACCCGGTCTCAACCACTCTCGCGTCGTCCGGCGCCCGCGCCCGGACTCCCGCCGGCGGGTCACCCCGGGCTGACCCCGACCTGTGCCCAGGAGGCCGTGACGGTGTCCGCGACCGAGGACTGGTCGGGGTAGCGGGCCTTGGCGGCGGCCACGGTGGCCCGCGCGAAGGCGGTGAAGTCGGCGTCGGCGGGCAGCGTGCGCCCGGTCAGCGCGTCGTACCAGATCCGCCCGGCGCGCTCCCAGGCCGAGCCGCCGAGCGCGGTGGCGAGCAGGTAGAACGCGTGGTTGGGGATGCCGGAGTTGATGTGCACGCCGCCGTTGTCCTCGGCGGTGTCCACGTAGTCCCGCATGTGCGCGGGCTGCGGGTCCTTGCCGAGCCGGGGGTCGTCGTAGGCGGTGCCGGGCGCCTTCATCGAGCGCAGCGCGACGCCCTGGATGCCGGGGGCCAGCAGTCCGGCGCCGATCAGCCAGTCGGCGTCGGCGGCGCTCTGGCGCAGCGCGTACTGCTTGACGAGCGAGCCGAAGACGTCGGAGACCGACTCGTTGAGCGCGCCGGGCTGGTCCTGGTAGTCCAGTCCGGCGGTGAACTGGGTGACGCCGTGGGTGAGTTCGTGGCCGATGACGTCGATGCAGGCGGTGAAGTCGCCGAAGATCTCGCCGTCGCCGTCGCCGAAGACCATCTGGTGGCCGTTCCAGAAGGCGTTGTCGTACTTGCGGCCGTAGTGGACGGTGGCGTCCAGCCGCAGGTCGTGGTCGTCGATGGAGTGCCGGCCGAAGGCGTCGGCGTAGAGCGCGAAGGTGGCGCCGAGGCCGTCGTAGGCGTGGTTGACGGAGGCGTCGGAGACGGCCGCCTGGCCCTCGGTTCTGGCGGTGCGGCCGGGCAGTCGCTGGCTGTGGGCGGCGTCGGAGATCACCCGGTTGAGGCCGGGGGCTCCGCCGGTGGGCCGGGGCGGGGAGAGGCGGGCCGCGCGGTGCGCGGCGTCGAGCGCGAGGGAGTGGACGGCGGCTTCGTGACCGGCCTCGGCGAGGCGGTCGAGGACGTACGGCGGGACGATCGTGCAGATCGGTACTGCTGCAGTCATGTGGCCCAGGGTGAGGCCTGCATGACCGGTTGTCACCACTCTTGACATGACCGGTCGGCGTCTCAAGGGGTGGAACGGAAGCCCGGATCACTTCGGGGGCGCGCGGCGCTGGGTTACGCTGGGTTCCATCATGCGCAACGGGCTGCTTCTTCTTAGCTGCCGCGTCGAGGGCCTGTAGTCCACAGGGGCCGGCTCCCTCGCCGCGGGGAACGAGCTGTGCGCGCAATCGGCGATCCAACGGCGGGTCGCGAGCGGCAGCAGAGGCCGGCCAGTCGGTGTTGATCCCGACCGCCCGCACCCACGCATCCACAGGAAGCCGAGAGTCACCTCCATGACCGAGCAGACCTCCGCCGCGTCCATCCCCGCCGCTCGCGCCTTCGTCGACCGGCCCACCCCGATCACCGCCGCCTCGGTGCGCCAGCAGCCGTCCGGCATGCGGTACGGGCGCTACCTGCCGTTCGGCACCGTGGACCTGCCGGACCGCACCTGGCCGGACGCCGTGATCACCAAGGCGCCGCGCTGGCTCTCGACCGACCTGCGGGACGGCAACCAGGCGCTGATCGACCCGATGTCCCCGGCCCGCAAGCGCAAGATGTTCGACCTGCTGGTCGCGATGGGCTACAAGGAGATCGAGGTCGGCTTCCCCTCCTCCGGCGCCACCGACCACGCCTTCGTACGGTCGCTGATCGAGGAGGGGGCGATCCCGGAGGACGTCACCATCTCGGTGCTGACGCAGGCCCGCGAGGAGCTGATCGAGAAGACCGTCGAGTCGCTGGTCGGCGCGCCGCGCGCGACCGTCCACCTGTACAACGCGACCGCGCCGCTGTTCCGCCGGGTGGTGTTCCGCAACGACAAGGCCGCCACCAAGGCGATCGCCACCGAGGGCACCCGGCTGGTGATGGAGTACGCGGAGAAGCTGCTGGGCGAGGACACCGTCTTCGGCTACCAGTACTCGCCGGAGATCTTCGTCGACACCGAGCTGGACTTCGCGCTGGAGGTCTGCGAGGCGGTCATGGACGTCTGGCAGCCGGGCGAGGGGCGCGAGATCATCCTGAACCTGCCGGCCACCATCGAGCGGGCCACCCCGAACGTCCAGGCCGACCAGTTCGAGTGGATGTCGCGCAACCTGTCGCGCCGCGAGTTCGTCTGTCTGTCGGTGCACCCGCACAACGACCGCGGCACCGCCGTCGCCTCCGCCGAGCTGGCCTACATGGCGGGCGCCGACCGCATCGAGGGCTGCCTGTTCGGGCAGGGCGAGCGGACCGGCAACGTCGACCTGGTGACGCTGGGGATGAACCTGTTCTCGCAGGGCGTCGACCCGCAGATCGACTTCTCCGACATCGACGAGGTGCGCCGCACCGCCGAGTACTGCAACCAGATGGAGGTGCACCCGCGCCACCCGTACGCCGGCGACCTGGTGTACACCTCCTTCTCGGGCTCGCACCAGGACGCCATCAAGAAGGGCTTCGACGCCCTGGAGGCGGACGCGAAGGCGGCGGGCGTGCCGGTGGAGGAGCACACCTGGGGCGTGCCGTACCTGCCGATCGACCCGAAGGACGTCGGCCGCACCTACGAGGCGGTCATCCGGGTCAACAGCCAGTCCGGCAAGGGCGGTGTGGCGTACGTCCTGAAGAACGACCACAAGCTGGACCTGCCGCGCCGGATGCAGATCGAGTTCTCCCGGATCATCCAGGCGAAGACCGACGCCGAGGGCGGCGAGGTCACCCCGGCGGAGATCTGGCGGGTCTTCGAGGACGAGTACCTGCCGACCACCGGCAACCCGTGGGGCCGGCTGTCGCTGAGCGGCTCGCGCACCCTGACCACCGAGGACGGCCGGGACGCGCTGACAGCCGAGGCGCTGGTGGACGGCGTGCCGGTGGCGCTGAGCGGTACCGGCAACGGCCCGGTGTCGGCCTTCGGGGACGCGCTGGCCCGGATCGGCTTCGACGTGCGCGTCCTGGACTACGCCGAGCACGCGCTGAGCGAGGGCGGCGACGCCCAGGCGGCCGCGTACGTCGAGTGCGCGGTGGACGGCAAGGTGCTGTGGGGCGTGGGCATCGACGGCAACACGGTGCTGGCCTCGCTGAAGGCGATGATCAGCGCCGTCAACCGCTCGCAGCGGGGGTAGTTCGTACGGGTGGTGTGCGAAGGGCCGTCCTGCGGGCGGCCCTTCGCCGTGTCGGCGGCCGATTGTGGCCTGCGCCACATTTTTTGGGACCGGAAGCCGTTCGAGGTACTGACACGTGCCGGTAACCGTGGCAACATCGATCCACCGGAAAGCCGGGTCGGTGGGACGGCTCGGTGTCCGGTCGCGTGACCTGCCCATCGTCGAGCAGGCCGCCTGCCATGTCTGGGGAGTGGCGCCGTGACCAGGTTGTGGGGTGTTCGCCCGCGGTGGCGGACTGACGTTCTCGGTGACTTCTTCTGCCCGGGCTGCGGCGGGGACCGCAACTACCGTCGGCAGCACGGCCGGCGGTGGCTGCGGTTGCTGGGCACCCCGGTGCTCCCGCTCGGACCGGTGATCGGCAGCGTGCAGTGCACCAGCTGCCACGGCCGGTACGGCGTCGAGAGTCTGGAGCAGCCGACCTGCGTGCGCCTCGGCGCGATGCTGCGCGACGCCCAGTACACCGTGGCGCTGGCCCTGCTCGCGGCCGGTGGCACCGCCCACAGGGCGGCCCGCGAGGCGGCCTGCGCGGCGGTGCGCGAAGCCGGATTCGAGGACTGCGGCGAGGCCCAGGTGCTGGCCGCGCTCGCCGCGCTCTCCGGGCTCGGCGGCGAGCTCCACGACGCCCACGGGATGTCCGGCGGCCTGGCCGTGGAGCTGCACGCGGTGCTCGAACCGCTCACCCCGCACCTGGCCCACCAGGGCCGCGAGCGGCTGCTGCTGCAGGGCGCGGCGATCGCCCTGGCCGACGGGCGCTACCTGCCGCAGGAGCGCGAGGCGCTGGCCGCGGTCGGGCGCTGCCTGGACCTGGCGCAGGCGCGGGTCGGGGCGTTGCTGGAGGCGGCGACCAGGGCGCCGTACAAGTAGTCGTTCGGGGCGCGCGGCCGGTCCGGGCGCCGTACACGTGGTCGAGTTCCGGCACACGGCAGGCCGGGGCGCGGTGGGGCGGTCGGCCCGGACGCGCAGCAGGCCGTGGCCCCGTCGTCACCCCCGTCGTCCCCTGTCCGTCGTCACCCTGTCGTTCCTCTCCTTGTCGTCACCCTGTGGACCACCCGTCGACCATCCCGAATCCCCCACAAACGGGCCCGACCCCCTCCGGGCCCGCCGTGACCCGCACCGAAGTGGTCCTCCCCCACGGCCCCGGTGCGGGCAACACGGCTGTCCGGCGTTGTCGGCGGCTGGGGGAGAATGGTCGGCATGAGTCTTTTCCGGGACGACGGCGTCGTGTTGCGGGCGCAGAAGCTCGGCGAGGCCGATCGGATCATCACCCTGCTGACCCGCCAGCACGGCAAGGTGCGGGCGGTGGCGCGCGGGGTGCGGAAGACGAAGTCCAAGTTCGGTGCCCGTCTGGAGCCGTTCTCGCACGTGGACGTGCAGTTCTTCAGTCGGGGGAGTGAGCTGGTCGGCCGCGGGTTGCCGCTGTGCACCCAGGTGGAGACCATCGCGCCGTACGGCGGTTCGATCGTCACGGACTACGGCCGCTACACCGCCGGCACCGCGATGCTGGAGACGGCCGAGCGCTTCGCCGAGAACGAGGGTGAGCCCGCCGTCCAGCAGTACCTGCTGCTGGTGGGCGGGCTGCGGACGCTGGCGGCGGGGAGCCACGAGTCGCACCTGGTGCTGGACGCCTTCCTGCTGCGCTCGCTCGCGGTGAACGGGTACGGCGCGAGCTTCACGGACTGCGCCAAGTGCGGCCTGGAGGGGCCGAACCGTTTCTTCTCGCTCCCGGCGGGCGGGGTGCTCTGCGCGGACTGCCGAGTGCCCGGATGTGCCGTACCCTCCCCTGAGACACTGGTACTGCTCGGGGCGCTGCTGTCAGGGGACTGGCAGACGGCCGACGCCTGCGAGCCGCGGTACTGGCGGGAGGGCAGCGGCCTGGTCGCGGCCTATCTGCAGTGGCACCTGGAGCGGGGCATCCGCTCGATGAGATACGTGGAGAAGTGAGCACATGGCAGCGCGACGGCTCTTCGGCGGCGGCAAGCAGCGGGCGTACGCGCCTCCGACCCCGCACCCCAGCGGTGCACAGCCCCCGAAGATCCCCGGCGAGCTGGTGCCCGAGCACGTCGCCATCGTGATGGACGGCAACGGCCGCTGGGCCAAGGAGCGCGGGCTGCCCCGCACCGAGGGCCACAAGGTCGGCGAGTCCGTCGTGCTGGACGTCCTCGCCGGCGCCATCGAGCTCGGGGTCAAGAACATCTCGCTGTACGCCTTCTCCACCGAGAACTGGAAGCGCTCGCCCGACGAGGTGAAGTTCCTGATGAACTTCAACCGGGACGTCATCGCCCGCCGCCGCGACGAGATGGGCAAGATGGGCGTACGGATCCGCTGGGCCGGCCGGATGCCCAAGCTGTGGAAGAGCGTCGTCCAGGAGCTCCAGGTCGCCGAGGAGCACACCAAGGACAACGACGCCGTGACGCTCTACATGTGCGTCAACTACGGCGGCCGGGCCGAGCTGGCGGACGCGGCGCAGGGCATCGCCCGCGACGTCGCGGCCGGCAAGCTGGACCCGAAGAAGGTCAACGAGAAGACCCTCGCCAAGTACATGTACCACCCGGACATGCCGGACGTGGACCTCTTCCTGCGCCCCAGCGGCGAGCAGCGCACCTCCAACTTCCTGCCCTGGCAGTCGGCTTACGCCGAGTTCGTGTTCCAGGACGTGCTCTGGCCGGACTTCGACCGCCGCGACCTGTGGCGCGCCTGCGAGCAGTACGCGATGCGCGACCGGCGCTTCGGCGGGGCGATCCCGAACGAGCTGCCCGCGCCGCGGCCGTCCGGGCACTGAGGCCGGGGCGCCGCCGCGGGTTCGCGGCCACGACGGAAAGGACCCACCGGGCTGATCCCGGTGGGTCCTTTCCGTCGTGCGGCGCGCCGCGGACGAGCGGCGGGGCTCAGGCCTTCTTGGCGCACTCCGCGCAGGTGCCGAAGATCTCCAGCGTGTGCGCGATGTCGCTGAAGCCGTGCTCGACGGCGACCGAGCTGGCCCAGCGCTCCACCGCGGGGCCCTCCACCTCGACGGTGGCGCCGCAGTGCCGGCAGACCAGGTGGTGGTGGTGTCCGCTGCTGCACCGGCGGTAGACGGCCTCGCCGTCGGCGGTGCGCAGCACGTCCACCTCACCGGCGTCGGCGAGCGACTGCAGGGTGCGGTAGACCGTGGTCAGACCGACGGAGTCCCCGCGGTGCTTCAGCAGGTCGTGGAGTTCCTGCGCGCTGCGGAAGTCCGCGATCTCGTCCAGGGCCGCCGAGACGGCGGCACGCTGCCGGGTCGATCGGGCGCGCGGCGACGGGCCTGCGGTGGTCACCGTGGGTCCTCCTGGGGTCGTGGGCGTCTCGCACATCATTGTGCCAGCCCCGCCCGCCCCTCCGGAGTGGTCGTGTCGGGGGAAGTCCGTTCCGGTGTCTGGGCGGGCAGTCGGACGTCGCAGATCTTGGGCCCGTGCTCGGTGTCGCCGCGGTGGCGGCGCCGGGCGAGCGGCGCGGCGAGCGCGCTGAACACCGCGAAGACCGCGATGGCAAGCAGCACGATGGCCGGGCCGGAGGGCACGTCGAGCTCGTAGGAGCCGGTGACCCCGGCGAGGGAGACCACCACGCCGAGTGCGATCGAGGCGGCCTGGGTGGCGGCGAAGGAGCGGGTGAGCTGCTGGGCCGCGACCACCGGGACCACCATCAGGGCGCTGACCAGCAGCAGTCCGACCACCCGCATGGCGACGGTGACGGTGACGGCGGCCATCACGGCGAGCAGCAGGTTGAGGGTGCGCACCGGCAGGCCGGTGACCCGGGCGAAGTCCTCGTCCTGGCAGATGGCGAACAGCTGGCGGCGCAGGCCGACGGTGACGGCGATGACCACCGCGCCGAGCACCGCGATGGCGGCCAGGTCGGCGGGGGCGACGGTCAGGATCGAGCCCCACAGGTAGCTCTCCAGCGAGCCGGAGCCGGCTTCGGCGGAGAGCGAGACGAGCAGCTTGCCGCAGGCCATGCCGCCGTAGAAGAGCATGGCGAGGGCGATGTCGCCGCGCTGGTTGCCGCGGGAGCGGACGAGTTCCATGGTGACGGCGCCGAGCACGCAGACCAGGACGGCCATCCAGACCGGGCTGGTCTGGAAGATGAAGCCGAGGCCGACGCCGGTCATCGCGACGTGGCCCATGCCGTCGCCCATCAGGGCCTGGCGGCGCTGCACCAGGTAGATGCCGACGGCGGGGGCGGTGATCCCGACCAGGACGGCGGCGAGCAGGGCGCGCTGCATGAAGTCGTAGGACAGCATCTCGGTCATGCGAGCAGCCTCGGCGGGGTCAGGTCGGCGTGCGGGTGGACGTGGTCGTGGCCGGGCAGTGCGTGCAGGCCGGTGTTGGGCACGGGCGGGCCGTCGTGTGCGACGCAGCCGTCCCGCAGGACGACGGCGCGGTCGATCAGCGGCTCCAGCGGCCCGAGTTCGTGCAGGACGAGGAGGACGGCGGCGCCGCGGCCGACCTCGGCGCGCAGGGTGTCGGCGAGCACCTGCTGGCTGGCGGCGTCCACCCCGGCCATCGGCTCGTCCATGATCAGCAGGTCGGGGGAGCCGACCAGGGCGCGGGCGATCAGGACCCGCTGCTGCTGGCCGCCGGACAGGTCGGCCACGCCGTCCCCGGCCCGCTCCAGCATGCCGACGGCGGCCAGTGCGCGGTCCACCGCCTCGCGGTCCTTGCGGCGGAACGGCAGCAGGCGGTGCTGCGGCAGCCGTCCGGTGGAGACCACCTCGCGCACGGTGGCCGGGACGCCGGAGGCGGCGGTGGTGCGCTGCGGGACGTACCCGATGCGGTGCCAGGCGCGGAAGGAGCCGTGCGGGGTGCCGAACAGCTCCAGGGTGCCGCGCTCCAGGGGGACGGAGCCGATCACGGTCTTGACGGTGGTCGACTTGCCGGAGCCGTTGGCGCCCAGCAGGGCGACGACCTCGCCGGGCCGGACGGTGAGGTCGACGCCGCGCAGCACCGGCCGGCCGCCGCGCGAGGCGACGGCGTCACGGAGGCGGACGGCCTGGGGTATCGGGTGGGTCATGGTGTTCCGTCCCGTCAGCTGGTGGCGGCAGGGGTGGTGGCGTCGGGGGTGGGCGTCGCGGCGGGGGCGGTCTGGCCGGCCGTGGCGCCGAGGGCGGTCCGGAGGTTGGCCAGGTTCTGCTTCATGACGGTGAGGTAGTCGTCCTTGGCGGGGTCCTTGACGCCTTCCAGCGGGTCCAGGACGGCGGTCTTGAGGCCGAGGTCCTTGGCGACGGTGTCGGCGAGCTTGGGGCTGACCAGGGTCTCGAAGAAGATCGTGGTGACGCCGTTGTCCTTGGCGGCCTTCTGCACGGCGGCGAGGCGGGCCGGGGTGGGCTCGGACTCCGGGTCGACGCCGTTGATGGCGACCTGGGTGAGGCCGTAGTGGTCGGCGAGGTAGCCGAAGGCGGCGTGGCTGGTGACGAAGGTCCTGGTCCCGGTGGACTTCAGCCCGTCCTGGAACTCCTGGTCGAGTGCGGTGAGCTTGGTGACCAGTTCGTCGGTGTTCCTGCGGTAGTCCTCGGCGTGGGTCGGGTCGGCCTTCGCGAACTCGTCGCCGACGCTCCGGGCGATCGCCGCGTAGCGGGTCGGGTCGAGCCAGATGTGCGGGTCGCCGGCCGGGCCCTCGTGCTTGTGGCCGCTCCCGGGCTCCTCCGCGCCTTCGTCGAGGTGGTGGTCGACCAGCGGGCTCGCGGCGGTGGCGTCGATCTTGTGCTTGCCGGACGACTGCGCGACGGCCTGGTCGACGGTGGGCTGCAGGCCCTTGAGGTAGAGGATCGCGTCGGCCTTCTGGACGGTGCCGACCTGCTTGGCGGTGAGTTCCAGGTCGTGCGGCTCGACGCCGGCGGCGGTGAGATCGGTGACCGCGACGTGCTCCTGGCCGATCTGCCGGGCGAGGAACTCCATCGGGTAGAAGGAGGCGACGACCTTCAGCTTGCCGTTTCCGCTGTCGGCGCTGCTGCTGCCTCCGCAGGCGGTGAGGGCGAGGGAGGCGGTGAGTGCGGTGGCGGCGATGGCTATGGAACGGCGGGTCCGTCGACGAAGCAGTCCGATCATCATGACAATCATTCTCATCTCACATGGAAATGATTGTCAACTCACTCGGACGGGTGAACGGCAGATGACGAGGAGTGGGGGCGGCCGGACGATACCGATTTGAATCACGTACCCGTATGGCCGGTAACCTGAGGTATTCGGGTACGCGTAACCAGCCGTGCCCTGACCGTGCCGTACGTACTGAAGAGAGCACTGTGGCCGCCGACAAGATCGACACGATCGTCAGCCTGAGCAAGCGCCGTGGCTTCGTCTACCCCTGCAGCGAGATCTACGGCGGCACGCGTGCCGCCTGGGACTACGGGCCGCTGGGTGTGGAGCTCAAGGAGAACATCAAGCGCCAGTGGTGGCGCGCGATGGTCCAGGCCCGCGAGGACGTCGTCGGCCTCGACTCCTCGGTGATCCTCGCCCGCGAGGTGTGGGAGGCCTCCGGCCACGTCGCCACCTTCAACGACCCGCTGACCGAGTGCCTCTCCTGCCACAAGCGCCACCGGGCCGACCACCTGGAGGAGAAGTACGAGGCCAAGCACGGCTTCCCGCCGCCGAACGGCCTCAAGGACGTCAACTGCCCCGACTGCGGCACCAAGGGCCAGTTCACCGAGCCCAAGGACTTCTCGGGCATGCTGAAGACCCACCTCGGTGTCACCGAGGAGGCCAGCGGCCTGGCGTTCCTGCGCCCCGAGACCGCCCAGGGCATCTTCACCAACTTCAAGGCCGTCCAGACCACGTCGCGCAAGAAGCCGCCGTTCGGCATCGCCCAGACCGGCAAGAGCTTCCGCAACGAGATCACCCCCGGCAACTTCATCTTCCGGACCCGCGAGTTCGAGCAGATGGAGATGGAGTTCTTCGTCAAGCCGGGCGAGGACGAGCAGTGGCACGAGTACTGGCTCCAGCAGCGCTGGGACTGGTACGTCGGCCTCGGCCTGCGCACCGAGAACATGCGCTTCTTCGAGCACCCGAAGGAGAAGCTCTCCCACTACGCCAAGCGCACGGTGGACATCGAGTACCGCTTCAACTTCGGTGGCAGCGAGTTCTCCGAGCTTGAGGGCGTCGCCAACCGCACGGACTACGACCTGCGGGTGCACAGCGAGGCGTCCGGCCAGGACCTGAAGTACTTCGACCAGGAGTCCGGCGAGCGCTACTTCCCGTACGTCATCGAGCCGGCGGCCGGCCTCAACCGCGCCATGCTGGCCTTCCTTATCGACGCCTACTTCGAGGACGAGGCGCCCAACGCCAAGGGCGTCATGGAGAAGCGCGTCGGCATGCGGCTCGACCCGCGCCTGGCCCCGGTCAAGGTCGCGGTCCTGCCGCTGTCGCGCAACGCCGACCTCTCCCCGAAGGCCCGCGGCCTGGCCGCCGACCTGCGCACCGCCTGGAACGTCGAGTTCGACGACGCCGGCGCGATCGGCAAGCGCTACCGCCGCCAGGACGAGATCGGTACGCCGTTCTGCGTCACGGTCGACTTCGACACCCTTGAGGACAACGCGGTGACCGTCCGCGACCGCGACACCATGTCGCAGGAGCGCGTCTCGCTGGACCAGGTCAAGGCGTACCTCGGTGCGCGCCTGATCGGCTGCTAGGGCCGGGTCCTTCGTGCGGGGAGCCCCCGTCCGCCCTTTCGGGGCGGGCGGGGGCTCCTTGTCGTGTGCGGGGGTTGCTGTGCGGGGTGCGTGTCACCGCCGTCGGCGAAGGGGCGTACCGCCCCACGGGGCTCACCGCCGTACGGGGCTCACCGCCGTCCCCAGCGGGAGCGGGGGGCCGCGGGCGGGGTGGTCGGCAGGCCGGCCGCGCGGAGGGCGGCGAGGGTGGTGCGGTGCCGGGCCTCGTCGGCGAGCAGGGCGGCCAGCAGCTGTCCGTACAGCTCCCGGCTGCCGGCGCTGTCCAACGCGGCCGCCAGGCGGACGATCTCCACGGGCGGGCGGAGCGCCGCGAGTTCGCGCAGCAGGGCCGTGGCGAGGGCGGGCGGCAGCTCGGTGGAGAGCGCGGCGAGGTCCGCGGTGGGGCGGCCGGCGGCCTGGCGCAGCAGGGTCCGGACGTCGCCGGGGCGGTCGTGCTGCTGGAGGCAGGCGGCGAGGGAGGTCAGCTCGGCGGTCGGTGCCGATCCCCACTCCCACAGGAGCGTCGCGCCGTCCGCGTTCTGCCCGGCCCGCTCCAGTGCGGAGAGGAGCCCGGGGACGGAGGCGGCGGGGTAGGACCAGAAGGCGTGGAACAGCTCGGCGGCCTCCTCGGCCAGGCCCAGTTCGCGCAGTTCGGCCAGGACGGCGACGGCGTGTTCGGGGGCGGACCGGGCCGTGCCGCGGGCGAGTCGGAGGGAGGCGCCCGTCGGGCCGTACCGGGCGAGCATGCCGACCAGGAGCGCGGTGTCGGCGGGGGCGAGGCGGGCGGCCGCCTGGTCGATCAGCTCCGTGGCCTCGGTGCGGGCGCCGGAGCGGTGGAGGGTGGTGATCCGCTCGGTGAGGGCGCCGATGTCGGGACGGGCGGGCGGCGGCGGGGGTGCGGGCTCCGCTCGCCCGTGCTGCTGTCGTGGTTCCGGCCGCCGCGGGCCCGGCCGCAGAGGTTCCTGGTGCCGTGGCTCCTGCTGTCCCAGGTCCTGCTGTTCCGGGTCCTGCTGCCGTGGTTCCTGCTGTACGTGTCTGAGGCGCATCTCCAACGCCTCCAACTGGTCGCTGAGTTGGCGACACCGGATCCCCAGCCCCTCACGGAGGGTGCGGGCCTGGGCGAGCTGCCGCAACAGCTCGCCCTCCGGCCGTTGGCGGCCCGGGGTCGCCCGGATCGCCTCGTTCAGCCGCCGTTCGCGCTGACTCGCGTAGCGGCTCGCGCGGAGTAACTCGTCCAGCTCTGCGCGGAGTTCGGCGGCCTGTTGCTCGCCCTCCAGCTGCTGGCCTGCGGATTGTGCCGTCGGCCGCATGCGCATGATCGCCCCAACCTGTCCATCCAGACCCTGACTGCAGGACATCCTGGCGTCGGTATGTGGCGAGGGAGTTAAGAGCGCACGACCAGTCGTGCCCGAGTGGTGTCAAGGAGCGCGCAGAGGGCGGTCGCGGCAAGAAGTGCGCCGGTCGCGCTCCGGAGGAGGGTCGCCTCGTAGTAGGGGCCCGGGACGAGGACCGCGATGAGGTAGCCGACCGCCGCACCGGCGACGGCGGGCATCAACAGGCGCGGGGCGTCGCGTCGAAGGGCCGCCCCGATCACCAGGAGGCCGGCGAGTACGGCGAGTCGGGGCGTGCCGAAGGACTCCGCGTAGCGGATCGCGAGGGCGGGGACGAGGAGGAGGGCGAGCGCCCGGCCGATGGTCGCGGTGAGGGCGGCGGTGTGCGGGCCGGTCCGCGGGGCCGCGGAACGCGCGGCGAGGCGGGTGGCGACGAGGACCGCCGTGGCGGCCGCGGCGGGGAGGAGGTGGTCGCCGAGCCGGGCGAGGTTGTAGAGCAGCGCGGTGTCGTACAGCACCAGCATCAACTGGCCGTACGCCCACAGGTCGAGTGCGAAGAGGAACGGGTTGCCGCGGGCCGGTGCGGCAGTGTCCGAGGCGGGTTCGCGCCGGGCCGTCCAGGCGATCAGCGGCGGGGTGACGGCGGCCGAGAGCACCCGCAGGACGAGGTCGTCCACGGTGTACGGGTTCCGCAGGTCCCACTCGACGGCGCAGAACGCCGCGGTGTACGAGACGGCGGCGAGCGGGAGCAGCGGCGACCGGGCCAGCCGGACGTACAGTGCGCCGTCCAGCCGCCGGACGACCGACACGAACGCCAGGAGCACGAGCGGCAGTTCGAGGAAGGCCTGGACCCGCAGCACGGACGGGGCCAGCAGTTCCGGCGCCGGGACGTGGGCGGCGAGGGCGTCGAGCCGGGGGACGTCGAACCAGCCCGGGGGCAGGTAGCGGGCGATGAAGGACGGGTCCCCGCCGTGCACGCGGTTCACGTAGACGGCGACCAGGACCTGGTTGAGGAGGATCAGCGCGACGACGGCCGCCAGCGGTGCCTCCGGCCCGATCGTGCGCCCGCGGCCCGGCGGCCGTGCCCCGGCGCGCAGCACCCGCGGCGCCACGACCAGGGTGGTGGCGGCCGAAGCCACCACCGTCCCGTCCAGCAGCGGAGCGACCGTGCTCATGCGGCCAGCCGCGCCCGCGCCTCCATCAGCGCGAAGCCCAGCAGGTTCAGCCCGTGCCACTCGGCGGGCTGCTGGGCCCGGATGTCGTCGGCCGCGAGCCCGATGCCCCAGATCCGGTCCACCGGGCTGGCCTCGACCAGCACCCGGCTGCCGGTGCCCAGCAGGTACTCGCGCAGTGCCTCGTCCTGCCCGAACTTCGCCACGTTGCCCGCGACGACCAGCTCGAACCGCCCGTCGGCCCAGGTCCGGTCGTCGAAGCGCTCGACCAGCCGCCCCAGCTTCTTCGCCTCGGCCGGCGTGCGGGCGGCCAGCACCTGCTGCTCGATGGCCTCGTCCCCGAACATCCGGGCCTTGCCGGCCATCATCCAGTGCTCGGCGGACGCGTACGTCACCCCGTCGACGGTGAACTCCCCGGGCCACCACTGGCTCAGGCACTCCTGCCGGGTGCCGCCGCCCTTGCGGGCCGTGTGGCCCCAGAACATCACCCACTTCGGGTGCACCCCGTCGGCCATCAGCGCCGCCAGCTGCTCGCGGCTGCGGACGGCGGCGGGGTCCCCCACGTGCATCTCGCTCATATCGTCAGTCTGACACAAAGGGGGTGGTGGTCGCGAACCGTTTGGATCCCTCCGGGTGGCCGCCGACAGGTGCTTTCGGCCGTCGGCCGTCGGCCGTCAGCCGTCAGCCGTCAGCCGTTCGCCGCGAGTTCCAGGAAGCGCAGGCCGACTTCGGTGACCTCGGCCGCCGTCCAGGCACGGGCCGGCCCGGTGAGGCTGACCTCAGCCATGGCGAGGCCGGGGGCGGCGTCCTCCCAGTGGGAGACGAACCAGGTGCCCTCCTGCTCGGCAAGCGTCAGGTGGGCGGCGTTGAGGGCCTTCGCCGGGTGGGGGAGCCAGAGCTGGAACTCGTGGGTCGGCGGGACCGCCGGGTGGAGGCGGGCACCCGGGAGTGCGGCCAGGGCCGGGGCGAGGGTCGCGGCGTGGCGGGTGTGGTCGGCGAGGTGGGGCAGGACGGTGTCCAGGCCGTCGAGTGCGGCGAGGGCGGCCGGCCACTGCTGGAAGAGCCGGCCGCCGTAGCGGTGCAGCCAGGTGCGGGCGTAGGCGGTGAGGGCGGCGTCCCCGGCGAGGGCGGCCCCGCTCATGCCGCCGAGGTCCTTGTAGTAGGAGACGTAGACGCTGTCGGCGAGGGCGGCGATCTCGTCGAGCGGCCGGCCGAAGTGGACCGTGGTGTTCCACAGGCGCGCGCCGTCGAAGTGCACCCGGGCGCCGAGCTCGCGGGCCGCGGCGACGAGCGCGGTGAGCTCCTCCCAGGTGGAGAGGAGGTAGCCCGGGTCGCGCAGCGGGAGTTCGACGGTCAGGGTGCCGAACGGCTCGCCGAGCGCCCTGAGTTCGGCCGGGGTGGGCTGGCGC
The DNA here is from genome assembly GCF_040303045.1 of Kitasatospora sp. NPDC096140. Taxonomy (NCBI): domain Bacteria; kingdom Bacillati; phylum Actinomycetota; class Actinomycetes; order Kitasatosporales; family Streptomycetaceae; genus Kitasatospora; species Kitasatospora sp. NPDC096140. The sequence goes on from NZ_JBEOUW010000027.1 coordinate 50,428, forward strand.
TGCTCGGTGGTCGGCCAGAGGCCGCGCAGGCCGGTGAGCTGGGTGTGGGCGTGCCGCTCATGGCGCTCGATGTGGCTGAGCGGGTGGAGGGCGACGGCCGGGTTCCCGGTGCGCTCCGCGTGGTGGCGCAGGGCGACCTGCTGCGCCATGGTGCCGGTGGGGAAGAAGACCGCGTCCTCTTTGCCGAGCAGGGCCGCCGTCCGTTCCTCCAGCTGCCGCACCGGGCCGTCGGTGCCGTAGAAGTCGGGGCAGACGTCCAGGCCGTCCAGGGCGGCGAGTCGGGTGAGGCGCTCGCGGATGGTGGGGAGGCGGTCGCCGGAGAGGAACCGCTTGCAGGACGTGCGGGCCGCGCGCCGCCGGTGGAACTCGCTCTGGTCATCGGTCATCCGGTGATTGTCGGACCGGTGACGCGGTCGGACCAACCGCATTTCCCGGCGCTACGGCCGGTAGTACGCCTCGATCGGGGCGCGGGCCTCCTCGTACAGCGCCGGGCCGTCCTCGGGCACCGTCGGCCAGGCGCCCGACTGCGGGTTGAGCGCGACGAGTTGGTCGGTCGACAGCGCGTACACGACCCGGCCGATGCCCGACCGGACGATGGCGCCGCGGCACATCCCGCACGGCTGGCAGCTGGTGTACATCGTGGTGCGCGCGGCCGTGTCCGGGGCGAGTTCGCGGGCCGCCCAGCGGGCGAGCTTAAGCTCCGGGTGCGCCGTGATGTCGTCGTCGCGCCGTACGGTGTTGTGGGCCTCGGCGAGGATCCCGCCGTCCGGTCCGGCCAGCAGGGAGCCGTACGGGGCGTCGCCCAGGTCGATCGCCCGGGCGGCGACGGCGACGGCGCGACGCAGGAGGGTCTCGTCGGCTTCGGTGATCACGAACGGGCTGCCTTCCAGTGGGTGGCGACGGTGCTGAGAGCCTGCCACGCCGACTGCGGCCGGCGCGTCTCCTCCGGATCGCCGTGATAGGGGTCGAACACCACGCTCTGCGCGCCGAGGTCACGCAACTGCCGCAGGTCGTCGAGGACTTGCTCCACGGTGCCGACGCCGGCCGGCCGCTCGGGGTCGTCGACGGGGGCGTCGGTCAACCGCAGGGCGATGCGGGGCGCGAAGCCGGGCATCGGGCGCTCGGCCAGCACCGACCGCATCCGGGCGAGCGGCAGCCGCAGCGGGTGCCAGGCGTCGCCGAACCGGACCGCGCGGCGCAGCGCCGCCCCGCTGTGGCCGCCGACCCAGACCGGCACGGACAGGCCCTGCTCCTTCCAGGACTCCCGTAGCGTGCCCAGGTACTCGTCGGTCAGCCGGCCGCGCGCGCCGAACGGCACGCCGAGCGCGTCGAACTCCTGCCGGGCCCAGCCGACCCCCACGCCGAGGACGAACCGGCCGCCGCTGAGCCGGTCGAGGGTGCCGGCCATCCGGGCCACCAGCAGGGGGTTGCGGTAGGGCAGGACGAGCACGGTTGTGCCCAGCCGCAGGCCGGTGGTGATCCCGGCGAGCCAGGACAGCGTGGTGAACGGCTCGTGGAACGGCTCCGGGTACCGCTCGGCCACGTCCGGGGTCACCGCCACGTGGTCCGACACCATGAGGAGGTCGAAGCCGAGCGCCTCCACGGTCCGGGCCCATGTGCGCAGCACGCCGGGATCGGTCCCCGGGCCGAAGTTCGGTACGTTGACGCCAAGTTGCATGCTTCGAGGCTATCCCCGTGATCATGGCGTCCGGAACCCGATCCTCCCGCGATACGGGGTGGTTTCCCGTGGTTCTCCCGGTAGATTCGCCGTATGGCCGTGAATCTGGACGACACCGACTGGGCGATCATCGAGCAGCTGCAGCGCGAGGCCCGCATCTCCCTCAGCGAGCTGGGGCGTCGGGTGAGCCTCAGCGCGTCCGCCACCACCGAACGGGTCCGGAACCTGGAGTCGCAGGGCGTCATCAGCGGCTACCACGCGACGGTGGACCTCGCGAAGGTCGGCTACCCCGTCCTCGCCGTCGTCCGGCTGAAGTACCCGGGCAACCGGCACGAGCCGCTGCGCCGCCTGCTCGCGGAGCGGCGCGAGATCCTGGAGTGCCTGCGCACCACCGGCGACGACTGCTACACCCTGAAGGTCGCGGCCACCTCCATGGAGCACCTGGAGACCCTGGTCGACGAGTTGGCCGGCTTCGGCAGTACGACCACGAGCGTCGTCTACAGCCGGACGCTGCCGCTGCGCGGTCCCGCCCGGCCCTGAGGCCTGCCGTCCCTCGATCGGGGGAGGTCGTCCGCGAACCGTGCGGCCAGACTGGCGGTCGTGGCCGGGGAGGTGCTCGCCCCCTCCCGGCCGCGATTCCACGATCCCGCGATTCCACAGGAGTTGAGCCGTGCGCCAGCGGATCCGCCACATGGCACTGTCCCTCTCGGCCGCGACCGCGGTCGCCCTCGGTGTCCTGGCGGCACCCGCCGCCTCCGGCACCGGCCGGCCGGACCCCGCGCGGCCGGACCTCGTGCGACCGAACCTCGTGCAGCAGGGGCTGGACGCGCTGGTGCGCACGGACGGCGTGCCCGCCGCCCTCGCGACCGTGCGGGGCCGGGACGGCGGTGTCCGCCACTACACGGCAGGGGTGGCGGACCTGGCCACCGGGGCGCGGGTGCCGGTCGACGGGCAGGTGCGGATCGGCAGCAACACCAAGACCTTCACCGCCGTGGTGGTGCTGCAGCTGGTAGGGGAGGGGAAGGTCGACCTCGACGCCCTGGTCGACACCTACCTCCCCGGTCTGGTCCGCGGTGACGGCATCGACGGGCGGCGCATCACCGTACGCCAACTCCTGCAGCACACCAGCGGGTTGCCGGACTACGAGGGGCTGATCGACGAAGCCTCCCTCCGGGACCGGTACTTCGAGCCGCGCGATCTCCTGGACATCGCCCTCCGGCAGAAGCAGCAGTTCGCCCCCGGGGAGAGGTTCGGCTACAGCAGCACCGGTTACGTGCTGGCCGGCCTGATCGTCCAGCGGGTCACCGGTCGGCCGCTCGCCGAGGAGATCGACCGGCGCGTCGTCCGGCCGCTCGGACTGCGGCACACCTACTTCCCCGCCGTGGGCGACCGGACGATCCGGGAGCCCCACCCCAAGGGCTACCGCAAGGACACCGCCGGCCCGCTGCAGGACTTCACGGAGCTGGACCCCTCGGCGGGCTGGGCGGCCGGGCAGATGATCTCCACCGAGTCCGACCTCAACCGGTTCTTCTCCGAGCTGCTCGCCGGACACCTCCTCCCGCCGGCCCAGCTCGCCCAGATGCGCACCACCGTCCCGGTCGGGACCACCGGCACGGCCTCCGGCCTGGGGATCTTCCGCCGGCCGCTGTCCTGCGGCGGGGTCTACTGGGGCCACGGCGGCGACATCCCCGGGTACGAGACCCGGGGCGGCGTCACCGAGGACGGCCGCGCCGTCACCATCGCGGTGACGACAGTTCCGGCCGACTACGAGGTGACCCGGCGGCTGGAGGGCGTCGTGGACACGGCCCTGTGCCGCTGAGCCGGCCGGTCCGGCCCCGGGCGCGGCCCCGGTGGCGCCTCAGGAGTGGTGGCGGTAGACCTCGTCGGTCACCAGGCCGGTGCCGTGGTGGAGGGACGCACTCGTGTACGCCATCCGCATCCGCGCGGCCTGGACCGTCCGCTGCTGTTCGATCAGCATCCCCTCCGCGCTGTCCGAGTGGAGCCGCCTCGCCCGCTCCCGGAGCACCAGGTGCAGGGTGATGCCGACGACGGCGGCGACGAGCGCGAGCAGGAACACCAGGACGAAGATCATGAGGCCATCCTCCCCCTGCATACGAAGGATTCCAACGTGTTCGGGAACGTCGTCGGATCATCGGTGCGGGGGAGCCGGCGGCCGGCCCAGCCCGGCCCGGCCGGGGGCGGGGCGGGGTGGGGAGGGGAGGGGAGGGGCTCAGGCCTCCCGGGCCGCGGCCAGTTCCGCATTCGCGCGCTGCGTGACCAGGGCCAGCACGCGGCCCGCGACGGCGAGGTCCTCGGCCGGGATGTCGGCGTAGAGACGGGCGGTGATCCCGGCGGTCTCGGCGGTGGTGCGCTCGTACAGCGCGCGGCCGGCGTCGGTGAGCCGGAGCCGGGACGTTCCCGCTGCCGCCTCGTCCTCCGCCTCTTCCGCCTCCTCCGCCTCCAGCAGGTGTGCCGCCGTCAGCTCCTCGACCACGCCGTGCACGACCGACTCCTCGGCCTTCAGTGAGCCGGTGACGTCGCGGACCAGCGCGTCCCGGGCGATGGAGCCGCCCGCGACGGCGACGACCCGGAGCGTCACGCTGTGGTGGAAGGTGACGCGGTACCGGTCCAGCACGCCCTCCAGGAGGGCGCGTGCGGCGTAGTGCGCCAGGGCGATGACCCGGCCGTCGACTGCGGTGGGGGCGGCCTGTGCGGTGGTGGCGGTGGTCATGGTTGCTCCTCGTCGTTCTCGGTGGGCGGATCAAGAGGTGCGTCGAGCAGGGCGGCCAGTTCGCTGGTGAACTGCCGGGCGCGCGGGCTGTCCTGGCCGCCGAGCGGCTCCAGCAGCCGGTCCAGGAGGCCCTGGACCACCGTGATCGCGCGCCGGGTGACCTCGCGTCCCTGTTCGGTGAGCGACAGCTGTACGGCGCGCGGGTCGTCCGGGTCCCGGGTGCGGGCGACGAGCCCGTTGGCCTCCAGGGCGCGGGCGAGCTTGGAGACGTACAGCGCCTCCAGTCCCGTGTGGTCGGCGAGCCGGCGTTGGCTGGGTCGCAGCCCGGAGCGCGACATGCCGTACAGCGACGCCATCACCGCGTACTGGGCGTGGGTCAGGCCCAGCGGTGCGACCGCCCGGTCGACGGCCACCCGCCACTTCGTCGACAGGCGCCAGACCAGGAAACCCGCTGTCGCGCCCTCGGTTGGTGAACTCACGGCAGATACAGTACATGGCTACTATGTCCATGGCTACTATTTTGGGTGCGCCCGGTGGAGCCTGCCCGCCCGATCGGAGGCGGGCGAAGTCCTCGGCATCGGTTCGTGATTGACACCGCATCATCGAGTCGGCACGTAGCCTTTGCCCATGCCGACTCCCTCCCCGCTCGCCATCCCCACCCGCTTCCAGGGCGCCCCCGACCGCGTCGCCCTCGTCCTCCCGGGCGTCGGGTACACGCCGGCCAGGCCGCTGCTCCACTTCGCCGGTTCGGTGCTCCAGCAGCAGGGCTGGACGGTCCAGGAAGTGTGGTGGGAAGTCCCGGACGACTTCGGCGACTTCGGGCCGCAGGAGCGGATCGCCTGGGTGGAGCGGGAGGTCGCCCGGGCCGTCGACGCCGAGGGCGGCGCCTGCCGCCTGCTCGTCGGCAAGTCCCTGGCCTCCTTCGCCTGCGGCCTCGCGGCCGACCGCGGCCTGGCGGCGGCCTGGCTGACCCCCGTCCTGACCTTCGAACCGGTCGCCCGGGCCCTCCACCGCACCGAGGCCCCGACCCTCCTGGTCGGCGGCGGCGCCGACCGGGTGTGGGACCGCCGGATCGCCGAATCGAGCGGACACGAGGTCCTGGAGGTGCCCGGCGCGGGCCACGGCCTCGAACTGCCGGACGACGCCGTGGGCTCGATCGACATCCTGCGGCACGTCACCGCCCGCCTGGACCGCTTCGTCGCCGCCCTGGGAGCGGGCGGGTAGCCCCGACGTCGTTGCCCGTTCGGGGTGTCGTCGGGCACCGGTCTACCCCCCCCGGGGCCCGCCGGGCCGACTACCGGGACCCGCCGACGGTCCGACCGGGGGCGATCACCGGCAGGTCCCTCCCTTCGGCGGCCTCGGCCAAGCGCTTGTCGTACGTGACGAAGGCGGTGAGCGCGTGCTCCAGGTGCTCGGCGGTGGCGAGGTGAACGGCGTCGAGCGTGCGGAGGTGCGGGGCGGCGAACCGGGACGCGGCCCGAAGGACGGGATCGGGGAGCCGGATGCGGAGCAGCCGGTCGAGCAGATCCGCCGAAGCGTCCAGCAGCTCAGGAGGTGCGCCGATCCGGATCAGCGCGCGGCACCTCCACCTGGGCCAGTGCGCTGGTGGCATGGAACGCCGACGGCCCCGCGATCGATGTGCGATCGCGGGGCCGTCCGCCGCCGCCCGGGGCCCGGAGGCCCGGCGGGTCAGCCGATGGAGCGGGGGAGCCGGGTGGTCAGGTAGAGGATGGTGAAGGAGCCGAGGAGCTGGATGCCCAGGCACAGGGCGAGCGTGCGGCCCATGCCGAGGCTGGGGGAGAGCGACAGGTACAGGGTGCCGAGGGTGGCGACGCCGAGGGCGAGGCTGGACTGCTGGCTGGTGGCGAGGACGCCGCTGCCGACGCCGGCCCGGGCGGCGGGCACCTTCGAGAGGACGACCCGGAACAGCGGGGTGCCGATCAGGCCCTGACCGATGCCGGCGAGGGCGACGCCGGGTGCCATCCGCAGCGGGGAGAAGTGCGCCCAGTCGGCGAGGACGGTCACGGCGAGGGTGGCGAGGCCGAGGGCCTGGATGACGGCGCCGGCGCTGAGCACCCGGCTGCCCCAGCGGCCGATCAGGCGCGGGCCGGCGAGCGAGGCGCTGAAGTAGCCGACGGCCATCGGGACGAGCGCCCAGCCCGCTGCGACCGGGCCGAGCTTCAGGCCCTGCTGGAGGGCGACCGCGATGACGAACATGAAGCCGCCGAAGCCCGCGAAGTAGGGGAGCGCGATGCCGAGGCCGCGCCGCATCTCCGGGATGCGCAGCAGGGTCGGCGGCACCAGCGGGGTGTCGCCGCGCTGCTCGGCGCGGCGCTCGACCAGGGCGAAGGCGACGGCCAGGACGGGGAACAGCCCGAGCAGCACCAGGGACCAGAGCGGCCAGCCGGCGGCCCGGCCCTCCATCAGCGGGACGAGCAGGGAGAGCAGGGTGGCGGTGAGCAGGACGGTGCCGGGCACGTCGACCCGGGCGGCCCGGGTGGCCTTGCTCTCCGGGACGTAGCGGACCGCGAGGACCACGGCGAGCAGTGCGAACGGCACGTTGAGCAGGAACACCGAGCGCCAGCCGGTGCCGAAGAGGTCGGCGGCGACCAGCATTCCGCCGAGCACCTGCCCGATGACCACCGAGATCCCGCCGACCGCGCCGTACACGCTGAGGGCGCGGCCGCGCCGGGCGCCGTCGGTGGCGGCGGTGATGGTGCCGAGCACCTGGGGGATCAGCAGTGCGGCCGAGGCGCCCTGGGCGGCCCGGGCGGCGACCAGGGACCACGCGTCGGGGGCGAGGCCGCAGGCCAGGGAGGTGAGGGCGAAGGCGGCGGCGCCGGCGACGAAGAGTCGGCGGCGGCCGAAGATGTCGCCGAGTCGCCCGCCGAGGACGAGCAGGACGGCGAATGCGATGCCGTAGCCGGCGGCGACGAGTTCGAGGACGGCGGGCCCGGCGTTCAGGTCCTTGTCGATGGTGGGCAGGGCGACGTTGACGATGAAGAAGTCGAGCATCGGCAGGAAGGCCCCGAGCAGGACGGTGACCAGTCCGGCGGTGCCGAGGGTGGGCGTACCGAGGGTGGGAGTACCGGGGGCGGGAGCGGCGGTGCCGGGGGTCGCGGTGCCGGGGGTGGTGGCGGTGCGGTGCGGGGCGGGGGCGACGGCGAGTTGTTGGGTCACGGGTCATACGATCCGCCGCTCGATACCCTGGTACCAGAGTGTGGTTATCCGGGTATGAGAAGTACCTGGCAACAGGCTGACGGGTGGCGCATGCTGGGGAGCATGAGCCTGACGACCCGCACCGCGCAAGCCCCGGCCGCCGCGAACGCCCTTGCCACCCCGGTCGGTTCCGCCGCGCCCGCCGTGCCCGCTGCCTCGGCCGCGCCCGGCGACGCGCGCCGGCACGAACTGGCCGCCTTCCTGCGCAGCCGCCGCGAGCGGATCGCGCCCGAGCAGGTGGGCCTGCCGATGACCGGGCGCCGCCGTACGCCGGGGCTGCGGCGCGAGGAGGTCGCGCAGCTCGCCGCGGTCGGGGTGACCTGGTACACGTGGCTGGAGCAGGGGCGGGACATCCAGGTGTCCACCCAGGTGCTGGACGCGGTGGCCCGGGCGCTGCTGCTGGACCCGAGCGAGCGCGCGCACCTGTTCACCCTGGCCGGTGCGGACGACCCGGCGCCGGTGCAGGAGTGCCCCTCGGTGACGCCGAGCGTGCGGCTGGTGCTGGAGCGGATGGCGCCGTACCCGGCCCTGGTGGTCAACTCCCGTTATGACGTGCTGGCGTACAACGCGCAGTACACCGGGATCGTCGGCGACCTCTCCGCCCTGCCGCCCGAGGACCGGAACCTGCTGTGGATGGCGTTCACGCCCTCGCGGTTCCGCGACGTGCTGGTCGACTACCGCACCGAACGCCTCGGTATGGTGGCCCGGTTCCGTTCGGCGATGGCCGACCACAGTTCGGAGCCGGCGTGGAAGGCGCTGCTGGCGCGGGTGCTCAAGGCCTCGCCCGACTTCGCGGAGCTCTGGCAGCGGCACGACGTGATGCGGCCGAGCAACGGCGTCAAGCGCTTCCAGGTGCCCGGCGTCGGTCTGCTGAGCTGCGAGTACACCAACTTCTGGCTCGGTCCCCGGCACGGCAGCCGGATGATCACCTACACCCCGCTGGACGACGGGACCCGCGCGCTGATGGACCGACTGCCCACCGCGCTCTGACGACCCGGACGCCCGCCGGCCCGCCGGCCCGCCGGCCCGCAGGCCCGTCGGCCTCAGCCGCGGGCGGCCGCCTGGCGCCCGAGCAGCAGGCACACCACCGCGAGCGGCAGTTCGATGCCGCCCGCCATGGCCAGCGCCGCGAGCACCGCGTGCCCCGGCCCGGCGCAGGCGATGTCGGCCATCGCGTCCGCGGCGAGCAGCAGCGCCACCGTGGCGGCCGCCCACAGCGCGGCGGGGTTGTGCCGGCGCAGCAGCGCGTCCAGCGTGAGCAGGGCGGAGAACTCCACCAGGTCGAGCACGACCCACGGGGTCTCGTGGCAGACGGCGAGGATCGCCAGCCAGGGCAGCAGCGCGACCGCTGCCATGGCGGGTACCCGGGCGAAGCGCTCGGGCAGGACGAAGGCGGGGAGCGAGCAGGCGGCCCGGCCGGAGAGGACGGCAGTGCTCATGCCGCACCCCCGATCCGGCGCGCCGGGACCCGCTCCAGCGGCAGCCGCTCGGCCGGCCCGCCCGTCGGGTGCTCGACCAGCACGGCGTCGAACGGCCCCTCGGCCCAGGCGAGCCAGAACCGCCCGGCGACCGTGACCACCTGGGCCGCGACGGCGGAGCTGACCGACCGGAACGCCCGCCGCCCGGCGAAGACCACCGAGGGCGCCGTGCCGTCGGCGGCCAGCCGGCCCCAGGCGATCACGTGCCAGGCCCGCCCGCCGGACGGGCTGCGCCGCGCCCCGCGCAGCAGCTGCGGGGTGAGCCGGGCGGCGACCAGGACGTCGGCCAACTCGCCGTGCTGGTAGAACTCCAGGGCGGCCCGGCCGCGGCCGGGCCCGGTGCTGCGGACCGACCAGGGCCCGCTCCATGCCGACAGCGTCCCCTCCGGCTCCGACGCCGGGAGGAGCACGCCCCCGGGAACGCCGTGGAGCCCGGGGAGGCGCCGCCCGTGCGGCGGAGTGGCGGAGTGCGATGCGGTGCTCGTCATGTCCTCAAGTGTTCCGTCGGGGCGTCTTCCTGTCGGTGGTGCTCCACCCCGAATCGGGGGTGTAGCCAGCTACACCCCTGTCGGGTACCCCCCTTCATGGCGACCGGTGATCATCGGGCCCTACGCTGTCCGGCATGCCCTCCACCACGTTGCGCCGAGCGCTCGTCAGGAGCCTCCGGCGCGCACCGTGGTCGCCCGAGGTCCGACGGGACGTCCGCTTCACGGCCGCCGGAATACCGCAGGCCCTGCCGATCTGGTTGGCCGTCACCGATTCCAAGCTGCTCTTCCCGCTGCTCGCCGTCCTCCTGCTCCTCACCCGTCCGCTGACCGCCCTCCAGCGCGGCCGGCTGCGCGCGCTGTACGGGGTGGAGATCCCGCGGCCGCGGCCTCTCTCCGGGCGCCGGATGCTGCTGCTGGGGATGACCTGGCGTCAGACCCTCCACCACCTGCTGGTCGGTCCGCTGCTGGCGGCGGCCGCGCTGGCGGTGCTGTACGCCTGGGGCGCCGGCCTGGTGCTGGCCACCCTGTACGGCTGGATCTGGCTGATGCCTCCCGGCACCGCGCTGCGCTCCGACCTGGCGGGCCAGGACGTCTGGCTCACCCTGATCGGGGTGGTGCTGCTGCTCGGGGCGCACTGGCCGATGGCGTCGATCGCCCGGCTGGAGGCGTGGGCGGCGAAGTGGCTGCTCGGTCCCGACCGGGCGGAGGCGTTGGAGCGGCGGGTCGAGGAGATCGCCGAGAGCCGGGCCGGGCTGGTCGACGCGGTGGACGCCGAGCGCCGCCGGATCGAGCGGGACCTGCACGACGGCGCCCAGCAGCGCCTCACCTCCCTGGCGATGAACCTGGGCCTGGCCCGGCGCACCCTCAAGGACGTCCCGCCCGAGGTCATGCAGGTGATCGTCGACGCGCACGAGGAGGCGCAGGCGGCCATCGACGAGCTGCGCGACCTGGTCCGCGGCCTGCACCCGGCGGTCCTGGAGGACCGCGGTCTGGACGCGGCGCTGTCCGGCATCGCGGCCCGCGCCCCGCTGCCGGTGCGCCTGGACGTCGACCTGTCCGAGCCGATCGCGCCGACCGTCGAGGCGGTCGCGTACTTCACCGTGTCCGAGGCGCTGACCAACGTGGCCAAGCACGCCCGGGCCGGCCGGGTCGACCTCTCGGTGCGGGCGGCCGGGGGCCGGCTGCGCCTGGTCATCAGCGACGACGGCGTGGGCGGCGCGGACGCCGCGCGCGGCACCGGGCTCACCGGTCTGCGCAAGCGCGCCGCCTCGGTCGACGGGACGCTGTCCGTTCTCAGCCCCCTCGGGGGCCCCACCACCATCACCGTGGAGTTGCCGTGCGCGCTGTGATCGCCGAGGACTCGGTCCTGCTGAGGGTCGGCCTGGTCAAGGTCCTGGAGGCGGTGGGCTTCGAGGTGGCGGCCGCCGTCGGGGACGCCACCGAACTGCTGGCCGCCGTGGAGGAGCACCGCCCGAAGGTGGTGGTCGCCGACGTCCGGATGCCCCCGGGCTTCCACGACGAGGGCGTGAAGGCGGCGATGGTGATCCGCCGGCAGTGGCCGGACACCGCGGTCCTGCTGCTCTCCCAGTTCGTGGAGGAGCGCTACGCCGCCGATCTGCTGTCGACCAACACCAGTGGCGTCGGCTACCTGCTCAAGCAGCGGGTGGCCAACGTGGACGACTTCGTGGAGGCGCTGCAGCGGGTCGCCGAGGGCGGCACCGCGCTGGACCCGGAGGTGGTCGCCCAGCTGCTGGTGCGCCGCCACCGGGACCCGCTGGAGAAGCTCACCCCGCGGGAGCGGGACGTGCTCGCCCTGATGGCGGAGGGCCGTTCCAACGCCGCGATCGCCGCCTCGCTGGTGGTCAGCGACAGTGCGGTGGCCAAGCACATCAACTCGATCCTCACCAAGCTCGACCTGCCGCCGGCGGAGGACAGCCACCGCCGGGTGATGGCCGTGCTGCGATTCCTGGAGGTCGGGTGACGGCGGGCACGGCGAAGGCCTGGCGGGTCACCGGGACGCTCGCGACGGTCCTGGTCGTGATCGGTGCCGGCCTGCAGACCTGGTCGGTGGTGGCGCAGCAGCGGTCGACCGGCTCACGGTCGTACGACCGGCCGGTGCACCGCCTGAAGCTGGAGACCGGCAACGCCTCGGTGAAGGTGCGGGCGGGCCGGGTGGACCACGTGGTGGTGCACCAGCGGCTGGAGTGGATGCTGCGCAAGCCGGTGGTGTCGACCGTCTTCACGGACGACCTCGTCACCGTCGGGGTGCGCTGCCGGCAGGTGCTGCCGGTCGCGGACCTCGGCTGCAGCGCCGAGATCGAGGTGGACGTGCCGGCCTCGACCGAGGTGTCCGGGTCGGTGAGCTCCGGCTCGGTCCAGGTGGAGGGCCTGAGCGGGAACGTGGACGTGAGCCTCACCTCCGGCGAGCTGCTGCTGGTCGACACCTCCGGGGACGTGACCGCACGCGCCACCTCCGGGCTGATCCAGGGCAGGAACCTGCAGGCGCGGCGGGTGGACGTCCGGACCACCTCGGGCTCGACGGAGCTGAAGTTCGACCGGGCCCCGGAGCAGGTGACGACCACGGCCACCTCGGGCTCGCTGACGATGACCCTGCCGAGGGGCAGCCGCTACGCCTTCTCCAGCGACGTCGGCTCCGGCAACGGCCGGATCGCCCCGGAGCTGGCGGACTCCGACAGCCCGAACCGCATCCATGCGACGGTCACCTCCGGGTCGATCAGCATCAACCCGTCGTAGCGGGACGCCGCGGCGGGCCGGCCGTCGCGGTCGCGGCGCGGGGCCGCTCACCCGGGTGGGGGACAATGAAGAGTCCCGTCCCCCTACCCGAGGTCAGCCGCGCATGACAGCCACGCCCGCACCCACCGCGCCCGACGCCGAGTTCGCGCCGCTCGACATCGGCCCGATCCGGGTGTGGCCGCCCGTCGTGCTGGCGCCGATGGCCGGCATCACCAACGCGCCGTTCCGCACCCTGTGCCGCGAGCAGAGCGGCGGCAAGGGCCTGTACGTCTCGGAGATGATCACCACCCGGGCGCTGGTCGAGCGCAACGCCAAGACCATGCAGCTGATCAAGTTCGACGCGAGCGAGAAGCCGCGCTCGATCCAGCTGTACGGGGTGGACCCGGTGACGGTCGGCAAGGCCGCCCGGATGATCGCGGACGAGGGCCTGGCCGACCACATCGACCTCAACTTCGGCTGCCCCGTGCCCAAGGTGACCCGCAAGGGCGGCGGATCCGCGCTGCCGTACAAGCGCAACCTGCTGCGCGAGATCCTGCGCGAGGCCGTGGCCAACGCGGGCGACCTGCCGGTGACCATGAAGATGCGCAAGGGCATCGACGACGACCACCTCACCTATCTGGACGCCGGCCGGATCGGCGCCGAGGAGGGCGTGTCCGCGATCGCCCTGCACGGGCGCACCGCCGCCCAGCACTACGGCGGGACGGCCGACTGGTCGGCGATCGCCAGGCTGCGCGAGTCGGTCCCGGCGCACATTCCGGTGCTGGGAAACGGCGACATCTGGTCGGCGGACGACGCGCTGCGGATGATGCGCGAGACCGGCTGCGACGGCGTCGTGGTGGGCCGCGGCTGCCTGGGCCGTCCGTGGCTGTTCAAGGACCTGGTGTCGATCTTCGAGGGCGACGTCGACTACGCCCGTCCCGACTTCGGCTACGTGGCGCGGGCGATGGTGCGCCACGCGCAGCTGCTCGGCGAGTGGATCGGGGACGAGGCGCGCGGCGTGATCGACTTCCGCAAGCACGTCGCCTGGTACACCAAGGGCTTCTCGGTCGGCTCCGAGCTGCGGGTGCGGCTGGCCAACTCGTCCTCGTTGGCCGAACTGGCCGAAACGCTGTCCGAGGTGGAGCAGTCCCAGGGCTGGCCGACCGGTGCGGACGGCCCGCGCGGGCGCACCAGCGGCAACAACCGGGTGGTCCTGCCGGAGGGGTGGTTGGACGATCCGTACGACTGCGCCCGGCCGGGTGCGGACGCCGAATCGGACACGTCCGGCGGATGATCTGTACGGACTGGCGAATTCGGCCCCTCCGGCCTGATTGCCACTAGGTCCCAGCCCTCTTGTCCATTCTGGACAGGAGGGCTCCTTTTCGGCGTCCCGATGTCACGGAACGGGCACGTTTCTGGACGCTGTGCGACGATCGACGGAGGCGTTCTACGTTCGACCGGTGAGACACGCTGGTGACGCTTGCCACACGCCGCAGGGACTGATGCCGGGTCAGTGGACGAAATGGACAGGTCGGCCGTGAATCGCTTCCCGAAGCCGGTCGACCGGAGATCGGGCGATCCGGGTGCAGGAAATCAAGCCGGGGCAACGCGACGGACCCACGGTCGCTACCCAGCGTCCGGATCGTGCGATCTTCGGGTTTCGTTGAGTTCAAGAGTTGAACGCTGGCTAGCGTCAGGCGGACGATTTCACCAACAGAGGTGAACGCCTTTATGTGCATTCGATCTAGCGGGTTACCCCTCGGTACCGGCCTCGGGTGGCCTATTCAGGGCAGAGAAGTGCCTTCGAAATGGGTATGTTCTCCGGCGTCAGGGCAACCGCGTACGAGGAGACCGACCCGTGCCGTCCCAGCAGAAGTTTGTTTACTCCTTCACCGAAGGAAACAAGGACCTCAAGGATCTTCTTGGCGGCAAGGGCGCGAACCTGGCCGAGATGACCAACCTGGGCCTCCCCGTCCCCCCGGGATTCACCATCACCACCGAGGCCTGCAAGGTCTTCCTGGAGACCGGCAGCGAGCCCACCTCCCTGCACGAGGAGATCAGCGCCCACCTGGACGCCCTCGAAGCCGAGATGGGCAAGAAGCTCGGCCAGGCCGACAACCCCCTCCTGGTCTCGGTGCGCTCGGGCGCGAAGTTCTCCATGCCCGGCATGATGGACACCGTCCTGAACATCGGCCTCTCCGACGCCTCGGTGACCGGCCTCGTCGCCCAGTCCGGCAACGAGCGCTTCGCCTGGGACTCCTACCGCCGCCTGGTCCAGATGTTCGGCAAGACCGTGCTGGGCGTCGACGGCGAGCTGTTCGAGGAGGCCCTGGACGCGGCCAAGCACGCCAAGGGCACCGTCAACGACCTGGACCTGGACGCTTCCGACCTCCGGGAACTGGTCGAGGTGTTCAAGGGCATCGTCCAGCGCGAGACCGGCCGGGCCTTCCCGCAGGACCCGCGCGAGCAGATGGACCTCGCCATCCACGCGGTGTTCCACTCCTGGAACGGCGACCGCGCCCGGCTGTACCGCCGCCAGGAGCGCATCCCGAACGACCTCGGCACCGCGGTCAACGTCTGCACCATGGTCTTCGGCAACCTCGGCGAGGACTCCGGCACCGGCGTCGCCTTCACCCGCGACCCCTCCACCGGCACCCAGGGCGTCTACGGCGACTACCTGTCCAACGCCCAGGGCGAGGACGTCGTCGCCGGCATCCGCAACACCCTGCCGCTGGCCGAGCTGGAGAAGCTCGACAAGAAGTCGTACGACGAGCTGATGGCGATCATGCAGAAGCTCGAAAACCACTACCGCGACCTCTGCGACATCGAGTTCACCATCGAGCGCGGCAAGCTCTGGATGCTGCAGACCCGCGTCGGCAAGCGCACCGCCGCCGCCGCCTTCCGGATCGCCGTCCAGCTGGTCGACCAGGGCCTGATCGACCTGGACGAGGCCCTGATGCGGGTCACCGGCGGCCAGCTGGCCCAGCTGATGTTCCCGCGCTTCGCCCCGACCGGTGAGTCCAAGCAGATCGCCTGGGGCCTCGCCGCCTCGCCGGGCGCCGCGATCGGCAAGGTCGTCTTCGACTCCTACACCGCCGTCAAGTGGTCCCGCTCCGGCGAGAAGGTCATCCTGGTCCGCCGCGAGACCAACCCGGACGACCTGGACGGCATGATCGCCGCCGAGGGCATCCTCACCTCGCGCGGCGGCAAGACCTCGCACGCCGCCGTCGTCGCCCGCGGCATGGGCAAGACCTGTGTCTGCGGCGCCGAGGAGCTGGAGGTCGACACCAAGGCCCGCAAGTTCACCACCGCCGACGGCCTGGTGATCCACGAGGGCGACGTCGTCTCCATCGACGGCGCCTCCGGCAAGGTCTACCTCGGCGAGGTACCGGTCCTGCCGTCCCCCGTGGTCGAGTACTTCGAGGGCACCCTGCACGCCGGCGCCGACGTCCAGGGCGGGCTGGTCCAGGCCGTGCACCGCCTGATGTCGCACGCCGACGGCCGCCGCCGGCTCGCCGTGCGCGCCAACGCCGACAACGCCGAGGACGGCGGGCGCGCCCGTCGCTACGGCGCCCAGGGCATCGGCCTGTGCCGCACCGAGCACATGTTCCTCGGTGAGGAGCGCCGCAAGGAGGTCGAGCACCTGATCCTCGCGGACAACGACAAGGACCGCGAGCTCGCGCTCTCCACCCTGCTGCCGATGCAGAAGGGCGACTTCCTGGAGCTCTTCCAGGCGATGGACGGCCTGCCGGTCACCGTCCGCCTGCTCGACCCGCCGCTGCACGAGTTCCTGCCCGACATCACCGAGCTGTCGGTGCGCGTCGCCCTCGCCGAGGCCCGCAAGGACCCGAACGAGAACGACCTGCGCCTGCTCCAGGCGGTGCACAAGCTGCACGAGCAGAACCCGATGCTCGGCCTGCGCGGCGTCCGCCTCGGCCTGGTCATCCCCGGCCTGTTCGGCATGCAGGTCCGCGCCATCGCCGAGGCCGCCGCCGAGCGCAAGCTGGCCGGCGGGGACCCGCGCCCCGAGGTGATGATCCCGCTGGTCGGCACCGTCCAGGAGCTGGAGCTGGTCCGCGACGAGTGCGAGCGCGTGCTCGCCGAGGTCTCCCAGTCCACCGGTGTCCAGCTGGACATCAAGCTCGGCACCATGATCGAGTTGCCGCGCGCCGCGGTGACCGCCGGACAGATCGCCGAGGCCGCCGAGTTCTTCTCCTTCGGCACCAACGACCTGACCCAGACGGTCTGGGGCTTCTCCCGGGACGACGTGGAGGCCTCGTTCTTCACCGCCTACCTGGAGAAGGGCATCTTCGGGGTCTCCCCGTTCGAGACCATCGACCGCGACGGCGTCGGCTCGCTGGTCAAGCACGCCGTCGAGGCCGGCCGGGCCACCCGCCCCGACCTCAAGCTCGGCGTCTGCGGCGAGCACGGCGGCGACCCGGACTCGGTCCACTTCTTCCACGAGGTGGGGCTGGACTACGTCTCCTGCTCCCCCTTCCGGATCCCGGTGGCGCGCCTGGAGGCAGGCCGCGCCGCCATCGAGTCGGCGGGCAGCGACTCGCGCTGAGGGAGGGAAGGCATCCCCTCCTCACGCGCGGGCACGACTGACCGCTCCCCCTCCCACCGGGAGGGCGTACACCGGAGCTCGGCGCAGGAGAACCGGCGTACGTAACACGGCCGGGCGGGAACGGACAACGGCGTCCGTTCCCGCCCGGCCGTACGTCCGTGTGGCCTCGGCCACGTGCGTGACGCGGCTCCCGCGGCACCGGTGCCTGCCAAGCTGGGGCGCATGACCAGAAGCAAGAGCCCGCTCGTCGTCGTGGCCGTCCTGATCCTGGTGGTCCTCGCCGGAGCCGGCTACCTGCTCGCCGGCAAGGGCGGCGGCAGCCACCCCAAGGCCGCGGCGAGCGCCACGGCGGCCGCCACCGCGGGCACCTCGACGGGCAGGTCCGCGGCCCCCAAGCCCTCGGCCCCCAAGTCGTCCCCGCCGTCCGGCACCTGGGTCCCCGCCGACCCCGCACTGGCGGACGTCTGCCGCACCAAGCTCCCCAGCCAGGCCCAGGACACCCTCGGCCTGATCGCCAAGGGCGGCCCGTACCCCTACAACCGCGACGGCATCGTCTTCGAGAACCGCGAGAGCCGCCTCCCCCGGAAGTCCGACGGCTACTACCACGAGTACACCGTCGTCACCCCGGGCTCCGACGACCGCGGCACCCGCCGCGTCGTCACCGGCAACGCCGGCGAGCAGTACTGGTCCGCGGACCACTACGCCACCTTCCAGGAGATCGACCCCCGCTGCTGAACGGCCGTCAACGGAAGGTACTTTCCGACTTGGAAAGACTGTGCCAGAGTGGAATCACCATCGCTTCGAGGGGGATTCCATGAGCGACTCCATTCCTGCCGACCTGCCCGCCGTCGAGGCGCTGCGCCTGGCCCGCGACGCGGGGGCGGCTGCCCGGCGTCCGAGCCCCACGCCCGGCTGGTACGGACCGGCGATCGCTGCCGGCTTCACCGGGGTCGGGACGGCCGAGGGCGCGGCCGTCGCAGCCGACCGGGTCTGGCTGATCGGACTGATCAGTGGCGCCTGGGCCGTCGTGTCCGGCCTCGGCGGCTGGTGGGCGGTGCGCAGTGGTGGCGTCGTCCAGCGCCGGATGGCGCCCGGTCTCGGCGGCCCCGTGGTGCTGACCGTCCTCGGAGTGCTGGCTGCGGCGTCGGCCGGCCTGGCACTCGCCCGTTGGGCGGGTGGCGATCCCCTGTGGATCGGTCTGACGGCCGGGGCCGCAGCAGGGTCGGCCTTCTGGGCGGCGAGCCGCGGACTCAACCGCCGGGTCCGGCGGTTGCGGGAGGGGCACTGATGCCGCCTGTCCTCGACCCGCTGCTCCAGCACCCCACCCGGCTCACCGTGCTGGCTTTCCTCGGTGCCTGCCAGGAGGCCGAGTTCGCTGCCGTCCGCGATCACTGCGGGGTCTCCGACTCCGTTCTCAGCAAGGCCGCCACCGCCCTCGAAGAGGTCGACTACCTGGTGGTCAAGAAGGGCTACGTCGGCAAGCGCCCGCGTACCTGGCTCGCCGCCACTCGCGAGGGTCGTGCCGCCCTCGCCGCACATCTTGCCGAACTGCAGCGGATCGTCGCCGCCGCCGAGACGGCCGGAGCCAGGCACGCCTCGGCGGCCGAAGGGGTCACCTGGCCCGGCGCCAGGTGATGCGGCCGTGGGGGCCGTGGGGGCCGGTGGTGACCAGGGCGGTCAGTTCGTGGAGTACCGGGGCCGGGTCGCGGCGGAGCTGGACCGGGGTGGTGCGGACGACCGGGAGGCCGGCGGCGGTGAGCCGGTTGGCGCGGGCCAGGCCGCGCTCGTGGTCGGCCGGGCGCAGGTGCCACGCGCGGGAGTCGATCTCCAGCGCCACGCAGGCGTGCGGCCAGTAGGCGTCCGGGACGGCGAGGAAGCGCCCGTCCAGGAAGAGCACCGGATTCCACAGCGGTTCGGGCAGGCCCGCGTGCGCGAGCAGTTCGCGGGCCTCGCCCTCGATCACCGAGCGCACCCCGGCGGTCAGGTCCTCCACCACCCGGGCCACGTGCGGCAGCCCGAGCGCGCCCGGCCGGGTGAGCAACTGGTCCAGCAGCTCGCCGAGTTCACAGTGCCGCCGCTGGACGGCCTCGGCGCACAGCGCCCGGAACCGGCGCTGCCCGGTCTCGCCCGGCGCGAGGTCCGCCAGGGCCCGCGCGACGGTGGTGCTCCACAGCCCGTCGTTCCGCTCGAAGCCGCCCGGCATCACCCCGGAAGCGCGGTGGATCCGGACGAACTCCCGGTCGCAGACGCGACGTTGACGAGGAATCAGGACATCGACCGCGGTGAGGTCGGCCGGGTGGCCGGCGCTCGGCAGTCCGGCGTCGGCCAGCACCGCGAAGCCGGTCAGCAGCACCTCGCCGACCCGCGGATCGCGCCCCTTCGGAGTCGCGTAGGCCAGGGCGGCCCGGAGTTTCTGATGGACCGTCAACCTTCCGCTCTGCAGGCAGATCACCCGGGGCAGCACCTGCTGCCAGGGCCCGCCCGGCCGCAGTCGGTGGGCGATGGTGCCGGAGGGCACCCCGAGCCGGCGCAGCTGCGCCCGGGTGGCGATGTGCTGCTGGTCGGCGCCGAGCAGGGCGACCGGGTGGAGCGGGTTCGTGCGGGTCATGCCTGGGTGCTGCCCGCCCGAATCGGAGGTATGCGAAACATCCCTCGTCGGGGGCTGTCGGGCAAACGTGTTGACGAAGCGGCGCCCGACCGGCTGAGCTGGTGCCCATATGACGATCCCATCCGCCGGCCCCGCGCTCGACGCGCTCAACGGCCTCTCCGTCGGTGACGCCCTCGGAGCCCAGTTCTTCGTCCCCGGCACCGCCCGCGCCCACCTCGCCGCCCGCACCGCCCCGCCCGGCCCCTGGCCGTGGACCGACGACACCGAGATGGCCTGCTCGGTGCACGCCGCCCACGCCGAGCGCGGCGCGATCGACACCTTCGACCTCACCCACGCCTTCGCCCGCCGCCACGACTTCGACCGCGGCTACGGCCCGGCCGCCAACCGGATGCTCCGGCTGGTCCGGGAGGGCGGCGACGCCCGGCGGCTGGCCGCCGAACTCTTCGACGGCCAGGGCTCGTACGGCAACGGCGCCGCGATGCGGGTCGCCCCGCTCGGGGCGGCGTTCGCGGACGAGCCGGCCGCTGCGGTGCGGCCCGCCGCCGACACGGCCGTGATCACGCACACGCACCCGCAGGCCGTGGACGGCTCGATCGCGGTCGCGGTGGCGGCCGCCCACGCCGCCGCGGCGCGGACCGCGCCGACGACGCCCGAGGACTTCCTGCGGGCCGTGGTCGCGCTCACCCCGTACGGCGCCGTCCGGGACGGCCTGACCGAGGCGGTCGGGCTGCTCGCCGAACCGGACCTCCGGGTCGCCGCGAAGGTGCTCGGCAACGGCAGCCGGACCTCCGCCGCCGACACCGTCCCGTACGCCCTGTGGTGCGCCGCCCGGCGGTTGGCCGACTACCCGGCGGCGGTGTGGGAGGCGATCGCGGCCGGCGGCGACATGGACACCGTGGCCGCGATCACCGGGGGAGTGGTCGCCGCGCACACCGGCACGGCGGGAATCCCGCCGGGCTGGCTGGCCGCCCGGGAGCCGCTGCCCGCCTGGGCCTTCCCGGAGCCCGGATCCGTCACCGGCGGCCGGGGGCGTGCGGACATGCTGGTTCCGCGGCCGCACCCCGTCCCCGAGGTGGAGTGGACCGACGAACAGTGGCAGCACCTGCGCGCCGGGCGGCACACGGACGTGCTGGACCACCGTTGGGCGGTGCACACCCACGAGGGTTCGGTCAGGATCTGCCGGCCCGGGGACGGCCACCCGGTCTGGGAGGTGACAGTCACCCGGGTCCGCGGCGGCTGGCGTCCGGCCTCGGCGGTCGTCGAGTCGACCCACGACCGCTGGCCGGTGCCGCCCGGGGACCCGCACGGCCCGGCCGTCCTCACTTGGGCCCTGAGGAACGCCGTGACCGGCAGGTGGTCCCCGGTCAGGCCGTGATCATCAGGTGCCCGGCGCCGCTGCCGCCGTGTCTAAGGCACTCCTGGTTGATCGCCGGATCCGGGGCGCTCGGCGAGGTGGCGGCGGCGATCCGCAGCTCGATGATGTCCCGGACGGCCGGCCACTCGGCGTCGAGGATCGAGTAGAACGCGGTGGACCGCACCACCCCGTCCAGCCCGCGGGAGTGGGCCCGGCGCACGCCCTCCGAGGTCGCGCCGAGCCGCTCGATCGCGGCGCGCGAGCGCTGGTTGCGGGCGTCCGCGCGCAGCGAGATCCGCTGCACGCCCCACGTCTCGAAGGCGTGGCGCAGCATCAGCAGCTTGGCCTCGGTGTTGATGCCGGTGCCCTGGGCGCGCGGCGAGAGCCAGGTGTTGCCGATCTCGGCGGCGTCCGGCACGGCCGTGGCCGGATCGCCGAACGGCACGCCGGGCACCGGCGGCCACACCATCGGGCCCTGCCAGTAGTCCAGTTCCAGGAACCGGGTGGAGCCCACCACCCGGCCGTCGGCGACGTTCACCGTCGCGAACGGCAGCGACCGTCCTGCGGCCTGGTCGGCGAGGGCACGCGCGATGTAGTCGCGGGCCGCTTCCAGGCCGTGCGGGACGGGGGTGAAGGCGTAGGTCGTACGGTCCTCGGCGCCGGCCTCGGCGATGGCCTTGGCGTGGTGCGCGGCGAGAGGCTCCAGCCGCACGGTGCGGCCGGTGAGGATGACAGGTACGGGCACGGAACCTTCGGTCCTTCATCGGTCGGAGGGTGCCTCCCGGGCCGGGGTGCGGCACGGGGTGCGGTGGACGTTTCGCCCCGGCCCGTGACCGTCCGCCGGGTAGCCGTGCACGCCGGAGGATCCGGTCGGGCGGGGCGGGGGCGGCGGCCCGGAACGGGCGGCGCGGGGTGCCGGAACGGACACGGGTCCTCGGACCGGTCCGGCGGGAAGAGCGAGGGGACAGTGTGCGTCCGCGAAATGGCCGAGAAGGAAACGAGAGCGCGAAGGGAAGCAGGCGGCCAGGTGAAGGCAAGATGCGTCGTGGGTGGCTGGCCGAGCACCGGACCGGGACGTGGCCGACGGCGTTACGGACGACGTGACGACGACGCGACGATGCGAGGCAGCGAGAGGACGATACCCGCCAGAAGGCGGTGCGTCACTTCGCGGCGCGCGAATGGCCGCGCGGGCCGCTCCGGCGCGCCCCGGAACGGGCCCCCGCACGCCCGTGACCAGGGATTCTTCCTCCGAGTGCGATCATGGTCCGGAGCGGTCGGCCGCGGCCCCGGAGGAGTCGTCCGGCGTGGCGGGAATTCCGGCGGCGCCCGGCACGCTGGAGAGGACGAGAAGCCGGTCGGACGACGAGCAGAGAACGGGGTTGGGTGCGCGGTGCGTGACTTCCAGGCGCTGTACGAGCTGGATCAGCAGGGCGTGGCCGCGGTGGCCGCGGCCACCGCGCAGTTGCGCGACACCGGCGCCGGTCTGGTGCTGCTCCAGCACTTCGAGGGCTTCATGGACGCCGGCGAGGCCGGCGGCCAGGTGGTGGCCCATCTGCTGGAGACGGGATCGCCGCAGGTGGTGGCCCGTTTCGACCACGACCGGCTGGTCGACTACCGGGCCCGCCGCCCGGCGATGGTCTTCGACCGCGACCACTGGACGTCCTACGACCCGCCGGAGATCCTGCTCCAGCTCGTCCACGACGCGGCGGGCGCGCCGTTCCTGCTGCTCACCGGCCCCGAGCCGGACGTCGAGTGGGAGCGCTTCGCGGGCGCCGTCCGCGAGCTGGTGGAGCGCTTCGAGGTGCGCCTCTCGATCGACTTCCACGGCATCCCGATGGGCGTGCCGCACACCCGCCCGGTCGGCCTGACGCCGCACGGCAACCGGCTCGACCTCGCGCCCGGGTACCCGCAGTGGTTCGAGCAGGCCCAGGTGCCGGGCAGTGCGCAGGCGCTGCTGGAGTACCGCCTGGCGGAGGCCGGGCACGACGTCCTGGGCTTCGCCGTGCACGTCCCGCACTACGTGGCCCGCTCGGCCTACCCGGCGGCGGCCGTACTGGTCCTGGAGGCGGTGCAGTCCGCCACCGGGCTGGTGCTGCCCGGCACCCGGCTGCGCGAGCGGGTCGGCGAGGTCTACGCCGACATCGAGGAGCAGCTGACGCAGGGGGACGGCGAGTTGCGCTCGGCGATCCGCGGCATGGAGGGCCAGTACGACGCGGTGGCCGGCGCCGAGGGCCGGGAGAGCCTGCTGGCCGAGCCGACGGACCTGCCGTCGGCGGACGAACTGGGGCGGCGCTTCGAGCAGTTCCTGGCCGAGCACGAGCGCGGCGCGGAGTAGCCGCACGCCGACGCGCACCGCAGCAGACGCGCACCGCGGCAGCGGGGCAGGCGCCCCGCGCGGGCGGCCCCGATGGCGTTCCCGTCGGGGACGCGGGTTCCCCTTGGAAGGATTTCGCGGAGGCGGGAGTCATCCCCGGCGGCCGTACGTTGGAGCCTGAGGTGCCCGGGGGACGGGCTGCCATGAGGAGCCGACCGTGACTCGTCGTACCCCCGGGGGGATGCCATGCCCAGGACCACACGCCCGACCGTCGCCGTGACGGCCGGGCTGACCGCGCTGCTGCTGGCCGGGTGCACCGGCGGCAGCGGTGCGGACAGCGGGGGGAAGGGCTTCGCGGGCGCCGTGCCCGCTCGCGCGCAGGCCGGCGCGACCCCGTCCGCCACACCCACCCCGCCGCCCGGCGGCCCGTACGTCGCCCTCGGCGACTCGTACACCGCCGGCATGCAGATCCCGCCGCAGACCGGCGAGCCGAGCGGCTGTTTCCGCTCCGCGGTCGACTACCCGTCGCTGGTGGCCAAGGGCCTCGGTGTGGCGTCCGGGCAGTTCCGGGACGTCAGTTGCAGCGGCGCCACCACCGAGGACCTGACCGGACCGCAGACCACGGGCAACGGCCGCAACCCGGCCCAGCTGGACGCGCTGGACGCGGACACCCGGCTGGTCACCCTCGGGATCGGCGGCAACGACGCCGGTTTCATGGAGGTCGTGCTCGAATGCGCCAAGGACAACCTGGTGGACGCGGTGAAGGGCGTGATCAAGCAGACCCACGCCGCCTCGCCGTGCCGTGACCACTACTCCTCCGCCGACGGCACCGACGAGGTCCAGCGCAAGGTGGACACGGCGGGCGACCGGCTCGGCCGGGCCCTCCAGGACATCAAGCGGCGCTCCCCGCAGGCCCGGGTGTACGTGATCGGGTATCCGACGCTGCTGCCGGCCGACCCGTCGAGCTGCCTGCCGGTGCTCGGCAGGACGGTGGCCCTCCCCGACCTGGGCTTCCTGGTGGAGAAGGAGAAGCAGCTCAACGGGATGCTCAGGAAGCACGCGGAGGAGGCCGGCGCGGTGTTCGTGGACACGGCCGGGCCCTCGGTGGGGCACGACATGTGCGCGGGGGAGGGCGAGCGGTGGATCGAGCCGCCGTTCCCGGCCCGCGGTCTGGCGCCGATCCACCCCAACGCCAAGGGGCAGGAGGCGGTGGCCGGGGTCGTCCTGAAGGCCGTCCGCGGCTGAACCGCCACCGCAGCACCTCCTACTGGCGCGCAGGGGCGTGGGGGCAAGGGTTCACGCTCCCGTCCACGCCCCTTCGTGCGCGGCACATCCCGGGTGTCGGGGGTGCGGCGTACCGTGAGGGGCATATGGATGACACCGCGCACCGCCTCGCCGACCCGATCCCGTACGACCACAACGCCGAGGCCCGCTGGGTCCCCGAACCCGACAAGCGCCCGGGCCGGACGGCGTTCCAGCGCGACCGCGCCCGGGTGCTGCACTCCGCGGCGCTGCGCCGGCTGGCCGGCACCACCCAGGTGGTCGCCCCGATGCGCAGCGACTTCCCGCGGACCAGGCTCACCCACTCCCTCGAATGCGCCCAGGTGGGGCGGGAGTTGGGCGCGGCCCTGGGCTGCGACCCGGACCTGGTGGAGGCCGGCTGCCTGGCCCACGACATCGGCCACCCGCCCTTCGGTCACACCGGCGAGGAGGCCCTCGACCAGGCCGCCGAGCAGTGCGGGGGCTTCGAGGGCAACGCCCAGTCGCTGCGCATCCTGACCAGGCTGGAACCCAAGCGCTTCGCCCCCAAGGAGGAGCCGTCGACCCGGCTCGCCCCCTGGCCGGGACGGAGCGTCGGCCTCAACCTGACCCGCGCCGCGCTCGACGCCGCCACCAAGTACCCGTGGACCAAGGGCGCCCACCCCGTCGACCCGGCCTCGCCCAAGTACGGCGTCTACGCCGACGACCTGCCGGTCTTCCGCTGGCTGCGGGCCGGCTCCCCGGCCGGGCGCAAGTGCTTCGAGGCCACCGTGATGGACTGGTCCGACGACGTGGCCTACTCCACCCACGACGTCGAGGACGGCCTCCAGGCCGGCCACATCGACCCGGCCGCGCTGCGCGCCCCGAGCGAGCGCACCGAGGTCTTCGAGGTCGCCCGGCGCTACGCCTCCGACGCCGAGCCGGAGGAGCTGGCCGCCGCCCTGGACCGGCTGCTCGCCCAGGAGTGGTGGCCCCGCTCGTACGACGGCACGGCGCGCGACCGGGCCGGGCTGAAGGACCTCACCAGCCAGCTGATCGGCCGCTTCTGCCTGGCCGCCGAGCAGGCCACCCGCGCCCGCTACGGCCCCGGCCGGCTCACCCGCTACGCCGCCGAGCTGGTGGTGCCGCGGGACGTCCGGCTGGAGTGCGCGGTGCTCAAGGCGCTCGCCGTCCGCTTCGTCATGCAGCGCGACGAGCAGGCCCAGCTGCGGGCCCGCCAGCGGGTCGTGATCGCCGAGCTGGCGGACGTGCTCACCCGGCGCGCCCCCGAGGGCCTGGACCCGGTGTTCGCCGCGATGTACCGCGAGGCCGAGGACGACCGGGCCGCCCTGCGCACGGTCATCGACCAGATCGCGACCCTGACCGACGCCTCGGCGCTGGCCCTGCACGCCAAGCTCGTGGGCGCCGCCGGGGCGTGACGCGGCGGCCCGCGGGCCCGGCTCCGGCCCCTGCTCGAAACCCCGGCCACCCCAGTAGACTTCCGGGGTGGCCGGGCGGATCAGGGACGAAGACGTACAGGCGGTGCGCAGCGCACTGCCGATCGACGCGGTGGTCGGCGACTACGTACAGCTGACCAACGGTGGCGGCGGGGAGTACAAGGGCGTCTGCCCCTTCCACGACGAGAAGTCCGCCTCCTTCTACGTGAACCCCGCCAAGGGCGTCTTCCACTGCTTCGGCTGCCAGGAGAACGGCGACACCATCGCCTTCCTGATGAAGATCGAGCACTTCACCTTCGCCGAGGCCGTCGAGCGGATGGCCGCCCAGGCGGGCATCACGCTGCGCTACGAGGAGGGCGGCTACAGCCCGCGCCACCAGCAGGGCGAGCGCACCCGCCTGGTCGAGGCGCACAAGGTGGCCGCCGCCTACTACCGGGAGCAGCTGGCCTCGCCGGAGGCGGAGATCGGCCGCCGCTTCCTGGCCGAGCGCGGCTTCGACGAGGAGGCGGCCAAGGCCTTCGGCGTCGGCTACGCGCCGGCCGGCTGGGAGCACCTGGTCCGCTACCTGCGCGGCAAGGGCTTCACCGACAAGGAGATCCTGCTCGGCGGCCTGGCCTCGCAGGGCCAGCGCGGCGGCCTGATCGACCGCTTCCGCGGCCGGCTGGTGTGGCCGATCCGGGACATCGCCGGCGAGGTGGTCGGCTTCGGCGCCCGCCGACTGCGCGAGGACGACAACGGCCCGAAGTACCTGAACACCCCCGAGACGCCGATCTACAAGAAGTCCCACGTGCTGTACGGCATCGACCTGGCGAAGAAGGAGATCGCCAAGTCGGGCCGGGCGGTGGTGGTCGAGGGCTACACCGACGTGATGGCCTGCCACCTGGCGGGGGTGACCTCGGCGGTGGCCACCTGCGGCACCGCGTTCGCCGAGGACCACATCAAGATCATCCGTCGGCTGCTGATGGACACCTCCCAGTACCGGGGCGAGACGGTCTTCACCTTCGACGGCGACGCCGCGGGCCAGAAGGCCGCGCTGCGGGCCTTCGAGGACGACCAGAAGTTCGCCGCCAAGACCTCCATCGCGGTCAGCCCGGGGGGCATGGACCCGTGCGAGCTGCGCCTGGCCCAGGGCGACGAGGCGGTCAAGCAGCTGATCGACAACCCGGTCCCGCTGTTCGAGTTCGCGCTGACCTCGGTGGTGGCCCGGCACCGGGTGGACACCCCGGAGGGTCGCTCGGCGGCGCTGGAGGAGGCGGCCCCGATCGTCGCCAAGATCAAGGACCGCTCGATCCAGCACGAGTACGCCGTCCGGCTGGCCGGCATGCTCGGCATCCTGGACGAGCCCTTCGTGGTGCGCCGGGTCTCCCAGCTGGCCCGCTGGGACCGCGAGCGCCAGCAGAACCCGCGCGGTGCCGCGCAGCGCCGCCCCGAGCCGGTGCAGCCGGCGCGCCCCGCGCAGGCCGCCTTCCGGCTCAACCCGCGCGACCCGGCCCAGTTCGTCGAGCGCGAGCTGCTGAAGCTGGCTCTGCAGCACCCGGACCTGGTCAGCCCGGCCTTCGACCACTACGGCGAGGACGAGTTCCCGACCCCGCCGTACACCGCCGTCCGGCAGGCCATCGCCAAGGCGGGCGGCGCCGCGTACGGTGCGACCCTGCCGGACTTCACCAGCGCGGTGCGTGAGGCCTCCCCGGACGACCGGGTGCGCTCGCTGGTCACCGAGCTGACCGTCGAGCCGGTGCGCTCGCGCCGCAAGGCGGACGCGGTCTACGCGGGGGAGTTCCTGGTCAGGCTGCGCCGGCTGGCCGTCGACCGCCGGATCGACGAGGTCCGCGGCTACCTCCAGCGGCTCGGCCACCGGGCCGACGCCGAGCAGCTGCACGCGGTGCAGACCGAGCTGTGGCAGCTCCAGCAGTACGGCGACCAGCTCAAGAGCCGGGGTGCCGCGGCGCTGTAGGACGGTTGCGCAGAAAGTCGGCGCACGAGTCTCGGCCACGGAGTGTGGCGTACCGCACACTGGAGGGCGTCCCACCTCCGTACAGCGCGGGTCCGCCAGAGTCGCGCCCGCCCCGAGGGGATGCCCGTGGAGCAAGGCCTCGCCGCAGCGACCACCACCAGTACGAGAGCGAACCCCGCCGGACCGGCCGGGGAGCAGGAGACCGACCACGGCCGGGCCGGGGCGGCGCCCCCGGGCGGTGCGCGGGTCCCTGCCCAGGGCCTGCCGGAGGGCCACCCGGACAGTCCGGAGGCCGGGTCCGAGCACGAGCACGAGCCCGAGGCCGGGCCCGAAGCGGATCCCGGGGGAGATCCCGGGGGAGACCCCGGCGTCGACCCGGCGGACGCGCGCCGCGAGCCGGCCGAGAACGGCGGCCCGGCCGCCGACCTGCTGCGCCAGTACCTGCGCGAGATCGGCCGGATCCGCCTGCTCACCGCCGTCGAGGAGGTCGAGCTGGCCCGCCGGGTCGAGGCCGGACTGTTCGCCGAGGAGCGGCTGAACGGGCACCCGCCGCCGCCCGACCCGTTGGCCGGCGAGCTGGACACCCTGGTGGTGCGGGGCCGGATCGCCAAGCGCCGGCTGATCGAGGCCAATCTGCGCCTCGTGGTCTCCGTCGCCAAGCGCTACGTCGGCCGCGGGCTGACCCTGCTGGACCTGATCCAGGAGGGCAACCTGGGCCTGATCCGGGCGGTGGAGAAGTTCGACTACGCCCGCGGCTACAAGTTCTCCACGTACGCGACCTGGTGGATCCGCCAGTCGATGAGCCGGGCCCTGGCCGACCAGGCCCGGACGATCCGGGTGCCGGTCCACGTGGTCGAGCTGATCAACCGGGTGGTCCGGGTCCAGCGGGGACTGCTGCAGGAGCGCGGCCTGGAGCCGACCGCGGCCGAGATCGCCGCCGTCCTGGAGCTGACCGCGGAACGGGTGCGGGAGCTGCTCCGGCTGGCCCAGGAGCCGATCTCGCTGCACACCCCGGTCGGCGAGGAGGACGACGTCGCGCTCGGCGACCTGATCGAGGACGCCGACGCCGCCTCGCCCGCCGAGTCCGCGACCTTCCTGCTGCTGCGCCAGCACCTCGACGCGGTGCTGGCCACCCTGGGCGAGCGGGAGCGCCAGGTCGTCCAGCTCCGTTACGGGCTGGACGACGGGCGCCCCCGCACGCTGGAGGAGATCGGCGCGGTCTTCGGCGTGACGCGGGAGCGGATCCGCCAGATCGAGTCGAAGACGCTGGTCAAGCTGCGCGACCACGCCTTCGCCGAGCAGCTGCGCGGGTACCTCGACTAGGACGGCGTCGGCGAGTCGGTCGCGGCTGCCGGGGCCGTCGCCGGGGCTGGGGCCGGGGCCGCCGTCGGGTCCGCCGCGGGGGTGGTGGCCGCGCCCGCTCCGGTGCCCGGCGGCGGGGAGGCGGGGCCGATCGGGATCGGGGTCGAGGCCACCACGGAGGCCAGGTCGAAGACCTCCGAGGTGCAGAGGTCCCCGGCCGGCTGGTGCCCGCAGAGGTGGAACCCGATCGTCGGGTCCGACGCGTTCAGCATCTGCGAGTAGTTGTCGTACCCGTAGTGGATGAGCGCCTGCTCGCTGTCGCCGGTGCTGTCGATGATCGTCGCGAAGTCGTTCGGCTCGCCCTCGGTGATCGCGGCCCACGCGGCCTGGCAGGCCTGGCTGTAGCGGAGGTAGATCACCACCTTGCCGATCACGTCGGTGTGCAGGGTCCGCGCGTCCTTGCCGCAGCCGGTGTACTTGGGGTCCTTGTGGTCGCAGCCCATGGCCTGGCAGGTGGGAGCGGCCGGGATGGGCCGGGCGCCGGAGGTGGTCGCGGCCGGGGACGGGGTGGCTGCCGGGGCGGCGGTGGCGACCGCGGAGGGGGCGGGGTGCGGCCCGGCGGCGGTCTGCGCTCCGTCGTGCCGGGCGGCGCGCAGGCCGACCAGCACCAGCAGGGCCGCCAGCACCGCCGCGCCGGTGAGCAGCGCCGCCGGGCGCCGCCACCAGGCGACGGGGGCGGGCTCCGGCGCCTGGCCGGTCACCAGCGCCTCGTCCGGTTCCCCGGCGGACCCCGCACCGGGCGTGACGGGCTCGACGGGGGCGACGGCCTCGACGGCCTCGACGGCCTCGCCGGACCCGTCGTGGGGCGGCGTTCCCGCCGGGGCACCCGACGGCTCGGCCGGTTCCCCGGGCGCCGTCACCGCCCGCTCCCAGAGCGCGCGCAGCGCCGTCCCGTCGCAGTCCACCGCCCCGATCAGCGCGTCCAGCGCCTGCTCGGTGACGACCCGCTTGCCGTTCAGCCAGCGCTCCCACGAGGCCCGGCTGTAGTGCGTGCGCGAGGCCAGCTCGGACAGCGAGAGTCCGGCGGCGTCCTTGATGGCCCGGAGCTCTTCGGCCAGGCGTCTGGCGGGCTCTGACAACTCCTCGGGCAGGTTCTTCCAGGCGGAACCCATGCGGCCTTCCAAATGTGAGGGGCGGAACGGGGGACGTGAACGGGCGGAACGGGCTCCGGCCCGGGCCGTTCGGGTGTCTCCGCGTCTCCAACCTCATCGGCCTGGCGTCTCAATCCCCTGGTCATGGCGCTGAGACGGACGGAAGTGTCTCACAAGCCCAGGTGACGCTCGAACAACCATGTGGCCGTCGTGCAGAGTTCTCTGGTCGGAGCGGTCGGCCGTCCGACGGGTCCGTCCGGATTCCGGACGGACGCGCGTCGGCCGTCCGGAATCCGTCCCGGTTCCCCCACCGGGCCGGGGCAGCCTCGCGGGGGGAGGCTGCCCCGGCCCGCCCGGGACAACCGGCGGGAGGGCGCTTCGCTGCGCCCTCCCGCCGTGACGTTCCCGCGGCGGCCCGGTGGCGCAGACGCGCCGGGCCGGCACCCCGTGCTTCTCGGGCGGGGCCGGCGCCGCAGCACCGGCGGGTGAGGACAGCCGCCACCGCGGTCGGTCGGTCAGGCCGACGCCTCCGGGTGGATCTGGTCGCGGGCGGCGCGGTACTGCTGCCGCACCGCCGAGCCGATCGCCAGGTCCTGTTCCCCGTCGGGTTCGACGGTCTGCGCGTCCGGCAGCTCCCACTCCGGCGGCTCCACGGTGCCCGCCAGCGCCCAGGCGGCCTGCCGGGCGGCCCCGCGGGCGGCGTGCGCGCCCGGCGGCGGCACCACGACCGGGGCGCCGAACAGCATCGGGGCGATGTGCCGGACGGCGGGCAGCCGCCCGGCCGTGCCGAGCAGGAAGACCCGTTTCACCCCGACGCCCTGGGCGCGCAGCACGTCCAGCGCGTCCGCGATGTTGCACAGCATGCCCTCGACGGCGGCCCGGGCCAGGTGCTGGGGCGTCATCGCCTCGGCGCGCAGGCCGGTCAGGGTGCCGGCGGCGTGCGGCAGCGCGGGGGTGCGCTCGCCGTCCAGGTAGGGCAGCAGCACCAGGCCGTACGCGCCGGGGGAGGAGTGCAGGGCGAGGTCGCTCAGGCCCTCCAGGTCCCGGCCGAGCAGCGCGGCGGTGGAGAGCAGGACCTGGGCCGCGTTGAGGGTGGCGACCATCGGCAGGTGGCGGCCGCTTGCGTCGGCGAAGGAGGACACCAGGCCGGAGGCGTCCACCACGGCCTCCTCGTGCACCGCGAAGATCGTCCCGGCGCTGCCGAGCGAGACCACCGCGTCGCCCGGGCGCAGGCCCAGGCCCAGGGCGGCGGCCATGTTGTCCCCGGTGCCCGCCGAGATCAGCAGGCCTTCGGGGGTGTGCCCGGCGGGCTCGGCGGGGCCGAGGACGTCGGGCACCCTGAGCCCGTGGCCGAGCGCCAGCTCGATCAGGTCCTGCCGGTACTCGCCGGTGATCGGCGACCAGTAGCCGGTGCCGGAGGCGTCGCCGCGGTCGGTGGTGCGGCGCTTGGGGTGGCCGAGCAGCTGCCAGACCAGCCAGTCGTGCGGCAGCAGCACCTCGGCGACCCGGCGGGCGTTGGCGGGCTCGAACTCGGCCAGCCAGCGCAGCTTGGCGATGGTGTACGTCGGGGCGGGCACGGCGCCGATCGCGGCGGTCCAGCCGGCCGGGCCGCCGAGGGCGTCCAGCAGCTTGGCGGCGGCGCCGCTGGAGCGCGGGTCGTTCCAGAGGATCGCGGGCCGGACCTGCACCCCGCCCGCGTCCAGGCCGATCATGCCGTGCTGCTGCGCGCTGACGCCGATCGCCCGGACGCCCTCCAGCAGGCCGCCGGCGGCGGCGTCGCCGAGCGAGTGCAGCCAGACCTGCGGGTCGGCCTCGCCGGGGCGCAGGTCCTGGTCCTCGGGCACGGGGTGCGGCGCCTTGCCGGAGCGCAGGACGGCCCCGGTTTCCGTGTCGCACGCGACGATCCGGGTACGGCTGGTCGAGCTGTCTATCCCCGCGACGATGGCCATGTCGAGATCATGCCTCAGCCCGGCCCGGGACGCGTCCGGGCCGGGTGAGCCGTTGCCCGTTCGGGACCACCGGTTGGGTCCCGCTTCGCCTTCGGGTCACCGTCCCGTCACGGGCGGAAGGTACCCCAGCCGTCGTCCTCCGCCCGGGCCCGGTTGAAGTACGGCACCCGGTCGGTGACGGACGGCGGCAGCCGGTCGCCGACCCGGTCGGCGACCGCGCCCGCGGCCTTCCCGGCCACCGCGCCGGCCTGGTGCCGCGCCCGGTCGGCCGCGCTCTGCACCGTGGGGTTCCGGGCGATCTGCCGGGTGACCCTGGCGATCTGCTCGTAGCGCCGACGCCCGGCCCGCGAGCCCAGCACGTAGCCGGCCGCGAAGCCCGCGGCCAACGACAGCTTCCACATGGTCGGATCCACCCTCTCCTGGCGGCCTTCTGCCGCATTGCCCTACCCGTCCGTCGGGACGGCGAACCGTCCGCGCCCCCAGCATCCCCGGACGCGGCCGGGGGCGCGCGCCGGGCACGCCGGGCGGCAACCCCGGGGCAACCGGGGAAAGCGATTGGCGGACCACCCCCCCGAGTGCGCTAATGTATGTCCCGCAGCGAGCGCCGCGGAGCCCGGGAAACCGGGGGCCGGGGCGGAAGCCGATCCCCCATAGCTCAATTGGCAGAGCAGCCGACTGTTAATCGGCAGGTTATTGGTTCGAGTCCAATTGGGGGAGCTCGGGAGGAGGACTCTTCGAGGTCCTGGTCCCGTCCGTGGTACGCAGGTTGGTGCCGCGATCCCGCATAGCTCAATTGGCAGAGCAGCCGACTGTTAATCGGCAGGTTATTGGTTCGAGTCCAATTGCGGGAGCTGCACCGGGTGCGCCCGGTGACTGCTCAGAGCGAAGGCCCCTCGGTCGACCGGGGGGCCTTCGTGTTGCCGTCGCACGGTGTTGCGTACGTCACGTCGTGACGCCGCCCCGGGTGGCCCCGGAATCAGGTGGTCGCCTTCCGGTAGAGGTCGGTCACCCGCTGGTCGAAGGTCACGCTGTACGAGGTGCTCGGGGTCTCCCCGCCCTCCTGGTAGCCGCCGATCACGCCGACCACGGTGCCCTTCTCGGTCACCCACGGGCTGCCGCTGGTGCCGTCGGTGTAGCCGCCGCAGTCGAAGCGTTCCTGGGTGGCGCTCTGCGAGCGGGTCCGCACCGAGCAGGTGATCGGCTCGTCGCTCGCGTTCGGGTAGCCGGTCACCGAGACCGACAGGCCGAAGCCCTCCCCGGTGGCGATCGGGTTGCCGCCGACCGTGTCCTCGATCTGCCGGCCGTCGACCGTGCCCACCGTCACGAACGCCACGTCGTACTCCGGGTCGTCGTCGGAGGCCCAGTGCGGGTCGACGGTGACCGACTGCACCGGCCAAGTCCCGTACGGGGTGGACCCGTTGCGGTAGCCCGGGGTGAACACCAGGCCGTCCAGCAGGCCGATCCGGCGGCTCTGCACGCAGTGCGCCGCGGTCACCAGCAGGTTGTGCCGGGGGCTCTGCACGACGCTGGCGGTGCAGGCCCGGGGGCCCTGCGCGGTGTGGAGGGAGAGCGTGCCGATCCGGTCCCGGGCGGGGTTCTGGCCCGCCACCTCGGCGGTCGGCGTCCCGTCCTGTCCGCCGCACGCGGTGGAGGCGGCGAGCAGCAGGGCGGCCAGGGCGGCCGTGCGTACCGTGCGCGCGGGCCGTGCCGGGCGGGGGGCCATCGGGGCTCCGTCTCGTTCCTCGGGGCGGGCACCGGGGCCGTGCGTTCCGCCGTTCGTGAGGAAGATCTACCAGGCCGTGCGGGGCGGCGCCACCGTCGGGTGCCCGGCGTCGGCCCGGTCAGCCGGTGGCGCGGTCGTAGAGCGCCTGCACGCGGTCGCCGAAGTAGCTGCTGTACGAGGTGTCCGGAGTGTCGCCACCCTCCTGGTAGCCGCCGATCACGCCGACCACGGTGCCGGTCCTGGTGGCCGGGTCGAAGTCGGTGACCCAGGGGCTGCCGCTGGTGCCGCCGGTGTAGTCGGGGCAGTCGATCCGCAGCTGGGTGGGGCTCTGCTCGGAGGTGGTGTTCGAGCAGGTGATCGGGACGTCGCTGCTGCCCGGGTAGCCGGTGACCTTCACCGGGAGCCGGTAGCCGCGGTTGACGCCCAGTCGGTTGGCGCCGAGCACCTGCTGGACCTGCTGCCCGTTCTGGGCTTGGACGACCGCGAAGGCGACGTCGGCGTCCGGGTCGGCGTGGTCCTTCCAGTCGTCGTCGACGGTGACCGCCAGCAGCGGCCAGACGCCGCTGGGGGTGTCCCCGTCCCGGTAGCCGGGGACGAAGACCAGGTCGCTGCGCTGGCCGAGCTTCGGGTCCCAGACGCAGTGGGCGGCGGTGACGATGAGGTTGAGCCCGGCGCTGTCGACCACGCTGGCCGTGCAGAAGTGGTCGCCGTCGGCGTTGCGGGTGAACACCGCGCCGACCAGGCCGTTGAGCACGGTGGGCTTGGCGGTCCGGGTGACCCCGGTGCGCCGGGCGACCGCGCTCCTGAGCCGCTGCCTGCTCCAGCCGTGGCTGTCCCCCGAGGCGGTCGTGGCCGGCGCCGAGGTGACTGTGGGGACGCCCCCGCCGGGCCCGGCCGAGGTGGTGCAGCCCGCCACGGCCAGCACCGCCGCCGCGAACGCGCCGGCCGCCGCCCCCGCCCTACGTGTCGTCATCCGCCCAGGCTGCCCCGGAGGGGCGCCGCGCCGCCAGCCGGGCTGCGCCGCCCGGAGA
Source organism: Kitasatospora sp. NPDC096140 (assembly GCF_040303045.1). Lineage (NCBI taxonomy): Bacteria > Bacillati > Actinomycetota > Actinomycetes > Kitasatosporales > Streptomycetaceae > Kitasatospora > Kitasatospora sp. NPDC096140. The sequence continues at coordinate 85,404 of NZ_JBEOUW010000027.1, forward strand.
GGCGCGCACCGTCCCGCACCCAGGTGCGCCCCCGGCGCGCACCACGGGTGATCGACCGGCTATGCTGCCCGGGACGGCCTCGCTGGGGCCGTCTGCTGCTGCCGTGGCCGACGACCGGCGCGCGCGGCGAACCGGGGCGGTAGCTCAGCCGGTTAGAGCAGGGGACTCATAATCCCTTGGTCGTGGGTTCGAGTCCCACCCGCCCCACCTTCTCGATGCGTGAGGAGGGTCCCGGGACCTTCCGAGGGCAGGCCTCCGAGCCGGAGCTCGGCCGCCTGCGACGACGCAGAGTCTAGGCCGCGGCCACCGCCTTTCCCCGTGTGGCGCGCCGGAATTCACCCGCCCGTGGACATCGCCCCCGGCGTCCCCCGCTGCCCTCGCGCAGCCTCCCGCGTCGGCTCCGTGCCGCCTCCCGTGCCGCTTCCGTGCCGCCTCCCGTGTCGCCACCCGTGCCGCCTCCCCTGCCCGCGCTTTCCCGGCTGCCGACCCCTGGCGCGGTGCGCGAAAAAAGTGATATCACTTTGCCATCGGATGCAGCACTCGTTGGAGGAGTCGGTCCCATGACCACGCCGCGTTTCGCCGTCGAGGACGGCCCTGCCCTGGACCTGCCGGTCCCCAAGATCACCGAACGCGTCGTCACCGGGGCCGCCGGACTGCCGGTGCTCTTCGGCGCGTTGCTCGGCCTGGTCGCGGGGGTCGCGTCGTTCATCACCGGCGTGGTCCAACTGACCAGCGGGAACGGCGGGTTGGGTGCCGCGCTGGTGGTCGCCGGGCCGCTGCTGGTGATCACCTCGGTGGTGCTGCTGTGCGGGCTGACGGTGGTCTCGCCCGGCCAGGCGCGGGTCGTGCAGCTGCTCGGGCGCTACCGGGGCACCATCCGGGCCGAGGGCCTGACCTGGATGAACCCGTTCACCAGCCGGCGCCACATCTCGCTGCGGATCCGCAACCACGAGACCGAGACCACCAAGGTCAACGACGCGGACGGCAACCCGATCGAGATCGCCGCCGTGGTGGTCTGGCAGGTCGAGGACACCGCGATGGCCGTGTTCGAGGTGGACGACTACACCGACTTCGTCGCCATCCAGACCGAGACGGCCGTACGGCACATCGCCACCAGCTACCCGTACGACGCCCACCACGAGGGCCAGTTGTCGCTGCGGGACGGCGCGGACGAGATCGCCCGCAAGCTCTCCGCGGAGATCGCGGCCCGGGTCGCCGCGGCCGGCGTGCGGGTGGTCGAGTCCCGGATCACCAGGCTCGCGTACGCGCCGGAGGTCGCCCAGGTGATGCTGCAGCGCCAGCAGGCCGGGGCCGTGGTGGCGGCGCGCAAGCTGATCGTCGAGGGCGCCGTCGGCATGGTCGAGGAGGCGCTGGACCGGCTCGCCGAGCGCGACGTGGTGGACTTGGACGAGGAGCGCAAGGCGGCCATGGTGAGCAACCTCCTGGTGGTGCTCTGCGGCGACCGCGGCACCCAGCCCGTCGTCAACACGGGCTCCCTCTACCAGTAAGGCGCGGCAGTGGCGACGGAACGGAAGAAGATCCTGCTGCGACTGGACCCTTCAGTTCACGACGCACTCGCCAGATGGGCTGCGGACGACCTGCGCAGCACCAACGCGCAGATCGAGTTCCTGCTCCGCCGCGCCCTCACGGACGCGGGCCGGATGCCCAGCGGCGCGAACCGGCTTCCCCGGCGCGGACGCCCGCCCAAGGAGAGCCCGGCCGAGGACGGTCCGGAGCCCGGTGGCTCCGACGAGGGCTGACCGGAGGCCGGGCGCGCGAACACCTTTCGGAGACCGACATGGACCTGTCCGCCACCCTTCCCGAGAAGCTGTACCTGCTGGCCTACCACCCCGAGCGCGAGCGGCTCACCGCCACCGACCGGCTCGACCTGGTGGTGCGGGCGGCGGCGCTCGTCGAACTCCTGCGGCGCGGACTGATCCGCGAGGACGGCCGGTACCCGGCCGCCGTCGCCGGCGGGCCGACCGACGGCCTGGACCCGCTCAGCGCCGCGCTGCTGGAGCAGATCCGGCAGGAGCGGCGGCGCAGCTGGCAGAGCTGGGTCGGCCGGAACCGCGGCCCGACCGCCCGCGCCGCGCGGGTGGTCCGGGACGGCCTGGCGGCGGCCGGCCGGATCCGGGTCGAGCCGCGCCGGCTGCTCGGACTGTTCCCGTCCACCAGGGTCGTCCTGACGGAGCCCCGGCTGCGCAAGTCGCTCGTGGCGTCGGTCGGCTCGGCGCTGAAGGGCCCGCTCAGCCGGGTCGACCCGGCGGACGCCGCCCTGGTCGCCCTGGTCGACGCGGCCCAGCTGGGCACGGTCCTGACCTGGAGCGGGCGGCGCGAGTTCCGCGCCCGGATCGACAAGCTGGCCCCCGCAGCCGGCCCCGTCCCGCGGGCGCTGCGCCGGGCCGTCAACGCCACCCGCGCCGACGGTGCGGCGGGGGGCTGACCGGCCTCTCCCGCGAGCCCGGTCGCCGGTCGGCGGCCGGGCTCCGTGCCGTCCGGACGGCCCGCCGGGGCCCGTAAGCTGGCCGGGTGCTCGAACCCGCCCTGCTGCCGACCCCGCTGGTGGACTGCACCGACGAGGCGTTCGCCCGGGCCGGGGTGGAACTGCGGCTCAAGCGGGACGACCTGCTGCACCCGAGCGTCCCCGGCAACAAGTGGCGCAAGCTCGCGCCCAACCTGGCCGCCGCCGTCGAGCGGGGCCACACCCGGCTGCTGACCTTCGGCGGCGCCTACTCGACCCACCTGCGGGCCGTCGCGGCCGCCGCCGGGGCGCTCGGGCTGGAGAGCGTGGGCCTGGTCCGCGGTGAGGAACTGGCGGACCGGCCGCGCAACTGGTCGCTGCGGGCCGCCGAGGCGGCCGGGATGCGGCTGGAGTTCCTGACCCGGTCCGCGTACCGGGAGGCCACCGGCCGGGCCGGTCTCGACCGGGGGACGGACGACGGGCTGCAGCGCCGCTGGGGCCCCTGCCTGGTGCTCCCGGAGGGCGGTTCCAACGCCCTGGCCGCCGTCGGCGCCGCCGCGATCCCGGCCGAACTGCCCGATCTGGGCGCCCGCGACGTGGTCTGCTGCCCGGTCGGCACCGGCGGCACCCTGGCGGGCATCGCGGCGGGCCTGCCGCCGGGCGCACGGGCGCTCGGCGTGGCCGTGCTGCGCGGCGGCGAGGGCTACCTGGAGGCGGAGGTCACCCGGCTCCACCGGGCGGCGTACGGCCGCGGGTTCGACAACTGGCGGATCGACCACGCGCACCACGGCGGCGGCTACGGCAGGGTCCCGGCGGAGCTGGCGGCCTTCGCCGAGCGGTTCGAGCGCCGCCACGGCGTCCCGCTGGAGCGGCGTTACGTCGCCAAGCTGCTCGCCGCGCTGGCCGACCTGGCCGGGGCGGGCGCCTTCCCGCCCGGCACCCGCCTCACCGCGGTGGTCACCGGGCTGCCCGATCCCGAATAGCCGGGCAGCCGGGCAGCCGGGCCCGGTCGGCCCGCTGCCGGGCCGGTCAGCCGAAGGTCAGGTTGGCGCACGGATCGGTGTCGGCGTTGCGGGTGTTCTCCGCTATGCCGGTGGGGATGCCGCCGTTCGGTGCGGTGCTCGGTGCGGCACCCGGCGTGCCGTCGGCCGCGGTGCCGGGCGTCGGGCTCGGGGAGGACAGCGCGTTGATCTGCGTGCCGGCCGACCGGTAGTCGGCGCCGAGCGTGACGGTGATCGCCTCCGAGCCGGGCTCCTCGACCGCCTGGGCGCCGGGGAACAGCGCCACCACCTGGTCGGCGGTGGCCTTCAGCGCGGGGTCGTACGCGATCCGGGTGGCCTGGTGCCCCGGGGCGTTGGAGCCGAGCGTGATGTTCAGGAAGCCCCGCCCCTTGAGCGTCTGCTCGGCGGAGCCCGCGAGGCCGGGGGTGCCGACGCCGTTGACCACGGTGATCGGCGCCGCGGCCTGCTCGGGGGTGAGCGGCGTCCCGGCGGCCGGGGTGGCGGCGGGGGAGGAGGTCACCTGTCCCGTCCCGGCGGTGCTCTGCCCGTCCAGGGTGCGGTCCTCGCGCAGCAGCTTCCAGAGGGTGTCGGCGTCCGGCTGGACCAGCCGGATCCGGTCGCCCGCGTAGCGCCAGGGCGCGGTGACGAAGGTGACGTCGGAGAGCTTGATGTCCTGCACCGAGCGGGCGAAGTCCACCAGCTTCATCGCGGTGCCCAGCCCCTCGTCCACGGTGAGCGACTTGGTGGCGGCGTCCGCCAGCGGCAGCAGGGTGGGCAGCGAGAAGCCCTGGCCCTGGACCTTCTTGATCATCGAGGAGAGGAAGGCCTGCTGACGCTTCATCCGGCCCACGTCGGAGTTGTCGCCGATGCCGTGGCGCGCCCGCAGGTAGTCCACGGCGGACTGTCCGGAGAGCTTCTGCAGGCCCTTCTTCAGGTGGATGCCGTACTCGTTGACGTCGTTGGGCACGCAGGCCTCCACGCCGCCCACGGCGTCGGCCATCGCGGCCGCGCCCTTGAAGTCGACCACCACGGTGTGGTCGATCCGCAGCCCGGTGAGCTTCTCCACGGTGTTCTGGGTGCAGGCGGGGTTGCCCTTGGGGGCGTCGCCCACGGAGAAGGCGGAGTTGAACATCTGGTCGTTCTTGGCCGTCGTCCAGGCGCCGCTCGGCAGCCGGCAGGACGGGACGGTGACCAGGGTGTCGCGGGGTATGGAGACGCCGACGGCGTGCTTGTGGTCGGCGTAGATGTGCAGCACGATCGCGGTGTCCGAGTGGCCGACGCCCTCGTCGCCGCCGCCCAGCGCGTTGTTGCCGTCGTCGCGGGTGTCCGAGCCGAGCAGCAGCACGTTGACCGGCACGGAGGCGCCGGGGCTGGCCGGGACGGGGGCCGGCGGGCGTTCGGTGGCGACACCGCCCGCGTCGAACGTGGTGATGTTGCTGTCCAGCCGGTGGTAGAACCAGGCTCCGGCACCCACGACCGACAGCACCAGAACGGCGGCCAGGCCGATGGCGGTGCGCAGGTACCGGCGCCGGCGCGTGCTGCTGCCCATCCTCCGTGCCCCCCGTCTTCAGGTTTCTCGCGTTCGATGATTCGAACGTTAGACGTTCCGGGGGGCGGTTCGGTTACCCCCGATGGGCGAACGGGTCGCCCGTCGGGCCTGTGATGCTGGTCACGCGCCGGGGCCGGAGGCGCCCGCGAGCATCCGCTGGAGCAGGTCGCGCAGCACCGTCCGCTCGTCCGGGCCGAGCGCGGCCAGCGGCTCGCGGGCGAAGTTCAGGGACTCTCGCAGCTCGGCGGAGGCGGCCGACCCGGTGTCGGTGGCCGCGACCAGCTTGACCCGGCGGTCCTGCCGGTCCGCCTCGCGGGTGACGAAGCCGCGGGACTCCAGCCGGTCGACGATGCCGGTGATGTTGGACGGTTCGCAGCTGAGCGTCTGGGCGATCTGGCGCATCGGCATCGGCCCGCGCCGCAGCAGTGCGAGCACCTTGGCTTGGGCGCCGGTGAGCGAACGGGCGGCGGCGGCGTCCTCGTACTCGCGGTGGAAGAGCGCGACCAGGTTGGCCATGAGGTCGACGACCTCGCGGGTGATCTCGTCGGGCTGCGGCGTGGCGTCCCGGACCGGCTGAGTGTCCATGCGCCAGAGTCTACCTGAAAAGTTGACAAGGTGAACCTTTTATGTCCATCGTTACTTCAGTTGCTCAACCTTTCATGTGCCTGAACCGCAAGGAGCGCCACCCATGGCAGAGCAGACCACCCCCGCCACCGCCCGTGAATGGCACCTCGCCGCCCGCCCCGAGGGCTGGCCGGTGCCGACCGACTTCGCCCTGGTCGAGGCCCCGGTCCGGACCCCGGGCCCGGGCGAGATCCTGGTCCGCAACGCCTACCTCTCGGTGGACCCGTACATGCGGGGCAGGATGTCGGCCCGCAAGTCCTACGCCGAGCCGTACGCGCTGAACGAGCCGATGCTGGGCGGGGCGGTCGGCCGGGTCGTCGCCTCGCAGGCCGAGGGCTTCGCCGAGGGCGACTACGTGCTGCACTTCTTCGGCTGGCGCGAGTACGCGACCTTCGACGCCCGGACGGCCGTCAAGGTGGACCCGGACGCCGCGCCGCTCTCCACCTACCTCGGCGTCCTCGGCATGCCGGGGCTCACCGCGTACGCGGGGCTGACCCGGATCGCGGAGATCAAGGCCGGCGACGTGGTGTTCGTGTCCGGCGCGGCCGGCGCGGTGGGCGGCATCGTGGGCCAGATCGCCAAGCTGAAGGGCGCGGCGCGGGTGATCGGTTCCGCCGGCTCGGACGACAAGGTCGAGCTCCTCGTGGCGGAGTACGGGTTCGACGCCGCGTTCAACTACAAGAACGGCCCGGTGGTCGACCAACTGCGGGCGGCGGCCCCCGACGGCATCGACGTCTACTTCGACAACGTCGGCGGCGAGCACCTTGAGGCGGCGATCGAGGTGATGAACCTGCACGGCCGGATCGCGGTGTGCGGCATGATCTCGCAGTACAACGCCACCGAGCCCACCCCGGCCCCGCGCAACCTGGCGCAGATCATCGCCAAGCGCTTCCGGATGGAGGGCCTGCTCGTCGGCGACCACTACGACCTCCAGCCGCAGTTCGTCGAGGAGGTCTCGGCGTGGGTGCGCTCCGGTGAGCTCAAGTACCGCGAGACGGTGACCGAGGGCATCGACAGCACGGTGGACGCCTTCCTCGGCCTGCTGCGCGGCGCCAACACCGGCAAGATGGTCGTCCGCCTGGACGGCTGACGCACCGTCACGACCGCCGACCGCCCCGCCGCCCCGACCGGGCGTGCGGGGCGGTTCGTCGTGGAAGGTTCGCAGTCGGGCGCAGGGCGACCGGCCGCACTACCGCATTCCGGCCGGATCCGAAAGTGCGTCAGCCACGGTGCGGGGCGGCGCGGTACGGTGGTCCCGCCTGGCGATGGGGCCGTTCGGGGGAGAGATCCGGCCGAGGGGTAGACCTCGTTGAGGATTCGACTAGCATTGAGCGAAAGCCTGTCCGTTTTGCTCAATTTAGTGGCTTAATGTCGGCAAACGTGGGTAACTGTGGATCAACTGCAGGCACGAGGCAGCTGGGGAAGGCGACCCTCGTCCACAGCCTGGAGGTCCCGGTGACGACACGTGGAGTTCTCTACATCCACTCCGCGCCCCGCGCGCTGTGCCCGCACGTCGAGTGGGCCGTCGCGGGGGTGCTCAATGTGCGGGTGAGCCTGGACTGGATCCGCCAGCCGGCCGCACCCGGGCATTGGCGTGCCGAACTCTCCTGGCAGGGGGAGCCCGGCACGGCCTCGAAGCTCGCCTCCGCGCTGCGCGGCTGGCAGCTGATGCGGTACGAGGTGACCAGCGAGCCCTGCGCCACGGCGGAGGGGGAGCGGTACAGCAGCACGCCCACGCTCGGCATCTTCCACGCCGTCACGGGCATCCACGGCGACATCCTCATCCCCGAGGACCGGCTGCGCGCCGTCCTGTTGCGTGCCCGCAGCGAGGGCACCGACCTGGAGGCCGAGATCGCCCGGCTGCTCGGCAAGCCCTGGGACGACGAGCTGGAGCCGTTCCGTTACGCGGGCGAGGGCGCGCCGGTGCGCTGGCTGCACCAGGTGGTCTGAGACCGGTGGGCACGACGAAGGGGCTGGCGCTCGCGGAGAGCGCCGGCCCCTTCGTCGCGGGCGTCAGCGGGTGCGGAAGGCCAGCACCACGTTGTGGCCGCCGAAGCCGAACGAGTTGTTCAGCGCCGCGATCCGGCCCTCGGGCAGCTTGCGGGCCTCGCCGCGCACGATGTCCGCGTCCACCTCGTCGTCCAGCTCGTCGACGTTGATGGTCGGCGGGGCGAGGCGGTTGTACAGGGCCAGCACGGTGGCGACGGTCTCGACACCGCCGGCGCCGCCCAGCAGGTGGCCGGTCATCGACTTGGTGGCCGAGACGGCGATGTGGTCGAGGTCGTCGCCGAGCTCCTTGCGGAGCGCCTTCAGCTCGGCGGTGTCGCCCTGCGGGGTCGAGGTGGCGTGCGCGTTGACGTGCGCGATCTCGGCCTTGTCCAGCTCGTTGCGCTCGAACAGGTCGGCCAGCGCGCGGGCCACGCCGGCGCCGGTCGGCTCGGGCTGGGCGATGTGGTGGGCGTCCGAGGACAGGCCCTGGCCCACGGCCTCGCAGTAGATCCGGGCGCCCCGGGCCTCGGCGTGCTCGACGGACTCCAGGACGACCACGCCGGCACCCTCGCCCAGCACGAAGCCGTCACGGGCCTTGTCGTACGGGCGGGAGGCGTGCTGCGGGTCGTCGTTGTTCTTGGACATCGCCATCATGCTGGCGAACGCGGCGATCGGCAGCGGGTGGATCGCCGCCTCGGTGCCGCCGGCCACCACGACGTCGGCGCGGCCGGTGCGGATCATCTCGATCGCGTAGCCGATCGCCTCGGCGCCGGAGGCGCAGGCGGAGACGGGGGTGTGCACACCCGCGCGGGCGCCGACCTCCAGACCGACGTTGGCCGCCGGGGAGTTGGGCATCAGCATCGGGACGGTGTGCGGGGAGACCTTGCGGGCACCCTTCTCCTTCAGCACGTCGTACTGGTCGAGGAGGGTGGTGACACCGCCGATGCCGGAGGCGATGACGGTGCCGAGGCGCTCGGGGGCGAGCTTGGAGGACTCGTCGGTGGCGGGGGTCTCGTAGCCGGCGTCGGCCCAGGCCTCGCGGGCGGCGATCACGGCGAACTGGGCCGAACGGTCCAGCTTGCGGGCCAGCGGGCGGGGCAGGATCTCGCCGGGCTCGACGGCGGTGCGCGCGGCGATCTTCACCGGCAGCTCCTCGGCCCACTCCTCGGTCAGGGCCGCCACACCGGACTTACCGGCGACCAGGTTCTCCCAGGTGCTGGCGGCGTCGGCGCCCAGCGGCGTGAAGGCGCCGATACCCGTGACGACCACGGTGCGGTTTTCAGCGGTCACTGGTTTCTTCTTCTCTCACGTTGTGCGGGGGGTCGGCGGGAGCCGAGGATGGGCCCGGCCGGGCGCCCCGGTGGGGCGTCCCGGCCGGCGGGTCGGCCGGGCTCGGTGAGCCGGGCCGACAGGTCAGCCGTCGCAGGCGTGCGGGACGCCGGACGGACTGACCGAGTCGAACGAGTCGATCGCTCAGGCGTTGGTGAGGATGTAGTCCACAGCGTCGCCCACGGTCTTCAGGTTCTTCACCTCGTCGTCCGGGATCTTGACGTCGAAGCGCTCCTCGGCGGCCACGACGACCTCGACCATGGACAGCGAGTCGACGTCCAGGTCATCGGTGAAGGACTTGTCGAGCGCGACATCCTCGGTCGGGATACCGGCGATCTCGTTGACGATCTCGGCGAGACCTTCCAGGACCTCGTCCTTGGTAGCCATACTGGCTGCTCCTCTTCAGTGTTGATCGTGTCCGACCGGCGGTCGGACACAGGCTTGTGGATCAGTGGGCGAAACGCGCCTAGGGGAGCGTAACGACTGCCGCGGCGTACACGAGACCCGCCCCGAAACCGATGATCAGCGCCAGGTCGCCGCTGTGGGCCTCGCCGGTCTCCAGCATGCGCTCCATCGCGAGCGGGATGGAGGCCGCGGAGGTGTTGCCGGTCTCCGCGATGTCACGGGCGACCGGCACCGACTCCGGCAGTTTCAGGGCCTTGATCATGGCGTCGGTGATCCGCATGTTGGCCTGGTGCGGGATGAACGCGCCGAGCTGGTCGGCGGTCACCCCGGCGGCGTCCAGCGCCTGCTGGGCGACCTTGGCCATCTCCCAGACCGCCCAGCGGAAGACCGGCTGGCCGTCCATCCGCAGGGCCGGCCACTTGGTCTCCTCGCCCGCGCCGTTGACGGCGTCGGGCTTGGCGAACGCGGTGTCCCAGGCCTCGGTCTGGGCGATCAGGTCGGCCTGCGAGCCGTCCGACCCCCAGATCAGCTTGCCGATGCCGGGCGTGTCGGACGGGCCGACGATCGCGGCGCCGGCGCCGTCGCCGAAGATGAAGGCGGTCGAGCGGTCCGACTGGTCGGTCAGGTCGCTGAGCCGCTCGACGCCGATGACCAGGACGTACTCGGCGTTGCCGCCGCGGATCATGCCGTCGGCCAGGCCCAGGCCGTAGCCGAAGCCGGCGCAGGCGGCCGAGATGTCGAAGGCCGGGGCGGTGCCGCAGCCGAGCCGCTCGGCGATCTCGGTGGCGATCGCGGGGGTCTGCTTGAGGTGCGAGACGGTCGCGACGATCACGCCGCCGATCCGGTCGGGGGAGATCCCGGCCTGGGCGATGGCCTTGCCGGCGGCCTGGATCGACATCTCGGCGACGGACTCGTCCGGGCCGGCCCAGCGGCGCTCGGCGATCCCGCTGCGGGTGCGGATCCACTCGTCCGAGGAGTCGATCCACTCCAGGACCTCGGCGTTGGGGATCACCCGGACCGGGCGGTAGCCGCCGACGCCGAGGATGCGCGAGTACTGCGCACCCGTGGCGGGACGGATCTGCGGCTTCGTCATGCCTGGATCTCCTGGTCCTGACCGCCGTGCTCCGCGACGAGCTCGCGGGCCTTGTCCAGATCGGCGGGGGTCTTGAGGGCGAGCGTGGCCACACCCTTGAGGTTGCGCTTGAGCAGGCCGGTGAGGGTGCCAGCGGGGGACAGCTCGATCACGGCCGTCGCGCCCAGCTGCCCGAGGGTCTCCATGCAGAGGTCCCAGCGGACCGGGTTGGAGACCTGCGACACCAGGCGGGCGAGCACCTCGGCGCCGGAGTCCACGACCGCGCCGTCCTTGTTGGAGACGTAGCGGACCAGCGGGTCGGCCGCGGTCAGGGTCGGGGCCAGCTCGGCCAGCCGCTCGACGCCCGGGGCCATGTGCTCGGTGTGGAACGCGCCGGCCACCTTCAGGGCGATCAGCTTGGCGCCGGCCGGCGGGTCCGCCTTCAGCGTCTCCAGCTGGGCCAGCGTGCCGGCGGCGACGATCTGGCCGCCGCCGTTGTTGTTGGCCGCGGTCAGGCCGTGCTCGGCGAGCTTCGCGGCGACGACCTCCGGATCGCCGCCGAGCACGGCGGTCATACCGGTCTCGGTGACGGCGGCGGCCGCGGCCATGGCCCGGCCGCGTTCGCGTACGAAGGTCAGCGCGTCACGGGCGCTGAGCACACCGGCGCCGGCGGCGGCGGTGATCTCGCCGACGCTGTGGCCGGCGACGGCGCCGACCAGCTTGCGGGCGGCGTCCTCGTCCGGGAACAGCTCACGGGCGGTCACCAGGCCGGCCGCGACGAGCAGCGGCTGGGCGACGGCGGTGTCCTTGATCTCCTCGGCGGACGCCTCGGTGCCGGCGTGCACCAGGTCGAGCCCGGCGACCTCCGACCAGCCGCGGAGGCGGTCGGCGACACCGTCGAGCTCCAGCCAGGGGCTGAGGAAACCGGGGGTCTGGGCACCCTGTCCAGGGGCGACGATTACGAGCACGGTTCAACCCTCTCTCGCCAGGCGCCCAGGGGCGGGTAGGCGACGGTAACGAAGAAAACCATCCGGGATTGTATGGTCCCTACACTCCGGCTCAGCCGGGCTCCCCGGCGGCGGTCAGCCGGCCGAGGGCCAGTGCGATCCGCAGAGTGAACGCCGAACGTACGTCGGAGGGGGCGTACCCCGTGACGTCGGTCACACGTCGTAGCCGGTAGCGCACCGTGTTGGGGTGGACGAAGAGCATCCGGGCCGCCCCCTCCAGGGAAGAGGCCTGTTCCAGGTAGACACTCAGCGTCTCCAGCAGTGCCGAGCCCGCCTCGTCCAGCGGTGTGTAGATCTCCTCCACCAACTGGCGGCGGGCGGCCTGGTCGCCGGCCAGCGCCCGCTCGGGCAGCAGGTCGTCCGCCAGCACCGGGCGGGGGGCGTCCGGCCAGGCCGCGCAGGCGCGCAGACCGGCCGCGGCGGCGTGCGCGGAACGGGTCGCGGAGAGCAGGTCGGGCACGGTCGGGCCGACCACCACCGGCCCCGGCGCGAACTGGCCGATCAGCGCCCGGGCGGCGTGCACCGGCTCCTTCTCGCCGCCGACCACGACCACCAGGCGCTTGCCCAGCACCCCGGTCAGCACGTTCAGCTTGGCGTACCGGGCGGCCCGGCGGATCGCCTCCACCACCAGCTCGCTGTCGCCGTCCGGCGCGCTGCCCATCACCACCCGGACCTGGCTGGGCTGCCCCCAGCCGAGCGCCGCGGCGCGGGAGAGCACGCCCTCGTCGGCGTCCCCGGACAGCAGGGAGTTGACCACCAGTGCCTCCAGCCGGGCGTCCCAGGCGCCGCGCGCCTCGGCCGCCTGGGCGTACACCTGGGCGGTGGCGAAGGCGATCTCCCGGGCGTAGACCAGCACCGACTCGCGCATGTCCGCCTCGTCGCCGGGCGCGGCCACCTCCTCGATGGCCTCCTCCATCACCTCGATCGTGGTGCGGATCAGCTCGACGGTCTGGCGCAGGGTGATCGCCCTGGTCAGCTCGCGCGGGGCTGTGCCGAAGACGTCGGTGGAGATCGCCCGGGCGGCCTCGGGGTGGCGGTACCACTCGGTGAAGGCGGCGATGCCGGCCTGGGCGACCAGGCCGATCCAGGACCGGTGCTCCGGCGGCATCCGCCGGTACCAGCCGAGCTCGTCGTCCATCCGCGCGATCGCGGCGGTGGCCAGCTTGCCCGAGGACTTCTCCAGCCGCTTGAGCGTCGCGGCCCGGCGCTCGGCCCGCTCGGCGGCGTTTCTGCGCTCCTGGGCCGTCAGGCGCGGCGCGGGGCGGCCGGGACGGTCGCGGGCGGTCCGGGGAGCCGGGCTCTTCCCGGTGGGTTCGACGGCGGGACTGGGTTCGCTCTTGGAGTTCGCGGATGCGGCTGGCACAAGGACAAGACTGCCTCACGTGAGTGACTGCTCGTGCACACCCCCCGGCGCAGCGGCGCGGTGGCAAGGGTCACACCCGTTACGGTGGGGGCCGTGACCGAAGCCGCTGACCGCCCCCGTGCCGACCTGCGCCGCACCGCCGAGCGCTACCGCTCCGCTCCGGCCGAGGGCGTCGAGACCCGCCACGCGTTCTCCTTCTCCGGCCACTACGACCCCAAGAACACGCACTTCGGCGCGCTGCTCGCGTGCAACGAGGAACTCCTCGCCCCCGGCGCCGGGTTCGAGGAGCACAAGCACCGGGACACCGAGATCCTCACCTGGGTGCTGGAGGGCGCGCTCGCCCATCGGGACTCCCACGGCCACGGCGGGGTGGTCCGGCCCGGGATGGTCCAGCACCTCAGCGCCGGCTCCGGCGTCACCCACACCGAGCGCAACGTCGGCGGCGCCACCGGTCCGGTCCGCTTCGTCCAGATGTGGCTCCAGCCGGACGAGTTCGACGCGGCGCCCGCGTACGGGCTGCGCCAGGTGGAACCGGCGGACGGCGGGTTGACACTGCTCGCCTCCGGCCTGGAGCGCGACGCCGGGACGCACGCCCTGCGGCTGCGCCGGAGCGACGCCGCGCTGTGGCTGGTGAGCGCCGGACCGTGGCAGCCGCTGCCGGAACTGCCCGCCGCCCCGTGGCGGTACGCCCACCTGACGGCCGGGGCGCTGGGCTACCGGACCGTCCCGGGGCCCAAGGGCGGCGGCCGCTCGATGGCCCCGGGCGACAGCGTGCGGATCACCGGCGACGCCTTCGCCGCCCCGACGGCGGGCGAGGCCGGCGCGGAACTCCTGCTGTGGGAGATGCACTCGCCGGTCTCGTACGGCTGAGCCCCGGAACCCGGGCCCCGGAGCCTGGGCCCCGGAGCCTGGGCCTCGGCGCGCCGGGCCGCGAGCGGTGGGGGCCTACGCCGCGGGCCTAGCGGAGCTCGGCCAGGACCGCGTCGGAGAAGGCCGGCCAGGCCTCGACCGCCCACGGGCCGAAGTCCCGGTCGGTGAGCGCGACGCAGGCCGCACCCGCCTGCGGGTCGACCCACAGGAAGGTGCCGGACTGGCCGAAGTGGCCGAAGGTGGCGGGCGAGTTGGCCGTGCCGGTCCAGTGCGGGCTCTTGCCGTCGCGGATCTCGAAGCCGAGGCCCCAGTCGTTCGGGCGGCGGTGGCCGTAGCCGGGCAGCACGCCGCCGGTGCCGGGGAAGGCGACCTCGCGGGTGGCCCGCAGGACGGTGGACGGGTCCAGCAGCTTGGGCGCCTGCAGCTCGGCGGCGAACCGGGCGAGGTCGGCGACGGTGGACAGGCCGCCGGCGCCGGCCGGGGACTTGTGCGCGGTGTTGATCAGCGTGTCGGTCATGCCCAGCGGCTCGAAGACCGCCTCGGCGACGTAGCGGGAGAACTCGATCCCGGCGGCCTCGGACAGCGTCCGCGCCAGCGCGTCGAAGCCCGCGTTGGAGTAGAGCCGGCGGTTGCCGGGCTCGGCGAACACCCGGTCCTCGTCGAAGCCCAGACCGGAGGTGTGCGCGAGCAGGTGGCGGACGGTCGCACCGGGCGGCCCGGCCGGGTCGTCCAGCTCGAACACGCCCTCCTCGACCGCGACCAGCGCCGCGTAGGAGGTGAGCAGCTTGGTCACCGAGGCCAGCGGGAAGAGGTGCTGCTGCGGCCCGTGCGCCCCCAGCACCGCGCCGTCCGCCCCCCGGACCACCGCTGCCGCGGCGTGGGGCACCGGCCAGTTCTCGATCACGCGCAAGCTCTCCATGGGTCCCGACTGTAGTCGGGGCCGGCGCGGGGCGGCGGGGCACCCCGGTCCCAGCCGGGTGGTGCGCGCACCAGGCTGCCGGGCCCGTTCGGCTTGCTTGGAGTGCACTCCAACTCGGTAGCGTCGTTCCCGTCGCACAGGACAGGGGGAAACGTTCGATGGCCACACCCGCACGCGTCGAGATCGACCTGCGCAGCTGCTCCGAAGTGTTCAACCGGGCCCCGGGCGGGGACCCGGACCGCACACCTCGGCACACCATCAGCGAGGTCGCCGCGGCGAGCGGCCTGACCGCCCACACCCTGCGCTGGTACGAGCGGATCGGCCTGCTGGACCCGGTCGACCGCGCGGTCGGCGGGCAGCGCCGCTACTGCGACGCCGACCTGTACCGGCTGGCCTTCCTGGGCCGGCTGCGCCTGACCGGCATGTCCATCGCGGACATGCTCAAGTACGTGGACATGGCCCGCGAGGGCGAGCGGACCTACGAGGGGCGGCGCCGGCTGCTGGAGGCCCAGCGCGAGGAGGTCCGGCAGAGGATCGCAGACCTCCAGGCCACCCTCGCCGTCCTCGACTACAAGATCGATCTCTATGCCGGGAAGACCGTCGACACCACCGGCGCCCCGGTCCGATGCCAGTACAACCGTGTAGAGGAAGAGCAGAGCGCATGACTCACCCCGTCCTTCCCACCGCCGAACTCGGCACCGACGGCCCGCTGGTGGGCGTCCAGGGCCTCGGCTGCATGGGCATGAGCGAGTTCTACGGCCCCACCGACTCCGACGAGGCGCTGGCCACCCTGGCCGCCGCGCTGGAGGCCGGGGTCACCCTGTTCGACACCGCCGACGCCTACGGCTACGGCCGCAACGAGGAGTTCATCGGCCCCTTCGTCCGGGCCAACCGGGACAAGGTGGTGCTCGCCACCAAGTTCGCCCTCCTGCGCAAGGAGGAGGACCCGGGCTACCGCGGCATCAGCAACGACCCCGCGTACATCCGGGCCGCCGTGGACGCCTCGCTGCGCCGCCTCGGCGTGGACGAGATCGACCTCTACTACATGCACCGCCGTGACCCGGCCGTGCCGCTGGCCGACTCGGTCGGCGCCATGGCCGAGCTGGTCGAGGCCGGCAAGGTGCGCCACCTGGGCCTGTCCGAGGTGACCGGCGCCGAGCTGCGCGAGGCGCACGCGGTCCACCCGATCGCGGCGGTGCAGTCCGAGTGGTCGGTGTTCGCCCGTGACGTCGAGCGCACGGTGGTGCCGGCCGCGGCCGAGCTTGGCGTCGCCTTCGTGCCGTACTCGCCGCTCGGACGCGGCTTCCTGACCGGCTCGTTCCAGGCCGCCGAGCAGCTCGCGGCGGACGACGTGCGCCGCACCCAGCCGCGGTTCACCGGCGACAACGCGGCGGCCAACGGCGAGCTGCTCGCGCCGCTGCGGGAGGTCGCGACGGCGCGCGGGGTGACCCTGGCCCAGGTCGCGCTGGCCTGGGTGCACCAGCGGGCGGAGGTGCACGGGCTGACCGTGGTGCCGATCCCGGGCACCCGCAAGCGCAGCCGCCTCGCCGAGAACGCCGCTGCGGCGACGCTGCTGCTGGACGCGGAGGAGCTGGCGCTGCTGGAGCCGGTGGCCGGCCGGGTGGCGGGGGACCGCTACGCGGACATGGGCTTCACCTCGGTCGGCCGGGAGTAGTCCGGCGCGGCCGGCGAAGTCCTCGCCGGTCCGAGCGGGCGGCGCGGCCCGGGACGGAACAGCCGGGCGGGCCCGGGGAGTCGGTGGCTCCCCGGGCCCGCTCCGTCACGCGGTTCAGGCCGTGCGACCCATCCAGGCCGCCAGCCGGGCGTGGATGTCGGCGTCCTCGGCGACCGGCAGCACCTCGGCGAACGGGACGCCCTCGACCCGGCTCTCGGGCGGCAGCACCATCTCGGCGACGGCCAGCGCGGTGTGCGCGAGCCCCTCGTCCAGCACGAAGCCGTTGTCCAGGGCCGTGGCGATGTCCCAGCTGTGGGTCACCGCCTCCATCACGTAGCCGCCGACCACCATCCCGCCGGGCACCTCGCCCCAGGGGGCGAAGGTCGGGCGGCCCAGCTTGGCGTCGTCCGCCCAGGCGGCGGTGGCGCGGCCGGCCGCCCGTGCGAGCGCGGCCGGCCAGCCCTCGTCCGACGGGTCCTCGATGGCGGGCACGATGTCCTCGGCGCGGCCGCCCTCACCCATGTACGCGAAGCGGTGGATGCCGCCGACGACGTGGTTCAGCAGTCGGCGCAGCGTGAACTCGCTGCAGGGGGTGGGCCGGTCGAGGTCCGCCGGGGTGACGGCGGCGAACAGCTTCTCCAGCTGGGCGAGGGCGAGCAGGTACTGCGGGCGGGCGTCCTGGACGGCGTTCACGTGCGGTCAACTCCCCGTTGTGGGTCGGTCTTTCGGGCTCGGAACGCAATCTCCCAGTAAAACCTGACAACCGCCGTCAGGATTACTGGGATTCTTGTCGTATGAAGGCCGACCGCCTGCTCTCCATCCTCCTCCTGCTCCAGACCCGCGGCCGGGTGTCCGCCACCGAACTCGCCGAGCGGCTGGAGGTGTCCGTCCGCACCGTCTACCGCGACGTGGAGTCGCTCTCCGCCGCCGGCGTGCCCGTGTTCACCGAGCGCGGGCGGCACGGCGGCATCGGCCTGCTGCCCGGCTACCGCACCGACGTCACCGGCCTGACCGCGGACGAGGCCAGGGCGCTGTTCGTGCTCTCCGCCCAGGGTGCGCACAGCGACCTCGGGCTGGACGGCGCGCTCGGCTCGGCGCTGCGCAAGGTGATGGCGGCGCTGCCGGCCCCGCACCGCCCGGCCGCCGAGCGGATCAGCGAGCGGATCCTGGTCGACCCGGCCCGCTGGATGCAGGGCGCCGCGTCCGCCGCCGCGTCCGGCCCGGACCTGGGCGAGCTGCAGTACGCGGTCTTCGCCGACCGCCGGCTGCGGCTGCGCTACCGGCACAGCGGCACGCCCGCGCCGGTGGAGTACACCGTCGACCCGTACGGGCTGGTGAGCAAGGCCTCGGTCTGGTACCTGGTGGCCGATCTGCACGGCGAGCCGCGGCTGTTCCGGGCCGACCGGGTACTGACCGCCGAGACCGCCGAGGAGGCGGTGCGGCGTCGGGCCGGGGTCGGGCTCGGCGAGGTGTGGGCGGTGCTCCGCGAGCAGGTCGAGCGGCTCCCCAAGGAGCTGCCGGTGCGGGTGCGGGTGCGTCGCGGGCGGCTGGACCTCTTCCTGCGCATCCACGGCGGCCGGGTCACCGTGCAGCCGCCGGAGGCGGGCGCCGGGGCGGCGGAGGAGTGGGTGGAGGTGGCGATGGCCTTCCCGGCCCCGGCGGCGGTCCGGTCGCTGCTGGCTTTCGGCGCGGACGTCGAGGTGCTGGCCCCGCCGGCCGCGCGGCGCGAGCTGGCGCGGGCGGCGGCGGACGCCCTGCGGCTGTACCAGGACCAGTCGTCGTAGCCGGGTCGGACGCCGTCGCCGGCCCCGTCGTCGTGACCGGGGCCGATGGTGACCGGGACCGGCCACGGCGGGCTGCGACTAGGAGTTGGGCTCGGTCCGGACCACGTCCCGGTAGTGGCCGAGCGAGATCGCCGCGAAGTTGTGCAGGCTGTCGGTGCCGTCGGTGAAGTAGCCGTTGTGGCCGACCGCGCGGGCCGAGGAGATCTGCTCGGCACCGAAGCCGCTGCCGGTCGGGTCGGCGCCGTGGCCGAGCTTGCCGACCTCCAGGAACGGGACGTTGCCGATCCAGTCGCTGGGGTTGCGGGCGGCCCAGACGTGCACGCCGGTGCCCAGGTCGGCGGCGCTCTGCACGCCCATGCCGGGGGAGCCGAACACCATCATGTCGGTGATGCCCGAGGTGTCGGACGGCGAGGCGGCCGCGCGGAGGACCTTCGGGGCGGCGGTGCCGCACACCACCGAGCCGTACGAGTGGCAGAGCAGCGACGGGGGCGCGTCCGGCCGGGTGGTCTCCTTGAGTCCGGCGAGCAGTCGCTCCAGCCGGGGCGCGGCGACGTCGGCGAGCCGGGAGGTGGCCGCGTCCGGGCCGAGGCCGGAGGGGGTGACGTAGCCGGTCCAGGAGATCACGGCGGTCCGGGTGCCCGGGGCCTGGCGCTGTTCCTCGGCGTGCAGGGCGCGAGCCATGCCGGCCGGGGAGCGCAGCGGCTCGGCGGTCTGGTCGAAGTGGCCGAGGTCGGCGTCCGATCCGGGGACGAGGACGGAGATCCGCTCGGCGTCGGCGAGGTCGCCCCACACTTCGGTGACCAGGCCGCGGCCGCGCGGGTCGAAGGCCAGGATCTGCCGGCCGGGGGCGAGCAGGTGCTCGACGTCGTTGGCGCGGGAGACGGCCAGCGCGCGGGTGTCGGAGTCGAGCTTGCGGTCCGCGGCGCGGGTCCGGGCGTTGTCGCGTTCGACGGCCAGGGCGATCCGGTTGGCGCGGTAGCGCAGGTCCAGCGGGGCGCCGTCGTAGTTGCCGACGACCAGCGGGTACTGCTGGATCAGCCGGTCCAGCTCGGTGGGCGCGAGCGAGGCGAAGAACTCCGCGGCGGCGGCCGGGCTGGTGGTGGCCGGGTCGGGCAGGGCGTGGCCGAAGGAGTGGTCCTGGATCCAGGCGGCGCTGCCGGCCGGGGGCGTGGAGATCGCCAGCTGCTCGGAGGAGACCGCGGCCGCGGCGGCCGAGGCGCCGGCGTCGGCGAGCACGGCGCAACCCGCGAACGCTCCGATCAGTACCCGCTTCCAGCGTCGACGGTTGCGCACCGCACCAACTCCCTTGGGGCCCGTCACCGTTTCTCGGGCGGTGCCCGGAGGGTGCGATAAGGACTGCTGACTTCCCTGCGCAAGCCTAGGGGGCTCGAAGGGGCGGCGGGCGCGCCTAAACTGTGGGATGGATCACATGAACCGGGGGTGTCCTCGCGGCGTCTCCCAGTGGTTCGGGCCGGGCCCGAACGGCCGTGCGCTCAGGCGTCGAACTCCCGTACCAGCCGCTTCGGGGCCGTCCGCCGCCAGGCCTCGGTGACCAGGTCGCGCAGCTCGTCCCGGTCCACCAGGTCCAGCCGGACGCTCACCCAGCCGTGCCGCCCGACGTAGGGGGCGGAGGAGAACACCTCGGGTTCGGCGGCGAGCAGTTCGGCCTGGTCCTCGGGCGAGGCCTTGACGGTGACGCGGTCCCCGTCGGGCGCGCCCATCGCGAAGATCCGGCTGCGGACCCGCAGCGTCTCGATGTCCCAGGTCGGCTCCTGGGCGGCCTCCGGCAGGGCCAGGGCCATCGCGCGGAACTCGTCGAACGTCACCATGGCGGCAGGTTAGAGCAGGGCAGTGACAACGCGCCCCCGGCGCGCGCGGTGGCGCGGCGGGGGCGCGTCGAGGGGACCGGTCTCAGGCGAGCGAGGCCCAGGCGTCGCAGGAGCGGTCGGCGGAGACCAGCCGGTCCGGGTGGCCGCTGCCGTCGGCGACCGAGATCCGCCGGTAGTTCTGGCCGCTGAACACCCAGTACTCGCTGCTGCCGCCGACCCGCTGGCAGTCCGGCACGGGCAGGAAGCAGTCCACCCGGTTCAGGCCGCTGAGCGAACTCCACTGGGAGAGCTCGCGGTCGGTGCGCTCCCGCACGTCGTTGTGCGAGGAACCGTCCGCGATCGAGATCAGCCGGTACTGCTGGCGGCCGGCCGTGGTGTGGAAGCACCAGTACCAGCTCTTGCCGCCGACCCGCTGCTGGTCCGGGACGGGCAGCCAGCAGTCCACCTGGCCGACGCCGCTGAGCGAGCCCCAGTAGGTGAGGTCGCGGTCGGAGCGTTCGAGCGCGGTGGTGTACCGGCCGCCGCCGCAGGTGACGGAGACCAGCCGGTACTGCTGGCGGCCGGCGGTGCTGTGGAAGACCCAGTACCAGCTCTTGCCGGCCGGGTCCTGCTGGTCGGGCACGGGCAGGAAGCAGTCGACCCGGCCGACGCCCTGCAGACAGGACCAGCCGGTCAGCCAGGTGTCGTCCTCGACCTTGCGGTCGGTGTGGGCGGAGCCGTCGGCCACCGAGATCAGCCGGCAGCGGTCGCCGTGGAACGCCCAGTACTGGCTCTGGCCGGCCCGGCGGAACTGGTCCGGGACGCCGACGAACTCGTCGCACGGGTACGCCTTCACCGGCTGCGGCTCGGGCTGCGGCCAACCGCCGCCACCCGGCTGCGTGGTGGTGCCCTGCCCGCCCGTGCCCTGGCCGCCCGAAGCCTGGCCGCCGACCGGGGCGAGCCGGCCCTCGCAGAGCCCCCGCAGGATGCTCATCGAGGGCATGAAGGCGTACACCGAGCCGGTGGTCTGGACGAACTGCGCGAAGTCCAGCGGGGTGTGCTGGATCAGGCCGCTGGTGTCCCGGCTCTCGTAGTCGAGGGGGGTGACCTGTCCGGTGTCCGGGTCGGTGCAGTTCTGGGTGACCGGGTCCCGGCCGGGTACGGGCCTGGGGTTGGCGTGCCCGGGCGGGGTGGTGTCCTGGGAGTCGCGGTTGGGCGGGAAGTTCGCCCGGTCCATCCAGCTGGCCTGGATGAACTCGAACTGCCGCTTGAGGTCCGCCTGGTAGCAGACGAACAGCAGCCCGCGCGGGTCGTCGGGGCCGCCCGGGCCCTCGGAGGCCGGGTCGAACGGTTCTCCGTACGGGGTGCCGCGGCGGATGATCCGCCGGCCGTTGAGGTCCTTGGCGGGGAACGGGGGCTTGTCCGGGCTCTCCTGCAGGCCGGCGCGCGGCTCGGTCTTGCGCAGGTGCGACCAGAGCGGGGTGACCAGGCCCTCCGGGTCGTCCGAGAAGTCGAAGGCGTTGTCGTTGGCGGCGGTCGGGTTGTTCGGGACGTCCCGGTCCTGGAAGTGGCAGACCGGGGCGCCGGAGCGCCAGCGGCCGACCATCCGGGCGGCCAGCCACTCGGTGGTGGCGTGGTCCGGGACGGCCTTGGCCTTCCGGAGCTCACCCAGCTTGACCGCGACCTGCGACCACCAGCCGGGGACGTCCTGGGCGAGCCGGCGGACCACCTGGAACGAGCCGTTGAGCGTCCAGGCCGGGTACTGGTCCCTGGGGAAGCTGAACTGGTCGTTGTCCAGGCCGCAGACGAACTCGCCGGCCGGGATGATCCGGGTGCCGGGGTGGCCGTCCACCTGCTCCGGATCGGTCGGGCTGGGCCGGTCGAAGCCCTTGACGCCGGGCTCGCTGATGCCGTCCTTGAACCCGAAGTGCTCCTTGCCGCGGCGGCTGCCCAGGAGGGTCTTCGCGTTCTGCTGGTAGACGACCAGGACGCGGGACTCGGCGGCGGCGATCCGCTGGGCCTCGACGGCCGTCTGCAGGTCCTTCTCGGTGTCCGCGGAGATCTTCAGGACGGCGTGGACCGACTGGGTCCTGCCGTTGCCGAAGAGCCAGTTCTCCGGGGAGTTGTCGCCGGTGTCGCCGAGCCCGCCGGCCCGTTTGGCCGCGCCCTCCTTGAACGCCTTCAGACCGGTGTCGCCCTGCGGGAGCGTCGGGAGCGGGTCGGTGGTGGAGAGCATCTGCAGGCCCTCGTAGGTGAAGCTGATGCCGAGCCAGGTGGCGGTCAGCGACTTGGGGTCGTCGCCGCCGGACGCGGCCCTGGCCTCGCTGAACGCCTCGTTGAACCTGGCGACCTCGCGGGTGGTGGAGATCTGCGGGGTCAGCTTGCGGAGCCAGTCGCGGGCCCGTGCCGCGTCCTCGAACTTGAGGAAGAGGACGCTGACGTTGTCCTTCTTGAAGCCGGCGAGGATGTCGCCCTGGATCTCGTCGCTCTCGCGCAGACTCAGGTCCGTTGCCATCGGGGGTTCCTTTCGGTGGGGGGTGGGGTCAGGCGGAGGGGCTGAGCTGGATCCACTTCGCCTCGCTGGGCACGCCCTTGCCGTCGAGGAGGAAGATCATGTACCAGCCGGGCGGCGCGGCCTTGGCGTCCGGCGGGGCCTGCAGCTGGATCCGGTTGCCGGCCTGGCTGGTGATCCGCAGGTCGAGGTAGCGCTGGCTGGTGTTGACCGAGTGGGTGGACGTGGTCGGCGCGAGCAGGACGGCCCTGACCACCTGGTCCGAGGTCGAGCTGGAGACGGTGAACTTCTTGTCGAAGCCGATCGGCACGGTCGGCGCGTCGTCCAGGTCGGGCCGGCCGCCGCCCTGGTGCAGGTAGGCGGGCTCGTAGATCTCGATGGTGCCGTTCATGGTGACCGGGCCGGCGGTGCCGGGGATGCCGCTCACCGTGCGGTTGATGTCCGTGTTGTTGGCCAGCTGCTGGAGCTCGTCGCCGGTGACCAGGACGCGCCCGTCCGGCAGGACGACCGCGTTGGAGTGGTAGCCGCGCGGCAGGCGCTGGACCGGGCCGAGCTGCCAGTTGCCCTGGTCGTCGCGCAGCTCGATCTGGCGGTACTTGAGGTCCGCGTTGGGGTTGTACGGGCCGTTGCCGTAGTCGCGGATGTCGTAGGCGCCGTTGACGGTCATCAGCCGGCCGGTGGGCAGCAGGACGGTGTCGTCCTGGGTGCGGCCGAAGGCGCGGGACTTCTCGGCCGTCCAAGTGCCGTTGGAGAAGCGCAGGGTGCTCGGGTTGTCCCGGTCGCCGCCGAGGACCAGCGCGGAGTCCGGGCCGTTGGCGCCGTTGGGGAGCAGCACGGCGGAGCCGTAGTTGCGCTTGCGGCCGTCCGGGCGGGCGGCCAGGTCGGTGCGGGACTCGGCGACCGGGTCGAACTTCCACTGCTCGGCGGCCTGGCGGCCGAAGCCGTAGACGTTGCCGTCGTTGAGCGAGAACAGGTGCGGGTAGTCGGTGGTGAACGGGGCGTCGACCTTGAACCGGTCCACCGGGGTGTTCGTGGGGAGGTCGGTCTTCTTCACCGGCACCGCGAAGGGCTTGGCGGGGAACCGCTCGACCACCGGGGTCGGGGTGCCGTAACCGAGTTCGGACTGGCCGGACATGATCAGCTGGCGGCCGTCGGCGCCGGTCACCACCGAGGGGTACCAGCGGCCCACCGACATGTCGGGGTTGCGGGTCCAGGTCTCCGTCCACGGGTCGAAGATCAGCGAGAGCTTGGCGCCCGTCCCGCCGTTGCCGCCGAGGTTGCCGCCGAAGACGCCGAGCATGCCGTTGGGCAGGAAGGAGTGGCCGGAGCAGAAGAAGGGCGCCGGGCGCTTCTCGCCGAGGCCGTCCGGCATGTCGACGACCGGCGGGTTGACCTGCTTGAACGCGTCCGGACCGTAGTTCTTCTTCGGGTCCCAGAGGAAGGCCCGGCCGGCGTTCTCCTTGCCGGTGGTCTGGGTGGGTGCGGGTTCCTTCTCCGGGTTGGTCTCGATCCGTTCGAAGGAGAACAGCAGCACCTTTCCGGTCGGCAGCAGCGCGACGTGGTCGCCGAAGTCGGGCGAGTCGAAGTACTGGTTGAAGGCGCCGAAGGTCGCCGGGTCGAAGGCCTTGTTGCGATCGGCCTGGGAGGCGGTCAGCGCGTTGTACCGGTTGGTGCGGGTGGTCTGCGGGTAGTCGCCGATGCCGCGGACGGCGGCGCGCATCCGGGCGTGCTCCTCGGCGTGCTCCTGGCCGAGCGCTGCGACCTCGTCCTCGCGCAGTTCGGCCATCACCCGGGGGGAGTCGACGTGCGGCATGAGGTCGTCGGCCCCGGGGGCGGCCGGTCCGCCGTGGGCGACGGCCGGGGCGACGGTGCTCAGCAGGGTGCCCGCGGTCACCGCGAGGACCACGGCGGTGCCCGCCAGTCGGCGGCGGGCCCCGCGCCGCGGCCGGGGGCGTGGTGGGGACAAGGACATGGGACTCCTCGGGAGTTGGGTGTGCCGGGGGGAGGGGGAGGGGTGGCGAATGCGGACGGACGGGCCGTGGGCGGGCGCGGTCCTGCGGTGGTCGCCGACGGTCACAGGAGATCACAGTGCGTGGTGGTTCGCATGCGGGTGCATCCCCCCGGTGACACCGTCCGGCGGGGGCCGTTGCCCGCCCGGCGCGGGTCACACCACGCCCAGCGCGTAGGCCGCGAAGAGGGCCGCGGCGGCGCCGGCCGCCGCCTTCCCGGCGCGGGAGAAGGACGTCCACGGCCCGTCGAACCGCCGGGTGAACCACCCGATCGCCAGCAGGACGCCCGCGAACAGCGGGAGGAGGGCCAGCCGGGCGGCCACCCAGCCGAGCGAGTCCGGCGCGGTGGTCAGTCCCGGGACGCTGCCCAGCACGGCCGCGCCGGGCACCGCCGCGGCGAGCATCGCGCTCTGGTGCCAGCAGAAGATCGTCATCGCCGACAGGTTGACGACGACCACCGGCAGCCACAGCAGCGGACGGCGGGTCAGCACCCGGCCCAGCCGCTCCCGCAGCAGCACCGCGGCGCCGCACTGGACCGCGGCCAGGGCGAGCACCAGCAGGGACGGCGGGTGCGAGTTGGTGCGCTCGGCCCCGGGCACGCCGACCATGCTGGCCGGGTAGTGGAACACCAGCAGCAGGGTGGCGAACAGCGCGCCGCCGCCGAACAGCAGCACCCGGGCGGTCGGCCGCCCGAGCCGGCCCTGCGCCCAGAGCACGCCGAGCTGGTAGCCGAACAGCCAGCCCGGCAGGATGTTCAGCAGCGCGACCCAGGACGGCACCGCCTGCGCCCAGGGCCCGTACCGCAGCAGGTCGACGGCGGCGACGGAGGCCACCAGCAGGCCCGCCGACCAGCCGCCCAGCCGGCGTCCGGCGGCCACGCAGAGCGGGGTGAGCGCGGTCAGTCCCAGGTAGACGGCGATGTACCAGAGCGGCTGCACCACCAGCGTCGCGCCGGTGCGCAGGGTGTCGGCGGGGACGCCGAGCGCGGGCAGCAGCGGGACCAGCAGCGCCCAGACCGCCGTGACCCCGAGCACCGGGCGCAGCAGCCGTACGGTCCGGGCGCGCAGCCAGCCGCCGTAGGACTCGCCGCGGGCGCGGGCCCGTTCCAGCGAGCGGACCGAGGAGTGGCCGCCGACCAGGAAGAACACCCCGAGCATCTGGAGCCCCCAGCTGATCGGGGCGAAGAAGCCGAGCGAGGAGAGCGGGCTGGCGTTGTGCAGGGCGCCGTCGGGGGAGCGGGTGAGGCCGCCGAGCATCCAGTGCCCGACCGGTACGGCGAGCAGGGCGAGGGCGCGCAGGCCGTCCAGGGCGCGGTCGCGGCCGGCGGGGGTCCGGGCGTCGACCTGTCGGGCGGCGCGGCGCAGGGCGGTGAGGGGGTGGGCCATGGTGGTGCTCCTTCCGGTGCGGGCGGTCAGGCGCGGCCGAGGGCGACGGCGGCGTAGGCGGCGAGCGAGGCGGTGCCGGGGGCGAAGTAGCCGGTGTGGCCGTGGGATCCGGTGGCGGGCAGCGGTCGGGCGCCGAAGCCGGGGGCGGTCGGGTCGGTGCCGTGGCCGAGGCCGAGCAGCCGGACGTTGGGCACGTCGCCGATCCAGTCGGAGCCGTTGCGGGCGGTGGCCCACAGCGGGACGCGCGGGTCGAGTCCGGCGGCCGAGTCGACGCCCATGCCGGGGGAGCCGAGCACCACCACCCCGGAGGCCCGGGCGGGGGTGGGGCGGGCCAGGCCGCAGACCACCGAGCCGTAGCTGTGGCAGAACACGGTGGCCGGGGCCTGGGGGCGGGTGCTGACGGCGAGTCCGTCGAGCAGCCGGTCGAGGCGGGTGGCGCCGGCCCGGGCGAGGTCCTCGGTGGCGGCGTCGAGGCCGAGTCCGACCGGGGTGGTGTAGCCGGTCCAGGCGATCACGGCGGTCTGCCGGTCGGTGGCCTCGTACAGGGCGCGGGCCATGCCGGCGGGGGTTCCGTACGGATCGGCGGTGCGGTCGAAGTCGAGTAGGTCGATGTCGGAGCCGGGGACGATCACGGCCGTGCGGCGGGCGGCGGCGAGGTCGCCGTACACCTCGGCGACCTGGCCGCGGCCGCGCGGGTCGAAGGCGAGGATCTGCCGTCCGCCGTCCAGCAGGGTGCGGTAGCGCTCGGCGCGGGTGCGGGCGGCCTCGTGGTCCTGCGGGGTGCGGGCCGGGTCGGCGGCGCGGGCGAGTTCCCGGGTGCGTTCGGCGGCGAGGGCCAGGGCGTTGGCGCGGTAGCGGAGGGCGACCGGGGCGCCGTCCAGGTTGCCGACCACCAGCGGGTACCGGACGGCCAGCGCGTCCTGTGCGGCCGGTGCGAGTTCGGCGAAGAACGCGGCGACCCCGTCCGGGGCGGTGGTGGCCGGGTCGGGCAGGCGCCGCCCGAGCGAGGTGTCGGCCGTCCAGGCGGCGCTGCCGGGCGGCGGGCCGGTGACGGGGGTCTGGGTGTCGGCGGCCCAGCCGCCGGCGCCGAGCACCGCCGCCAGCGCCACCGCGGCGGCCAGTGCCCGCCTGATCCGGAATCCGCGCATGGTCCTTCTCCCCCTCGTTCGTTCGGCTTGCGACGAAGAGGAAGGTAGGAACGCGACGGCCCCGCGGGCGTCACACCGCGGGGCCAACTCCCGGGTGCTACCCGGGTATCAGGGGGATGTCCCCCCTACTGGCCGGGGGTCACCAGGCCGGACTCGTAGGCCAGCACCACCGCCTGGGCGCGGTCGCGCAGGTCGAGCTTGGCGAGGATGCGCCCGATGTGGGTCTTGACGGTCTGTTCGGCGAGCACCAGCTTCGCGGCTATCTCCTGGTTGGAGAGGCCGCGGGCGATCAGCTCCAGCACCTCGGTCTCGCGCGGGGTCAGGCCGTTGAGCCGCACCTTGGGGTCGTGGCGCCTGGCGGGGTGGGTGCGGGCGAAGTCCTCGATCAGTCGGCGGGTCACCGAGGGGGCGAGCAGCGCCTCGCCGGCCGCGACCACCCGGACCGCGGCGATCAGGTCGGCCGGCGGGGCGTCCTTGAGCAGGAAGCCGCTGGCCCCGGCGCGCAGCGCCTCGTAGACGTAGTCGTCCACGTCGAAGGTGGTGAGCATCAGCACCTTGGGCCGGTGCGCGACCCCGCCTTCCCGTGGACCGGTGGCGGGGTCGAGCAGCCGTCGGGCGGCCTCCAGGCCGTCCATCACGGGCATCCGGACGTCCATCAGCACCACGTCCGGGTGGGTGCGGCCGGCGACCTCCAGGGCCTGGGCGCCGTCCGCCGCGTCGCCCACCACGTCGATGTCGCTCTGGGCGTTCAGCAGGGCGGCGAAGCCCGCGCGCACCATGGCCTGGTCGTCGACGATGATCACGCGGATGGTCATGCGGTGGGCTCCCGGGAGGTGTTGTCGGAGGTGCCGAGGGGCAGGACGGCGGCCACCTTGAAGCCGCCATCCGGCAGCGGGCCGGTGTCCAGCCTGCCATCGACGAGCCGGACGCGTTCGCGCATTCCGATCAGGCCCTGCCCGGTGCCCTCGACCGAGGCCTCCAGCGACTCGGTGCGCTCCGGCGGCGGCCCGTTGACCACCGTCACCAGCAGCTCGGGGCCGTCCGAGGAGAGCGACACCCAGGTCCGCGCGCCGGGGGCGTGCCGCACCACGTTGGCCAGCGCCTCCTGGACGATCCGGTACGCGGAGAGGCCGACGGCCTGCGGCACCGCCTCCTCCAGGCTGTCGGCCACCGTCAGTTCGGCCGCGACCCCGGCCCGTCCCACCGTCTCGACCAGCTGGGCGAGTTGGCCGACCCCGGGCTGCGGGGCCGTCTCCCCGCCGGAGTCCTCGCTGCGCAGGACGCCGAGCAGCCGGCGCATCTCGGCGAGCGACTCGCGGGCGGTGCCGGCGATCGCGGTGAACTCCTCGGCGGCCCCGGCCGGAACGTCGGGGATCCGGTACGGGGCGCTGGCGGCCTGGACCGCGATGACCGACATGTGGTGGGCCACCACGTCGTGCAACTCCCGGGCGATCCGGGCGCGTTCCTCCAGCAGGGTGCGCCGTTCGCGTTCGACCTCGCTGATGTGCTCCTGCTCGCTGAGCAGCCGGCGGGCCTCGGCGCGTTCCCGCAGGGCTCCGCCGAGCACCAGGACGGCGCCGGTCAGGGCGGTCGCGAGGAGGGCGTTGTCCCCGGTGTAGCGGGAGCCCGCCCCGGCGAGCGACAGGGCGAACCCGGCACCCGCGGTGACCAGCCAGACCGCGACCAGGGTGCGCCTCGGCTCGCGGAGGGACAGCGGGACCATCAGGAAGAGGTAGCCGACCAGGGCGGTGGGGATCCACGGCCAGGGGCCGCCGGTCCCGCTCCCGGTGGTCAGCACCAGGACGGCGGCCAGCAGGTCGGTGCTGCCGATCATCCACCAGGCGGCCAGCGGCCGGCTCACCGCGAGCAGCAGCGGCGCGGTCTGCGCCACCGCGATGGCGGCGGCGAGCCCTCCGTCGATCCCGTAGTCGTTGGCCATCACGTTGATCCCGCTGGGCAGCAGCGAGGCGATCGCGGCCACCGCGAGGACGTACGGGAGGTGGCGGAGCCACGGCCGGGAGGAGTGGGCCAGCAGCGGGGCGTGGTCGGCGGACGGTCGGACGAGCGTGCCGAGCAGGGCCCGCGCCACGCCGACGGGGCCGGACCGGGGGGACGAGTCGATCATCCGGTCAGACTAGGGGCGCGGCCGGCGCCCGGCGTCCGACCTGGGGGTGGGATCCGGGGTGGTACCGGGGTATGACACGGGCGTTCAGGTGCGCCAGCGGCCGGCCAGGGCGGGGCCGAGCTGGTCGAAGTGGCGCTCGATCAGGGCGATCATGCCCTCCGGGCCGTCGGGTTCGCGGTCGGCCGTCCAGGACAGGTGGGCGGCGCGCAGCACGCTGCCGAAGACGGCGGCGAGCACGGTGGGACGCAGGTCCTCGCGCGGGTCCAGGCCTTCGCGTTCGGCGAGCACCTGCACGACGATCCGTTCCTGCTCGGTGACCCGGCGCAGGTGGGCGGCGAGCAGGGTGGGCGCGTCCTCGATCATCCGCATGAGTTCGAGGGCGCTGGTGATCGAGCCGGGGCCGGAGGCCTCGGCGTTCCCGAGGTCGCGCCAGGCCTTGACGATCGAGGCGCGCAGGGCTTCCAGCGGGGACTCCTCGGCGGGGCGGTGGCGCAGGCACTCGATGAAGTAGTCCTCGGCCTCGGCCATGACGGCGAGCGCGACCTCGTCCTTGTTGGCGAAGTAGCGGAAGAAGGTGCGCTGGGAGACGTCGACGGCGGAGGCGATCTCGTCGACGGTCGTGCGGGCGAAGCCCTGGCTGAGGAAGAGCATGTGGGCCGCCTGGACCAGGGCGTACCGGGTCTGCTGCTTCTTGCGCTCGCGCAGCCCGGGTGTCCGGCCGAGGTCCTCCGGGGTGCCGGTGGGGCGGGGGGCGTGAGCGGCCATGGCGGGGGCCTTCCGGGGCGCTGGTGTGGCGGGTGGGAGGACAACCTTAGCGCTCTGACAAATGGCAGTAATGGCCAGAAGTCACTGTTTGCCGAATGTCAGCAGCTGACATAATCTGCGGCGAGTGGCGCCCGTCGGGCCGGGGCACCTGTGGGGACGGGTGGGCCGGGGCGCCACGACCACGTTCCGACCGAGCCACGCCCCCGGAGGGCCCAGATGAGCCAGTCCGTCGTCAAGAACTCCGAGGCGGACGCCGCGCCGCCGCCGACGCCACCGTCCGGGGGCGGCCTCAAGGGACACCCCTGGCTGACCCTGCTGACCGTCGCGGTCGGCGTCATGATGGTGGCGCTGGACGGCACGATCGTCGCCATCGCCAACCCGGTGATCCAGGAGAAGCTGAACGCGGCGCCCTCCGAGATCCAGTGGGTCACCAGCGGCTACCTGCTCGCCCTGGCGGTCTTCCTGATCACCGCCGGCAAGATCGGCGACCGCTTCGGCCACAAGTCCACCTTCCTGGTCGGCGCGGTCGGCTTCGCCGCCACCTCCGCCGCGATCGGCTTCGCGGGCAACATCCAGACCGTGATCGCCTTCCGGGTGCTCCAGGGCCTGTTCGGCGCGCTGCTCCAGCCGGCCGCGCTCGGCCTGCTGCGCGGCGCCTTCCCCGCCGAGAGGCTCAACATGGCCATCGGCATCTGGGGCGGCGTGATCGGCGCCTCCACCGCGGCCGGCCCGATCGTCGGCGGCCTGCTGGTCGAGCACGTCAGCTGGGAGTCGGTGTTCTTCATCAACATCCCGGTCGGTCTGATCGCCCTGGCGCTCGGCCTGTGGATCCTCCAGGACGTGCGGGCCGAGAACGCCGCCAAGTCCTTCGACGTCCCCGGCATCGTGCTGCTGTCCGCAGGGATGTTCGCGCTGGTCTTCGGCATCATCAAGGCCCCCGAGTGGGGCTGGGGCGACGCCCGCACGCTGCTGTTCCTGGGCGGCGCGGTGCTGCTGATGGTGCTCTTCGCGCTCTGGCAGGGCAAGGCGCGCGAACCGCTGATCCCGCTGGGCCTGTTCCGCTCGGTGCCGCTGTCGGCGGGCGTCCTGCTGATGGTTCTGATGGCCTTCGCGTTCTTCGGCGCGATCTTCTTCGTGACCTTCTACCTGCAGAACGTGCACGGCATGAAGCCGGTCGAGGCCGGCGTCCACCTGCTGCCGATGACCGGCATGATGATCGTCGGCTCGCCGGTGGCCGGCATCGCGATCGGCAAGCTCGGCCCGCGGATCCCGATCGTGGCGGGCATGCTGATCACCACCACCGCGATGTTCGGCATGTCCACCCTGGACACCGGCTCCGGCAACGGCGTGATGTCGCTCTGGTTCGTCCTGATGGGCCTCGGCATCAGCCCGGTCATGGTCGGCGCCACCGAGGTGATCGTCGGCAACGCCCCGCTGGAGCTGTCCGGCGTGGCCGGCGGCCTGCAGCAGTCCGCGATGCAGGTCGGCGGCAGCCTCGGCACCGCGGTGCTGGGCGCGCTGATGGCCGCCAAGGTCGGCGACGTGCTGCCCGGCAAGTGGGCCGGGGCCGGCCTGCCGCCGGTCGAGGGCCCGCAGGCCGAGGGGCTCAAGCAGGCCGCCCAGCTCGGCATCGCCCCGCCGGCCCCGCCCGGCACCCCGCAGCAGGTGGTGGACGCGATGGCCGGCGCCGTCCACGAGTCCTTCGTCAGCGGGATGTCGCTCGCCTTCGCGGTCGCCGCCGTGGTGGCCTTCGGCGCCGCCGTGCTCGGCCTGCTCACCCGGCGCGGCGCCACCGACGCGGGCCCCGCCGTGCACATCTGACGCGCGCCCGTGCACCACGGCCCCGGACTCGGCGGAGTCCGGGGCCGTCGTGGTGCGGAACGCCGAAGGGGCCGGACCTCGCGTGGAGGTCCGGCCCCTTCGGTCACCTACCGGGTGATCAGGCGTCGCCGCCGGCGGCGCCCGGGTCGGCCGCGGTGACGTCCAGCAGCTGGTAGCGGTCGATCGCGTCCTTCAGCGCCGAGCGGTCGACCTTGCCCTGCTTGGCGAGCTCGGTGAGCACCGCCAGGACGACCGACTGCGCGTCGATGTGGAAGAAGCGACGGGCCGCGCCACGGGTGTCGGCGAAGCCGAAGCCGTCGGCGCCCAGCGACTGGTACTGGCCCGGCACCCAGCGGGCGATCTGGTCCGGCACCGCGCGCATCCAGTCGGACACCGCGACGACCGGGCCCTCGGCACCCTGGAGCTTCCGGGTGACGTACGGCACGCGCTGCTGCTCCTCGGGGTGCAGCAGGTTGAACTCCTCGGCCTCCACCGCGTCGCGGCGCAGCTCGTTCCAGGAGGTCGCGGACCAGACGTCGGCCTTGACGTTCCACTCCTCGGCGAGGATGCGCTGGGCCTCCAGGGCCCACGGCACGGCCACGCCGGAGGCGAGGATCTGGGCCGGGATCTGGCCGGCGGTGCCCGGCGCGTACTTGTGCAGACCCTTGAGGATGCCCTCGACGTCCACGTTCTCGGGCTCGGCCGGCATCTTGATCGGCTCGTTGTACACGGTGAGGTAGTAGAAGACGTCCTCGCCGTTCGGGTGCTCGGCGCTGGAGCCGTACATCCGGCGCAGACCGTCCTGGACGATGTGCGCGATCTCGAAGCCGTACGCCGGGTCGTACGCGACGACGCCCGGGTTGGTCGAGGCCAGCAGGTGCGAGTGGCCGTCGGCGTGCTGCAGGCCCTCACCGGTCAGGGTGGTGCGGCCGGCGGTGGCGCCGAGGACGAAGCCGCGGGCCAGCTGGTCGGCCATCTGCCAGAACTGGTCGCCGGTGCGCTGGAACCCGAACATCGAGTAGAAGACGTACACCGGGATCAGCGGCTCGCCGTGGGTGGCGTAGGCCGAGCCCGCGGCGATCAGCGAGGCGGTGCAGCCCGCCTCGGAGATGCCGTCGTGCAGCATCTGGCCGGTCGGGGACTCCTTGTAGGCGAGGAGGAGGTCCCGGTCGACCGACTCGTAGGTCTGGCCGAGCGGGTTGTAGATCTTCGCCGACGGGAAGAGCGAGTCCATGCCGAAGGTGCGGTACTCGTCCGGCGCGATCGGCACGAAGCGGTTGCCGATGCCCTTGTCCCGCATGAGGTCCTTGAGCAGCCGGACGAACGCCATGGTGGTGGCGATGGTCTGGTTGCCGGAACCCTTCTTGACCGCCTTGTACGCGTCGTCGCCGGGCAGTTCCAGCTTGCGCGGGCGGACCTTGCGGGTCGGCACGTAGCCGCCGAGCTCCTGCCGGCGGTCGTGCATGTACTGGATCTCTTCCGAGTTGCGGCCCGGGTGGAAGTAGGGCGGGTAGCCCTCTTCGAGCTGCTTGTCGGTGATCGGCAGGTGCAGCCGGTCGCGGAAGCGCTTCAGGTCCTCGACCGTCAGCTTCTTCATCTGGTGGGTGGCGTTGCGGCCCTCGAAGTTGGGGCCCAGCGTCCAGCCCTTGACCGTCTGGGCCAGGATGACCGTCGGCTGGCCCTTGTGCTCGCGGGCCGCCTTGAACGCCGCGTAGATCTTCT
Source organism: Kitasatospora sp. NPDC096140 (assembly GCF_040303045.1). Classification (NCBI taxonomy): domain Bacteria; kingdom Bacillati; phylum Actinomycetota; class Actinomycetes; order Kitasatosporales; family Streptomycetaceae; genus Kitasatospora; species Kitasatospora sp. NPDC096140. The sequence goes on from NZ_JBEOUW010000027.1 coordinate 118,750, forward strand.
TGTGGTCGTGGCCGCCGCGACCCAGGTGCTGGATCTGCTGGTCGGTCATGCTCTCGACCATCTTGCGCAGGCGCAGGTCGGAGCCGAAGAAGTGCTCGCGGATGTACTCGCCGGACTCGGTGGCGTAGGTCTGGAACTGGCCGTCCACCGTGGTGTTCAGCTTGTTGACCAGCACGCCGTCGCGGTCCTGCGCGAGCAGCGGGTCCCAGCTGCGGTCCCAGATGAGCTTGATCACGTTCCAGCCGGCGCCCCGGAACTGGGACTCCAGCTCCTGGATGATCTTGCCGTTGCCGCGGACCGGGCCGTCGAGGCGCTGCAGGTTGCAGTTCACCACGAAGGTCAGGTTGTCCAGGCCCTCGCGGGCCGCCAGCGACAGCTGGCCGAGCGACTCGGGCTCGTCCATCTCGCCGTCGCCGAGGAAGGCGTACACCTGCGAGTCGGAGGTGTCCTTGATGCCGCGGTGCTCCAGGTAGCGGTTCATCCGGGCCTGGTAGATCGCGCCGAGCGGGCCGAGGCCCATCGAGACGGTCGGGAACTCCCAGAAGTCCGGCATCAGCCGCGGGTGCGGGTAGCTGGAGAGGCCGTACGGGGCCTTCGACTTCTCCTGGCGGAACGCGTCGAGCTGCTGCTCGGTGAGTCGGTCCAGGAGGAAGGCGCGGGCGTAGATGCCGGGGGAGGCGTGACCCTGGAAGAAGATCTGGTCGCCGGACTCGCCCTCGGCGTCCTTGCCGCGGAAGAAGTAGTTGAAGCCCACGTCGTAGAGCGACGCGGAGGAGGCGAAGGTGGCGATGTGGCCACCGACGCCGATGCCGGGGCGCTGGGCCCGGGAGACCATGACGGCCGCGTTCCACCGGGTCGCGTTGAGGATCCTGCGCTCGATCTCCTCGTTGCCGGGGAAGAACGGCTCGTCCTTGGTGGCGATGGTGTTGACGTAGTCCGTGCTGCGCATCTCGGGCACGGCGACACGCTTCTCGCGGGCGCGCTCGATCAGCCGCAGCATCAGGTAACGGGCACGCTCACGCCCCCGCTCGTCGATGGCCGCATCGAGCGACTCCAGCCATTCCGCGGTCTCCTCGGGATCGAAGTCCGGGACCTGACTCGGAAGGCCGCCAATGATGATCGGGTTGCGATCGGATCCGGAAGCCACGCTGTTCCTTCACTGTCGGTCGAAACTAGAGGTGTGTCGCGCCGCCTCCATCGTGCTACCGCATTCGGAGATCCGTCATCTCTACCGATCGGTAACCGTTCCGCCTGTTGGGCGGTCCGGTCTGGTGGTGCGCGGCACGGGCGTCTTCGTCCGCTCCGCACACCCCCTGGTGTTACGAAAAGAGGTGGTCCGACCTGGTGTCCCGTCCGCCCGATGGCGGGCGGCCGGGGTGAGGGCCAACAGGAGACTCTACGCCCGCGCATGCGCGGACCCCGAATGCCGTTCGCATCTCGGGCACGCGTACGGCCTGTGGGCCCGGACCACCCGAAGCATCCTTGTCCCATGCAGAGAAGGGCAAATCGGTGTGATTCCCGACACGTCGAACGGCGTGTCCCGGTGCGACACGTCAACCTTTGGAGGGGATCGGGGGTCGGGTACTTGCGCGAACCGCCGCGCCCGTGTGGACTACGGCCACAGCCTCGGCATGGACGCCGAGCCGAATACTGGAGGTTATTCCCGTGAGCGCGACCGCGGACCCCGCGGACAAGTCCAACCCGGCGGCCCGTCTCAACTTCGAGGGTGGCCAGATCGTCCAGGAGCTGGGGTACGACGAAGACACTGACCAGGACCTCCGCGAGGGCATCGAGGAGATCACCGGGACGGATCTCGTCGACGAGGACTACGACGACGTCGCGGACGCCGTCCTGCTGTGGCACCGCGACGACGACGGGGACCTCACCGACGCCCTCGTCGACGCGCTGGAGTACCTCGCCGAGGGCGGCGTCATCTGGCTGCTGACGCCCAAGACCGGGCGGGACGGCCACATCGAGGCCTCGGACATCAACGAGGCGGCCCGTACGTCCGGCCTCTCCCAGACCAGCTCGATCAACATCGTCAAGGACTGGGCGGCCACCAGGCTCGCGACCAAGTCCACGGCGAAGCCGGGCGGCAAGCGCTGAACGGGTCCTGAAGCCCCCGCCGGGCCCCGCCGGGGGGGCCCGGGGGGGGCCCCCCCCCCCCCT